>JBLHZD010000183.1:0-8314 GCA_047631095.1 Alphaproteobacteria bacterium
GAAGACGCGCTTCTCGGCGCGGCTGTGGCGGATGCCTTCGATCATCGAATTATGGTTTAACGCGTCGGAATAGATCAGACACCCCGGCAACCCCATGCCCAAGGTCGACAAGGCGGTGACATTGGCTACGTAGCCGGAGGTGAAAATCAACGCCGCTTCGCGTTGGTGCAGTGACGCCAGTTCCTGTTCCAGCAGAACATGGTAATGGTTGGTGCCGGAAATATTCCGTGTGCCCCCGGCGCCCGCGCCGCACTCATCGAGCGCGGTGTGCATGGCGGCGATTACGTCCGGGTTTTGTCCCTGTCCCAGGTAATCATTGGAGCACCAGACCAGAACTTCGGAAACCTGGCCGCCTTCGTGGTGCGCCGCGACGGGATAACCGCCCCGGCGACGCGCCAGATCGGCGAACGTCCGGTAGTTGCCTTCCTGATGAAGCACGTCGAGACGTTCTTTAAAAAAACCTTCGTAATCCATTACTTCCGTCCTGCCTTAAACCGCGTGGAAATCAAGCCGCCATGCCAGAGTTTTTCCGAACCATGGCGTCGCAATCCTCCAGCGCTTTTTCAAATCGGTCGAACATTTCATCAATTTCAGCGTCCGTTATAATCAACGGTGGGCAAAAGGCCACGCTGTCATTTGGTAGCGCCCTGACGATGAGCCCGTGTTCCTGCGCGCGCGCCTGCAAGAACGCGCCGACGCCTTCGGAGGGATCGAAGTTGGTCCGGCTCGATTTATCCTTGGCCAGTTGAACCGCGCCGATCAGCCCGACCGCGCGCGTCTCGCCAACGAGTGAATGATCCATATAGGCGTTGATCCGCGCCTGGAAATGGTCCGTTACGCCGCGAACATGACCCAGAATATCCTCTTCCTCATAAATTTTGAGGGTCTCCAGCGCCACCGCGGCGGCGACGGGGTGACCGGAATATGTGAACCCATGACCAAAGGTGCCAACCTTGTTGCTATTGGCGCTGATGACCTTGAAAATTTCCTCGTTTATCAAAACAGCGGAAATCGGCAAATAGGCGGAAGACAACGCCTTCGCCATCGTCATCATGTCCGGTTTTAGACCATAGGTTTCCGACCCGAACATATTGCCTGTACGGCCAAATCCACAAATGACTTCATCGGCGATCAGCAGAATGTCGTAGCGTTTCAAAACCGCCTGGATTTTTTCAAAATACGTGTGCGGCGGGATAATGACGCCGCCCGCCCCCATGATCGGCTCCGCAATGAACGCCGCGACCGTCTCAGGGCCCTCATCCAGAATTTGCTGCTCCAGCTTGTCCGCGAGTCGTGATGCGAAAACTTCCTCGGATTCACTATCAAGGCAGAATTCATAATAATGCGGGCACTCTGTATGGCGAATATTCGCGATGGGCAGATCAAAATCCGTATGATTAGCGGGCAAGCCCGTCAGGCTGGCGGCGGCGACCGTCACCCCGTGATAGCCTCGGATCCGGCTGAAAATTTTCTTTTTTTCAGGGCGCCCCCTGGCGTTGTTGTAATACCAGACAAGTTTCACCACCGTATCATTGGCTTCCGAGCCTGAATTCGCGAAAAAAGCCTTCGACATCGGAACCGGCGCCAGGGCAATCAACCGTTCGGCCAGGTCAATCGCCGGACTGTGGCTCTTCGACGAAAAGATATGATAAAACGGCAGTTCACGCATTTGGCGCGTCGCCGCTTCGATCAGGCGCTCTTCGCCAAAACCAAGCGACGTACACCAAAGCCCCGCCATGCCTTCTATATAGCTTTTACCCGCCTCATCGCGGATAAAAACGCCATCGCCGCCACTGGCGATAAATGGTCCGGTCTCCAAATGCTTTTCAAGGTTGGTATAGGCATGCAAAACATTTGCAATATCCCGGCTTTCGGCTGAGTTGGTGCGATCTGTCATGGCTGCGACTTCCCGTCGGTTACAATTGGGTCAGGTCAGGCCCCGCTCCCGGCGATGTCTTTCCTGTACAAACCACAGGATAAACAAAAACCGCGCGGGACGAAACATTGAACCCGCCCTGAAAATGAAGTCATTCCCCCTTTCATAACGGCATGACAGTTTATTTGTGGGTTGATTTTTATAACAATTAATTTATGTAATTAGATTAGATACGCTATTTTATATCGGAGATTGAAATGACCACCGTTTACGTCATCCATGAAAATATCGAGTGGCTGGCGCCGCTGCAGTCCGCGTTAGAGCGCAACAACGTGCCGTTTAAGGAATGGCGCCTGATCAAAGGCTCGTTTTCCTTCGATGAATCACCGCCGGAAGGTGTGTTCTACAATCGCATGAGCGCCTCCTCCCACACACGAGGCCATGAATTCGCGCCGGAATACACCGCGTCCATTCTGACCTGGTTGGAAGCAAACGGTCGACGGGTCGTTAATAATTCGCGCGTTTTGTCACTAGAGCTCAGCAAGGTGCGCCAATACGCAGCCCTGCAAGCCTGTGGTATCCGAACGCCGCGCACGGTCGTGGCCGTTGGCAAGGAAGCTGTGCGCAAGGCCGCAAAGGCATTCGGCGCCCCCTTGATTTTAAAACCCAACCGTGGCGGCAAAGGCGCGGGCGTCCAGCTCTTCAACGATTTGAGCGCGCTGAATGACTTTCTGGACAGTGGCGCCTACGAACCCGGCCCCGACGGCACGATGCTGTTGCAGGAATACATCAAATCTCCCGAGCCGTTTATCCTGCGCAATGAATTCGTTGGCGGCGAGCATTTGTATACCGTGCGCGTCGATACGTCGCAGGGATTTGAGCTGTGCCCGGCGGATGTATGCCAAATAGAAGATCTCGCCTGCCCGGTTGGATCGACGCCGGGAGAGGCCGCGCCGCGCTTTGAAATTCTCAAGGATTTCACCCATCCGAACCTGGATTTATATAAACGCTTCCTGCGTGAAAACGACATCGAGGTCGCCGGGATCGAAATGATCTTCGACGAAAACGGCGTCGCCTGGACCTATGACGTCAACACCAACACGAATTACAATCCAGACGCAGAAGAGGCCGCCGGGTATAGTGGAAGCGCGCAATCCGGCATGGGCGCGCTGAGTCTGTTCCTGGGCGCAGAACTCGACAAGCAAAGGATCCCCGCCGCGGCGGAGTAGTGCTGTTGTAGCGCCACTCTAGCGTTATTGGCGATTGATCCGGCTTCTGATTGGTGGTCCGATACCGGGGTGACATTAGGTTGCTCAGGAGATCCCCATGATTTTCGTTTTCGGCTCCATCAATGTTGATCTGGTGCAGCCAACGCCGCATTTACCCGCGCCGGGCGAGACAGTCCTTTGTGACGACTATCATCTGGTTTCCGGCGGCAAAGGCGCAAACCAGGCGCTCGCCGCCGCCCGGGCCGGCGCCACAGTCGCCATGATCGGAAAAGTTGGCGTCGATTCATTCGCCGATCTCGCGTTACAGGATATGAAATCGGCCGGGATTGATTTAACGAATGTCAGTCAATCCGACCGCCCCACAGCGTGCGCCACCGTGCATGTGGCCGATGACGGCGAAAACGCTATCGTTGTCTCCAGCGGCGCCAATCAAACCGTGTCCGCCAAACAAGCAGATCCTTTGAAATTTACCGCCGACGATACGCTAATCCTTCAAATGGAAATTCCACTGGTGGAAAACTTGAATATTTTGCGCCGCGCGCACGGGCATATAGGGCGCACAATTCTCAACGCTGCGCCTGCCGCCGCTATTCCTGAATCCGCATTGCGGTGCGTTGATATTCTCATCGTCAATGAAGGCGAGGGCGCCGCCATCGCCGCACAGTCCGGCGCGTTGTCGGAAAAACGGAACGGCGACCAATTACGCAAAATTCCAGCCCTCTTGGCCGCGCTTCATGGACTGACCTGTATATTGACCCTGGGTCCAGACGGCGCCGTTGTCGCCAGCAAGGACGCGAACTTCACCGTTGGCGCGCCAACGATAACCCCTGTTGACACGACTGGCGCCGGCGACACGTTTGTCGGTGTTCTCGCCTGCGCTTTGGACAAAGGGATGACATTGCCTGAGAGCGTCGCGCGGGCAAACCTCGCCGCCAGCCTCGCGTGCCTGACCATGGGCGCGCAGCCCGCCATCCCAACAAAAGCAATGATCGACGCCAACTTGGATCGTCTTCCAAAGATACCGGCGTCAGCGTAAACCGTTTAGATTAAGTCGCTTCCAAATTTAAGGACGCGCGACGCCGAGGATCGCGTAGGCCGCTTCCATTTGCTCGTCGCCGGGACGGTCTTTATCCTGCGCGCGGGTCATATCGGGTTCTATGCCGCCGTCTACCGTAGCGCCAGAAGGCGTGTAATACCGCGCGGTCGTCAACTTCAACGCTTCGCCATCGCCCAGCGGCAGAACGGTCTGCACTGTCCCCTTGCCAAAGCTGCGCGTCCCGACGACCTGAGCGCGGTGATGGTCGCGCAAGGCGCCTGCCAGAATTTCCGATGCAGACGCCGATCCTTCATTGATCAGGACGACAATCGGCGCCCCTTCGGTGATGTCACCATCGACAGCCGTGAAGCTTTGACGGTTCAACCGGCCGCGCGTCGAGACAATTTCGCCGTCATTTAACAACGCATCCGACACTGTCACCGCCTGATTAAACAACCCACCTGGATTATTGCGTAAATCAACGACATAACCCGCAACGCCAGCAGCGCCTGCTTGCGCCCTTATACCCGCCACCGCGCGCAGAAATTCCTCAGTGGTCCGCGATGAAAACGTCTTGATGCGAATTTGGCCGATAGCGCCATCGAGTTTCCATTGCACCGCTTTAATTTGCACAACGGCGCGAACAATCCGTACATCAAAGGGCGCAGCGCTATCCCTGACGATCGTGAGAACGACGGGACTGTCGACAGGGCCTCGCAATTGCAAAACAACGTCACGAAGCGACAAGCCCGCCAGAGAATGCCCGTCCGCATGGGTAACCCGATCGCCAGGCTGGAGCCCGGCCTTGGCGGCGGGCGTATCATCGATGGGCGAAATAACCTTGATGAACGCGTCATCCTTGGCGATCTGGATACCGATGCCGCTAAATTGCCCGTTCGTCAAGTTGCGCATCGCAGTGTAATTACCAGCGTCAAGATAACTGCTGTAATCGTCCAGCGAACCCAACATCCCGCGAATGGCCGCCTTGACCAATTGATCGCCGTTGGCGTTATTTGGGTCCGGATAGGCGTCCCGCATGCCCTGCGCCGCCACCGTCAATAACGTCGCGTCGTCAACATCGTCGACGTAGTTGTCCCGTACGCGATCAAATATCGTTGCGAACAGCCTGAAATTCGCCGATCCCGGCGCCAATTCGCCGCTCGGGCTGTATTGGGAGACCGCATGAGCGAACTGCGCCGTCGCCGCCAGCGATTCTGGCCCCGGCGTTTGGCGCTGCGAAACGCCACACCCAACCGCAACGGAAAACACAAATGCGATAACCGCGAGAAGCGGCAATCGCAGGAGAACGGCAATCCGTTGTATGGTTGGAGGAAAGGGCATCTGGCGCTTAGTATACGCCGTCGATACAAATTCCAGCAATCAGCATTCAGTCTGCATTGGACAAATTTTCGCGACCATCAACGCGCCGCGCTGACCACAATCTCAATGAGCGTTTCCGGACGCGCCAGCACGGCGCCAACACAGGCGCGCGTTGGGGGCGCGTCTCGGTCGATCCATTCCTTCCAAACGACGTTCATCGCCTCTTTCATCGACATATCGCTTAGGTAAACCGTCGCGGTAAGCAAACGGGATTTACTCGTCGCCGCCTCCATCAGGTAATGGTCGATCTTGTCCAACACCTGTCGCGTTTGACCCTCAATCGATTGTAATTGGTCGTCGGCGGTCAACCCGCACAAATGGACCACGCCGTCATATTCCACGACCCGGCTCATGATGGGCCCGATCTCCATTCGCTTGATCGTCATATTCGCTCCCCTCGCGCTGCAATTTTCGCCGGTGCAAAGGCCCCGGACACCGAACATATCGAAACGCGGGGTGGAAAATTCAATTCTTAATGTCAATTTTAGCGTTTTGAAACTGTCAAACCACGTGATTTCGACCGCATTCTACTATAGCATTATGCTGGAATTGATGGGCCACTGAAACATCTGTCCGACGCCACATGAAAGGATCAGCGCCGCGTGAACAAAAAGATTGGCGTAGAGAACAATTGGGTCATTCCGGTGCCGTCGGCGGATCAGCCACAATACGCGCTGATACCCTGGGCATTGTATGAGCGCCTGCTGGCCAGCGCTGCCTCGACGACCCAGGATCACAAGGCCGATCTCGAAAATATAGCCAGCATGGACGCTGTACAGCGCGTAAATAGCCCCCAGACGTCGCAGGACACCGAAAATAACGGCGCTTATTACCCGGTCGACCCGGACTGGAAGCCGGAAGAAGCAGATCTGGGCGGTTTTAAAAGCGCCCTTTCAAAGGAGCAAATGCCGCTTGATGCGCTTGATCGTTTACTGGAGGGTGACCACCCGGTTAAAGTCTTTCGCAAACTACGGGGTTTGACACAAAAACAACTGGCGGCCATGACCGGGTTGAACGCAACGTATCTTTCACAAATCGAAACCCGCAAACGCGGTGGCTCAACGCGAGTCTATCGGCGCTTGGCCGCAACGTTATCCGTTGATATCGGCGATTTGATCGATTGATGCGACCGGCCACCTCCAGACCAAAATTTAATGGATAATTCGTGAATCCTATTCGCGTCACCTTAACGGACACTGGTGATCTAAAATCGCTGGAATCGGCTTGGCGGGCGTTAGAATCCCACGCTCATCCATCGGTTTTTCAAAGCTGGTCCTGGGTTCAATGCTGGTTGCAAACGCCTGGCGTTTCCCCTCAACTCCTGACCGCACGGGACGGGGACGATATCGCTGGGCTCGCCCTCCTTCAATCCGCCCCAAAACGGCATTTTATTGGAAAACCAACACTATACTTACAAGAAACGGGCGTCCCGGAAATCGACGCGCTTTACATCGAATATAACGATATCCTGTCGTCGCCCGACGCCCGTGACCGCGTCGCCGACGCATGCCTGAAGTTTTTGACGGAAATTGCGGAAAACGGCCAGATTATTCGTCTTAGCGGCGTTTCAGAAACATGGCGCCAACAAAGCGAATCCACGCCGTTGGCGTGTAAAATTCAGCAGAAGGGCACGTCTTATTTTGTCGACCTTGAACCCATTCGCGCCCAGGGATTGCCCTACATAAAAGTATTGAGCCGAAATACGCGCCAAAAACTAACGAGGTCGCGCCGAAAGATTGAAGAGGCCGGTCCCATAACCTTGAAACGCGCCGACACAGTAGCCGAAGCGCAGAAATTTCTGGATCAGTTATCGGCGCTTCATCAAAAAACATGGCGCGCCCGCGGCAAACCGGGCGCGTTCCAGAACGTTGTTTTCAGCGCCTTTCATCAGCGTTATATCGAAACTTCATTCAACGAGGGTACAATCGACCTTTTACGTGTACGGGCAAACGATATCGACCTCGGCTATCTTCTAAATTTTATTTATGGCGGCGTCGTATACCAATACCAAAGCGGCGTGGACTATACGCTTAAAAATCATCACCCAGGATACTTAACCCATGCGGCGGCAATTCAATATTATCTCGATTCCGGGTTGCTGATATACGATTTCATGGCGGGCGATAACCAACAAAAAGCAAGCCTCTCAACCTGCACGGAACCCCTCTACTGGATCACGCTGCAACGTCGAGGTTTTGCAACAATTTTGGAAAACATGGCCCGTCGCGCATTACGTCGGTGAACTATAAATTTCTGAATTTATTAAAATTAGCGCCACAACGTCGGAATAACGCTTATTTAGAATTTTCTAATAATTCATTAAAAAGATCTTCGACGCGCTTCGCATTCGAATCCCAGGTTAATCCTCGGTTATGAATAGTAGCGACCGCATTCTTCCCAAGCGACGCCCTAAGTTCTTCGTCATTCATGAGCCGGGAAATCATCTCGGAAAACTCATCCATATATAGAGGATCAAAGAGCAACGCGTCTTTTTCGTGCTCTAAAATTTCCTGAATGTTTCGTTGATTCGGCGCAACAATAGCGCGTCCTAACGCCATGTATTCGAATAATTTCAAGGGAGAAGCGTACGCCACGACCTGCGGCTGCAGAGCGACATCAAACAACGCTACGTATTCGCCGACGTCATCACGACCAATAACACCTGTGAGGGAGCGTTAGAAATTCCGTGTCATTTCTTTAAACTGAAGAAAAGGAATGACACATGCGAAATGACTTTGATTTTGAGGCCGCCCTTTCTGCCCTGCAAGACGGCCAGAACCTGACGGGCAAGGA
>JBLHZD010000184.1:0-8290 GCA_047631095.1 Alphaproteobacteria bacterium
CTCAAGCTCGCCTCCATCCGACTCATGCTCCGAAAACTCTGTAATCCTTCTTAAAGTCTCCGGACGGACTCTTAAAATATCGATTGTTTGCGTCACGGCGTATTGATTGTTTACCGGGATCGTTGGTGATTTTTTGTAGTCAGTTGTGTGGAGTACGAAGGCAGTCTGCGGCTCTACAGGACCGCCATAATGGATGATGATTTCACCGCTAGGCGGATTGTCTTCTGGTGTTTTGAATATGCTGGAGGCGGGCGCAGAGCTCAGGCGGCGGTTAATCACCAATCCGAACGCGCCCGTTTCATCATGGCGCACGATGAAGATGACCGTATGGCTGAAGCGCGAATCATTCAAAGTCGGGTCCGCGACCAGTAGTTGGCCTTTGAGAGTTTGTCGTGTGGGCGTTGGCGCGGATAGCCCCAAGGGCGAGGCTTCAGGGCGCTGCGGGGAAGCAATAGTAAACAGCGCGCCGATGACAAGCGCTGCAATAGCCAGGCGCATTGTCCAGACGTGAGCTGGTCTGTAATCCATAAAATCTGCGCTATACATCAGGTTAAAGCATGTCTGTAAAATTCAGACACAGTATAGCGAGCGGTCCGTCGAAGGCCTAATTTAGCGGCGTCAAAGGGATCGACTACAAATGGGTGTGATGGCGGCGTCAATATAAGACGCCGCCATCACGGTCACAGTGATTGACTTATTTCTTGGCGGCGCAGGGGTTGCAGCCCTTTTTGGCGGCGCAAGAATTACAGCCCTTTTTCGCGGCGCAGGGATTACAACCATGCTTGGCGGCGCAAGGATTGCAGCCTTTTTTCGCACTGCAAGGGTTGCAGCCCTTTTTAGCGGAACAGGGGTTGCACGACGCTAATTGAACGGGAACGTCGGAACTGGCCGCGGCGGCCGGAAGTGCGATGGTGGACGCAGCCATGGCGGCTACACTTAAGACGGCGATTGTTTTTTTATTCAGCATGAAGATAACTCCTGTCTTCCAATCCGCGCCCCGATTTTCCGGTGCGCTTGTTACGGTGGCCGGCCAAGCCCATCAGAAAATTCACCGATGGTATACACGCTTTCACGTCGCCTCGACTTCCGGCTGCTCCTTAGAATTCAGAGTTTAGACGGAATGCGGAAAGGTGCTCCAGTAACGTTAACGAACGTATTTTCAATTTCCCGTGAGAGCGCGAGTAGGGTCGGCGGTCATCTTGTTGAATGGGTTTTCCTGTTTGGGGCCGCCTCTATAGTATAGGTGTTTGGAAATAATATTGGAGTGGGTGTCGTGAGTGATAAAGATATTAAGGCTTTCGTTTTCGATGTGTTTGGCACCGTTGTCGACTGGCGGGGGAGTATCACCCGAGAAGGTGCGGCCTTTGCGGCGCGGGCCGGGGATGGCGCGACCGGGCTAGATGGAGTCGATTGGACCGAATTCGCTACGGCATGGCGCAAAAAATACCAACCGGCGATGCAGAAAATTCGCGATGGCGAACGCCCGTTTACGATCCTGGATATACTGCACCGGGAAAATCTGCTGGTAACGTTGAGCGAATTTGGCGTGTCGGGCTTGTCAGAAGATGAAATCGACGATTTGAACCATGTGTGGCATCGCCTGAGCCCCTGGCCTGATTCGGTCGAAGGTTTAACGATGTTGAAGTCAAAATACGTCATTGCGCCGCAATCGAACGGCAATATCGCGCTGATGGTGAATATGGCGAAATTCGGCAGATTGCCCTGGGACGCTATTCTTGGTGCGGAAGTGGTTGGGCATTACAAGCCGCAACCCCAAGCCTATTTGAATGCCTGCGCCGCCCTGGGGCTTCGGCCGGATCAGGTTGTCATGACGGCGGCCCATAACGGGGATCTTCAGGCGGCGGCGCGACAGGGCTTACGGACTGCTTTTGTGGCGCGACCCACCGAGCATGGCCCGGGCCAAAAGACGGATCTGTCTGCGGAGGTTGATTATACCTTTGTGGCGGAAACCTTTGTTGATCTGGCGCGCCAGGTAGGCTGCTCATAACATCGGGGTCGTTTGTCGGTACCCAAAATAGAAAAAAGGCGGTTGGGAACCATAGTTTCCAACCGCCTTTCTGTGAATGGGCCGTAGGACTGACCCTGCCGTATCCCGTTGCTAATGTCCGCGCCGTACGATGGCGTGGCGACAGCTCTGGGCTGCGGCGTGTCGACGCCCGTTTATTGGAGGTGTTCCAATCAGGGCTCGACGATAGTTTTAGCGTCGAGCCCTGAGGTAGAACCTCCGCCCTTCGAGTCCGCTATCGTCAATCCTACTGGCGCGCAAATCACTAGACATTGGATCACCTCCTCTCAAAAGTTGCTGGTGAACCGACTATGACCCGATTCCTGAAATGTGAATAGGGGTAATTTTATCGTCTCAGCAGCGCGGAACGTGAAAGAATGGGTCGCGCGGATTATTCCTCCAGGGAAGACGCAATGATTTTTTTGTCGTGGAGTTTTCCGATCTCGCCATCGGAGAGACCAAGCACGCCCGACAATACGGCGTCAGTGTCCTGGCCTAATTTCGGCGCCGGCGCGATATCGCCACGGTCCATGTTGCTGTAGTCAAGCATTTCGCCCGACGCCAGATAGGGACCAACGCCGGGTTGATCGACCATCTGAAACATAGGGTTGTGGATGGACAGGCGAGGGTCGTCGTTAACGGCCTGCGCAAAGGTTTGATAGGGACCCCAGCAGGCGCCGACGGCGTCCAGCGCCGTTTTGATTTCGTCCAAGGTGCGCGAAGCGAACCAGGGCTTCAGGATAGCGGCGATTGCGTCCCGCGCTTCAAACCGGGCCTCTTCTTTCACCAGGTCCGTCTCCAGGGCCTGTTCAAGCATTTTAACCCGGCTTTCGGTTCCCGTGGCTTCAATGAGGGCGGCCCAATGGCGCGGCGTAAACGCCGTGATCATGACCCGGCGGTTTTCCTTCGTGCCGAAATCCAGACCGAAAGTTCCATATACCTGGTTGCCCATGCTCGGTCGGTCGTCGCCATTAATTTGAACTTCCGCGACGTAGCCGAGATGGCTCAATGTTGAAAAGGCGGTGTCCGACAGGGCGAGGCGGATGAGCTGTCCATCGCCGCTGGTCGCGCGCCGGCGGTCCGCCGCGAGGATACCATTCGCCGCGGTCATGCCGGCGATCAAATCCCAAACGGGCATCACGTGATTGACGGGGCCTGAATAATTTTCCGGGCCCGTGACGGCGGGAAATCCTGCGGCGGCGTTGACCGTATAGTCGAGCGCGACGGAGCCATCGCGATTGCCGGTAATCGCCAGCATGATCAAATCAGACCGTTGCGCTTTGAGCTTTTCATAATCGAGCCAGCCCCGCGCCGGCAGGTTTGTGACCACGACCCCGCCATTGGCTGGTTGTCCTTCTGCGCTCGTGGAGTTTGTCATCAAGCCATGCGCCAAAGCGCGTCCTTCGTCGGTGCGAACATTGAGCATGATCGACCGTTTCCCTTTGTTCAGACCCGCCCAATAGAGGCTGACGCCCTCTTTCGTAATCGGCCAGCGCCCGGAATCGAGGCCGCCGCCGACGGGGTCAATACGAATAACGTCTGCGCCCATCTGGGCTAGCGTTAATCCGGCGTAGGGGGCGGCGATAAAAGCGGACACTTCGATAACGCGAAGCCCCTTGATAATTTCGCTCATTATTTGTGGATCCTTAAGGGCGCTGGGGGAGTGAGCCGGGACGTGGATTAGGTTTGACGACCGGCGGCATGCGCTATTTTTGTTTCGGGAGGGCGGCGCTCATCCGTTGGACCTGATCGACGGCGTCGTCAAAAAAACCGTCCAGACGATCTCGCATTTCGGTGGATAGTCGAATGAGTTTGGAGCGGGCGTCTTTGGGGTTTTCTGATTCTTCCAAAACGCCGCTTTTGAGCGCGAAATCAATATATTTTCCGGCGGTATGCGCGCTCTTTATGCCCGTCATGAACCGAAGCGCATCTGTTTTGCGCACGGGCGTTTCGTGGCGCCAGACATTTGTTAACAGATCCCAATAGGCGGCGGAGTAAAATTCCGTATCGCCCTGAAATACCTTGATCCAATCCGCGCCAATCGCATCGGTCATATCGAGGTACAACCTGCGCTGCGCCAAACTGTATTTCCGGCCCATGATTACGACTTTCCAGATCCGGCGTTTCGCAAAATAGCAATCCGCAGGGTTTTCAAATTAGCAGGCGCTAATACGCATAACTAAATGCAGATTGACATGTAAAAGGATCTTTAACAGTTATTATTTGGAAAATGATATGTGTCTCTGAGTCGGAAAGCCAAACGATTCTGTGGGATTTTATTGTTTTGTGGATGTTCGCCTCATTGCGCCGGGTTCCTGTTAAACAGGCGAACCGGCGTTAAAAAAAACGAACCGGGCCACGCATGAGGCGTGACCCGGTTCTGGAGCAGAGGGGGAAGGAGGCGCAGTGTGCGCTACGCTCTCGTCCTCAACGAACATATAATGCGCTGAAAGGCCTTCATGCGATTTGATCTATGTCAATTGAACGCATAAATTGGTGCCGATACAAACCGACTGGCGGAATTGACCTATGGCGGCGCCACCCCTGCTTTTGATCACCGACCGACGCAACGCGGCGTTGCCGCTCGAAAAGACGATTTTGGAGGCGCTGGAGGCTGGGTGCCGCTGGGTGATGGTGCGCGAAAAGGACCTGGCGACCGCAGAAATTCGGCCTTTACTCGATTCCATCACCGCGCTGGCGGCGGACTTTGGCGCGACGGTGACGGTGAACAATGATTTTACCGCCGCGTCCTTGTGTAATTTGCCGGGCGTTCATTTGCCCCAGGGCCAGCCCGTGGCGACGATTCGGCGCGTCATGGGGGCGCAAAAGCTTATCGGCGTTTCCGCCCATTCGGTGGTGGAGGCCCAGACCGCCATCGCCGAGGGCGCCAATTATATTACGATGAGCCCGATATTTCCGACTGAAAGTAAGCCAGGTTATGGTCCCGCTCTGGAATTGGTTGGGTTGGCGGCTGTCACGCAATCGGTGTCCGCGCCGGTCTTGGCGTTGGGCGGGGTCACAGCGGAGAATGCGGTGGATTGCATACGCGCGGGGGCGGCGGGCGTGGCGGTGATGGGGAGCGTGATGCGCTCCAAAACCCCGGGCGCTGTCATTCGCGATCTGATCGCCGCGCTTTCAAGCGTCGCCTGAAGGATTTTCTGGCGGCGGGTTGAAAGTACGGCGATCAGATGATCACGTCTTAATACAGTTGATTCAGTATATCGATATGCGGAAAAGCGCTCAACGCATGGGGCGCATTCATGGATTCGACGCGTTCCAGACAATGCGGTCCGAGTTCGTCCAGGCTGGTCACGCCCAACAGACCCATGCAGATATGGGCTTCTTCCGAGAGCAGCTCCAATGTGCGCACCAGGCCCGCCTGACCATCCGCTGCGAGGCCATACCCTTGCATGCGCCCGATACCAACGGCGTCAGCGCCCAGGGCGATGGCCTTGATGATGTCCGCGCCGCGATTGATGGCGCCGTCAACGATGACCGTTGCCTTACCGTCAACTTCCTTCACGACCTCGGGCAGAACGCCGATGCTGCCGCGTCCCGCGTCAAGCTGGCGACCACCATGGTTGGAGACGTAAACGCCATCAACGCCGTGCTCAACGGCGATGCCGGCGTCTTCCGCCGTGCCGATGCCTTTCAGGATCAAGGGGATGTCGTGGGTGTCCTTGAAGTGTTTGACGTTATCCCAGGTATAGAGCGCCTGATATTCCATGCCGGTGGCGCTGGTGCGCCAGGATTTATTGAATCGGTTGGCGTTGTCGCGCTCCCGACGGCTGTACCACGCGGTGTCGACGGTGATGCAAAATGCGAAATATCCGTTATCGATGGCGCGTTTGATGTAGTCGTCTTCGAAACTGGCGTCGCCGCGAACGTAAAGTTGGAAAATGCGCGCATTGTCCGCCGCCGCCGCGACTTCCTCCAGGCCAGGACTGCAACGGGAGCTCAGCATATGCGCAACGCCGAATTCTTCCGACGCCTTCGCCGATGATGCGCCGCCGCCTTCGTGAAATGATTCCAGCGAGCCGATTGGCGCTAATAGAAGCGGCAGGTTCAGTTTTTGTCCAAACAGTGTTGTTGTTGTATCCACATCAAGGACGTTGCGGCACACCCGCGGCTTGAAGGCCCAGGTATCCAGCGCATGTCGATTGCGGCGCAGCGTGGTTTCGGTTTCCGTACCGCCGACAAGATAGTCCCATTTGTCTTGCGGCAACCGTATGCGCGCACGCTTTATGATCTCATGCAATGTTTGAAATTCGTCCGATGCGCTAGACACGACCAGTACTCCGATTTGTTGATAGGAAAGATAAAGAACGGGGCCGCGCCAGAGGAAATTTTAGGCGCAGCGTATAAGTAATCCTACGGCGTGCGCCGGGTTCGCTCAAGTCCAGTCCCGCAAAACCCGTAAAGGAGCGAAAAAGCGATGGCGTTCGCAGGGCCGAACGGTTAGAGAATTTCGTTATGGCGCTTTGCTCAATCTGTCGAACCGACACCACGGCGGTCTTCCTCCAAAAGGATGGCTACGACTATATCCGCTGTCCGGATTGTCGCTTCGTCTTCCTCGACCCGATGCCCAGCCCTGAAGCGCTGAGCCGTATCTACAACGAAGAAGACACCGTCATTAGTGCGTCCCAATACCCCAAGGCGCGCTCCAGAATGCGCCGGGCGTTGCTGAAGTCACTGGCGCTGTGGCGGTACTATGTGGGGCGTGATGCGCTTGATATCGGGTGCGGCGGCGGGTTCATGGTCGCCGCCATGCAACGCTTCGGCGCGCGCGCCGCAGGGATAGACATCAGTCAGGATTCGATTGCGTTCGCGACGGCGCAATTTCCCAAAGCGACGTTTTTTAATGAGAGTTTCGATGCGTTTTCAGCGCGCGGGAAACGTTATGGGTTTTTATATTCGTCCGAAGTCATCGAACATATCGGCGAGGTGCAGGACTATATGCGGTTCGTCGCCGCCGTCGCAGCGCCGGGGGCGTATTTATACATGACGACTCCCGATATGGATCATCCCACCGTGCCTGAAGATGCGACCCAATGGGATATGGTCAGCCCGCCGCGCCATGTGCAGTTGTTTAACGAAGGCGCGTTGCGGCGCCTGTTCGCCGATCATGGCTTTGAAATCACGAAACGCTTCGCCAAAAATGCGCCGACCCTGCAGGTTTTAGCGCGCAAGGTCTGAAATTTTTGGGGATAAAAAAAGGGCCGCATCGTTTCCGATACGGCCCTGATTTTTAACGCCTCGAAGATGGTCAGTCGTCGCCAGCAGCGGCGATCTCTTCTTTGACCTTATCGGCGGGTTGATAGAGTTCGCTACCGGTCGTTTTGAACTTGTCAGACATGTCGAACATGCCTTGTTCCGCGAATTCTCGAATTTCCTGCGTGATTTTCATCGAGCAGAACTTCGGGCCGCACATGGAGCAAAAATGCGCCACTTTCGCGCCTTCTGCGGGGAGGGTTTGATCGTGGAAATCCTCCGCCGTTTCCGGGTCGACCGCCAGATGGAACTGATCGCGCCAGCGGAAATCGAACCGGGCGCGGCTGACCGCGTCATCCCAGAGCCGGGCGCCGGGGTGCCCTTTGGCCAGATCGGCGGCGTGGGCGGCGATCTTGTAGGTGATCACGCCGTCCTTGACATCTTTCCGGTTCGGCAACCCAAGGTGTTCCTTTGGCGTGACGTAGCACAGCATCGCCGTTCCGTACCAACCGATCATCGCGGCGCCGATAGCGCTTGTGATGTGGTCATAGCCCGGCGCGGTATCGGTGGTCAGTGGCCCAAGCGTATAGAAAGGCGCTTCGTGGCAGATCTCCAATTGAAGATCCATGTTCTCTTTGATCTTCTGCATGGGAACGTGGCCGGGACCTTCGATCATGACCTGCACGTCGTGCTTCCACGCGATTTTGGTCAATTCGCCCAAAGTCGCCAGTTCGGCGAATTGGGCTTCGTCATTCGCGTCCGCCAATGAACCCGGACGCAACCCGTCGCCAAGCGAAAAGGAAACGTCATAGGCCTTCATGATCTGGCAGATATCTTCGAAATGGGTGTAGAGAAAACTTTCCTCATGATGCGCGAGGCACCATTTCGCCATGATCGAACCACCACGGCTGACAATCCCGGTGACGCGCTGGGCGGTCATCGGAATGTAGCGTAGCAACACGCCCGCATGGATGGTGAAATAATCGACGCCCTGTTCGGCCTGTTCGATCAGCGTATCGCGGAATACCTCCCAGTTCAGGTCTGCGGCGACGC
>JBLHZD010000185.1:0-8241 GCA_047631095.1 Alphaproteobacteria bacterium
CGGGTGTTTTTACGACCCTCGGCACAGCGGCCTCGGACCCTGATGTCACGGCACGCGGACTGGGCCAACCCTTTATCATCAGCAATCCCGGGATTGCGATAAAGAAATTCCCGTGCTGCTACGCCACGCATCGCGCGATTGATGGCGTCCTCACATTGCGGGAGCGCCTCGGATTTGACGCCGGGTCAATCGACAACGTGATTTGCCGTATGCCGCCCGGCGGCATGAAAGTGCTGACCTATCCGCGCCCGACAACCGGACTCGAAGGGAAGTTCAGTTTGCCATATTCCATCGCCGCTGCGGTGTTGGACGGACAATTTTCATTGTGGTCATTCAGCGACGAAGCGGTGCGCCGCCCCGAAATCACATCGCTGTATGAGCGCATCGATGGCCATGAAACCGAGACGAGTCGCGGTGACGATCCGCAATTCGATAAACGCAGTTCCGGCAGCCGCGGCTTTGTTGAGGTGGAAATCCACTTAAAGGATGGTCGCCGAGATCAAATCCGCGTCGATGCGCCGCCAGGTGCGCCCGCCCGCGAACTTACCTGGGACGAATTGCAGGAAAAATTTATGGATTGCGCCAAACAAGCACCCCGCATCGGTGATGCAAAAGCCGCGTCGGCGTTCGCCGCCATCAAATCGCTCGATCAGGTCAACGATGTTTCGCATATCACGGCGTTGCTCCATTAACGCCTTCCATGCAGCCGTCATGCCCTATGCAAAGGCGTGCGGATAGCTTTTTCGAGCGGCCTCGATGGTGACCCGTCCGTTCCGAATATCCTGTTGGACAAACGCGGGTTCGCGCGCGGCGGGGTCGCCCCAACCGCCGCCGCCGGAAATGACCATTTCGAACACATCGCCCTTGTAAAGCTTCTGGTTGCTGGCGGCGTCGATTCGGATTTCCTGTCCGTCGCGATGAATAATGTAGGCGGTGCGAGAGCCAGGTTCGCCCCCGGCCAGCCCCCAGGGGTCGGATTGGTGGCGGTCGCCATTAGTGCTGAGCAAAACCTCATTCGCCAGAATTTCAAATCGTTTCCGAATGCCCAGCCCTCCGCGAAATTCACCGGCGCCGCCGGAATCAGTGATAAGACTGTATTCGCGTATACGCACAAAAGGATGGCCGCGTTCAATCGCTTCCACTGGCGCATTGCCCGTATTGGACAAGATTTGCGGGATCGCCTCAGCGCCGTCGCATCCTTTGGCGCCGCCATTCCCACCCGCCAGAATTTCAGTGAACATGTTGTATTGGCCGCCATCTTTATAGGCGATGGTGACGGAAAACGTTCCGTCGCACCCTGCTGCGGCGGTCTGGTCCGGGACCGCGACCCCAAGCGCGCGCTTCAACGCCGTCGCCATCCGGTATACGCCGGTCATACGACCGCGCACCGGGGCGGGATGGATAGGATCGACGATTGATCCCTTGCGCGTAATGATTTTGATCGGTCGATACGTCCCGGCATTAGTGATCGCCTCTGGGCCCAGCAACGTCGCAAACAAGGTGAGCGTTCCGGACTGACTCGACGCTAAAGGAATATTAATAGGCCAGACGACCTGATCCGCGCATTCGCTTAGATCGACCTCAACTTCATCGCCGTAGACCATAATTTTCGCCCGCATCGGCACCAGCGGATCGCCCGCCCGTTGCCCGTCGAGCGTGTCGTCCCCAAAATAAACCCCATCGGGAATACGCTCGATGACGGCGCGCATGCGACGTTCCGAATAGTCCTGTAGTTCCGCCATTCCCGCGACGAACTTCTCGCGCCCGTAACGTTCCAGTATTTCCAGCAGGCGCGCCTTGCCCCGCAGGACCGACGACATTTGCGCGCGCAAATCGCCAAGAACAACATCCGGGCAGCGAACATTTGCGGTGATGATCTGCTCGATGGGCCCGCCATACAGGTCTTTTTCAAAATCAATCCGCATGGAAGGCAGGATCAGACCTTCCTGATATATCTCGGTCGCATCCGCATTCGACCCCGCCATGGCGCCGCCGACCTCCAGGTGATGCGCAATCGTCCCGGCAAAGGCGAGCAACGCGTCATTGGCGTCGAAAACCGGCAGGATCAGAATGATGTCGTTGAGGTGTTGTCCATTCTCATAAGCATTGTTGAGCAAAAAGGCGTCGCCGGGTTTGACCGTCTCGAGACCGTATTTATCGCTGATCCAGTCCAGCGCCGAGGACAGGGAGTTCATCTGGATCGGCGTGCCCTCCGCTTGGGCGACCGTGTCGCCATTGGCGTCAAGCACGGAGGTGCAGAAATCGCGCGACTCCCGCACGATGGTCGAATGCGCGGCGCGCATCAAGGCCTCGCCCATTTCGCCCGCAGCCGACCGCATCGCACCGCTGATGACGGCGAAGTCTCCCGGTGATAACCGCATCAGGCGTTCCTCCGTTCAAGATGTAACAGCCCAAAATCATCGCTGCGCGCCGTCCAATTCGGCGGGACCAATGTCGTTGTGGTCGGTTCGATACACAAAACCGGCCCCGCGACAGGTTCGCCGCCCGCCAGTCCCGCCCGATCAAGGATCGACGTTTCTGTTTCGTCGCCGCCCATATAAACAACGCGGTTGTCTGCACCCTGCCCCGTCGGCAATGTGCGCCATTTTGACAGCACCGACGGCGCCGAGACCGACGCCATCAGACGCAGCGCCGTAATCTCCACCGCCTGATCGTCAAAGGCGTGGCCATACCGCAGCGCATGGACGCCATGGAACGCTTCGTAGATATAGCCCGCACCCTTGCTCTCGCCCGCCTCCCTTTCAAACGGCACGCGCAATTCAAACCCTTGCCCTACATACCGGACATCGGCGGTATAGGTCAGCGTCAAGGCGGCGGCGTCGATATCGAGTTCGCCAAACGCCGTCGCCGCGTCGTCGCGCAACGCCGCCATCAAAGCGGCGAAAGCAACGGGATCCTGCATGACGGGGGAACCTTGCTCAATCGCGCGGGTGAAATCCATTCTCAACCCGGCGGCGGTCAGTCCAAAGGCGGAAAACACGCCGGGATCCGGCGGCACCAAAACGCTGCCGGCGTCCAGTTCATCAGCCAGGGGGGCGGCGACCATCGGCCCCGCGCCACCGCAAGCGAACAGCACGTAATCCCGCGGATCATAGCCGCGCCGCACGGTCACAGAGCGAATGGCTTCCGCCATATTGGCGATGGCGATGCGATAGACCGAATCCGCCAATTCCAGAACACTCAGCCCAAGCTCGTCCACCAGTCGCGTCGCGGCCTGCTGCGCCTGCGCCAGGGAAAGTTTAATACCGCCCGGTAGCGCCGATCCGTCCGCCAGAAGCCCCAAACATATCATCGCATCGGTCAGGGTGAACCCGTCGCCGCCACGGTCGTAACAAGCCGGGCCAGGATCAGCGCCGGCGCTTTTGGGACCGACATTCAACATGCCGCCTTCATCCACCCAGGCCAGACTGCCGCCGCCCGCGCCAATGGTCACAATGTCGATCATGACCATATTGAGCGGCTGCCCTTGCACCTCGCCATAGGCGCCGCCATGTCCGGTTTCATGCGCCTCGCCATTGGTCACAAGACAGATATCAGTGCTGGTGCCGCCCACATCGAGCGTAATCAGCGATGGTAACCCCGCCAGCGTCGCAAGACTGGCCGCGCCCGCCACCGCCGCCGACGGGCCGGAGAGAAACAATCCCGCCGGGCGTCGTCGCGTCGCCGGAACGGGTAAAACCCCGCCATTCGCTTGCATAATCAAGGGTTCCGCAACACATCCGGCCTGTTTAACTACCTGCGCAAACTGATCCAGATAGCGATCAACAACCGGATGCAGAAAGGCGTTAATGACGGTCGTGCTCGCCCGCTCGAACTCGCGATGCACCGGACATACATCAGACGACAAAACCACGCGAATATCGGGGTGACGGTCCGCGATCACCTCGGCGACGATGCGTTCATGGGCCGGGTTGGCGTAGGCGTGCAACAAACAGATCGCGATAGTCTGGACGCCAGTTTCCGCAATCATACGATCAACGACGCCCGCGACCTGATCGCGATCGATGGGGTCAACAATACTGCCGTCCGGATCCGTTCTCTCCGCAACTTCATAAACATTGGCGCGGTCCGTAAACGGGTCCGGTTTACGGTAAAACATATCGTATATGTGCGTCTTTTCCTGCCGCCCGATATAGAGCATATCGCGAAATCCCAAGGTCGCAATCAATCCCGGTTGGCCCGCGCGACGTTCAATCAGCGCGTTCACGGCGACCGTTGAGCCATGCAAAAGGCGAGTGACGGCGTCCGGCCCAACGCCCGCAAGTTCAATGCCGCGTTGAAACGCCGCTGCGGCCGCTTGCTCTGGCGCAGCGGGCGTCGAGGGAACTTTGTCCGCGAACACCTGTCCGTCCGGCCCAATCATGAAGAGATCGGTAAAGGTCCCTCCAGTCTCAATCCCCAAGGTCCAGCTCATCTGTTTCTTTCGTTAATGGCCGTCTGGAAATCGACGGTGAACCTGCAGTTTGCCGCTAAAGCTGGCGCTGAATCCAGCCGGATGTCTAAAAAATAACCGAAACGGTTGTAACGGCTTCCCTGTCCGCACGCCAACACCTGGGGCCACACGCCAATATCGGGACAACCCAGCGGGCGACGGCAAGGTGGGTTTCGTACCGTGTCTTAATGCAAAACGTCTTACGCCATTCCATCGACGCGGATGCTAATTGAGGCATTCAGAATGCGAAAATTTCAAACGAAAGCAATCACTCGGGTTTTCCCAATGGCGGCAATTGGTGATTTGAAACCACAGGAAAGCCAGATTGCTTTGCTCCGATATACGCTCCTGAAAAACCTTATTTTGGTATCGCTGCCGGTTTGATCGCCGCGCCTTCGATCAAAGTAGATTGTCGACCGTCGGGGCCAACCGGGATATCGCCCATTAAGGTCGTACGGTGAATTTCGCGGGCCAAATTGGAATTCACGATGTCTTTGGGACCCAAGTGCAAAACCGACCGATTATCCCACATCGCCAGCGAATGATTCTCCCATTTAAAGCGAACCGTAAAATCCGGCCTCACCGCATGGGTTTTCAAGAAGGCGAGCAGCGCGCTGCTCTCGGTTGGGGCAAACCCGGTGATGGATTCCAGAAAACTCGGACTGACATAAAGCGCGCGTGCGCCCGTTTCCGGATGGACCCGCACCAAAGGATGTTCGCTAACTATCCGGTTTTTGTTAATCGTATTGAGGTACTCGCCGGTCGTATTGACGCCCGCATTGCCCATGTAACGATGCGTGCCGCGCAAACCATCGACGATGCGCTGCATATCAGGGGATAGCGCGTTATAGGCGGCGACTAAATCCGTGAACTGTGTGTCGCCGCCATAAGCCGGCATGGCGTCGCCGCGCAGAATGGAAATCGCCGGTGGATTGTGCGCTGGCGTTACGTCCGCGTGCCAACCAGACCAGGGTACGAGTAGATCTTCGCCTTTATAGCGTTTGTCTCTACGGTCCCGATCAATAGAGTAGACTTCCGGGAAGGCGTCATCCTGGTGGCCATAGACCGCGTGGGCAGGCGTACATTCGCCAAACTGCCGACTAAAGATCACCTGCTGGGCGTGGTTCAGGGGTTGATTGCGGAAGAATATCGCTTTCCATTGCAACAACGCCGCCCGAATTTCCCGGACCTGTTGGTCTGGCAGCGGTTTGGACAAATCAGCGCCCAGTATTTCGGCGCCAATGGTCATCGCCAGTGGCTTGATTTCAATCGTCTCGGGCGCGGCCTTCGCCTCGATTTCAGAAACGGCTATCGACATGGCACGTTCTCCTGCAAATAGTATTTTCGATCCAATTCAAACAAAAACATTGTGGCTCATTAAACAAAATTCTGTGTCTCAATTAACATAAAGGAACAAAGCTCGACGGCCCCTCGATATGCCATTACGCTAAATACTTTGCATCGGGTCCTTTTGACCGCGCGAAAACCGCGCCATCGACCCGTTAAATTGCTTGGCGAGGAGAAGCTCTTGAACGCATCAACCCCCAATGGCGACGTTTCACCGATGCCCGATGGCTCCATTAGCGGGCCCGCAGCATGGCGCAGCGCGGATATGATGGCGGATACAAGTTGGCGATACACGTTAAATGACGCCGAAATTCGCGAACTCAACGACGCTATGCGATCCACCATGGCGCAGGGAATTGAGATCATTCAGATCGACAGCGCGAATTTCCCCCTACCGACTCTCGGTAACCGCCTGCGTCACTTAAGAAAGGACGTACTGGACGGCCGGGGTTTTCAACAAATTCGCGGCATTCCCGTCGACGGATATTCGACCGAAGAATCCGCACGCGTCTTTTTCGGAATCGGCGCCCATCTGGGCTCCCTGCGCTCCCAAAATGCGGAAGGCCATGTCCTGGGACATGTTTGCGACCTTAGCCACGATTATAAAGCGAATGCGAATCTGAGAGGCTACCGCGCTGGCGGCCCCCTGAAATTTCACACAGACTCAGTCGACATCGTCGGGTTGATGTGCCTCCGCGCGGCCAAGGAAGGCGGCGCCAGCAAAATTGCTTCGGTCGCAACCATACATAACGAGATGCTCAAACGACGACCGGACCTGGTCCAGGAATTATACCGACCGGTTCATCGCGATCGGCGCGGTGAAGTCCCCGAAGGAAAAGACCCCTGGTGGATTATGCCCATCTTCCAATGGTACGAAGGCCGCATGAACAGCCATTTTTCGGACGTCTATATCAGGTCTGTCGAATGGTTTCCCGAAGCGCCGCGCTTTACCGACGCCCAGCACGAGACCTTTGAATTGATACAGGAAATTGCGGAAGACCCTGCAATCCACCTTTCCATGGAGTTCAAGGAAGGCGACATTCAACTGGTCAACAACCATGAGATTCTGCACGCGCGCGCCGATTACCTGGATTGGGAGGACACGGTCCCGCAACGCTATCTATTTCGGTTATGGATTTGTCCGCCAAACGGAAGAGCCCTCCCCCCTTCTTATGCGGAACGATATGGTAACATCGAGATTGGTGATCGAGGCGGCATCGTTTGCCCGGAAACTGAATTCAAAGCGCCGTTAACGCCGATTTAGCGAGCAAGACCCCACGCCACGCCATTTTCCAGCAATCGCACGAAAGCGTCGGTTTCCCAGACACTGTGTAGCTCGGGCGGCATCAGGCCCGTTGGATCAATACTCGCATCCACCGCCGACTGGCGACCGGTCCGGCCCGTATGGCAGTGTCCCAACCCGATATATACGATTTCACCCTGCCTAACATCGCGCGCATAGCCAAGCACCCGCGTTTTGCCGTCTGGCAGCACCGACGTGTCTTCGTCATAGACGAAACCAAAGCCTGGTGGCGACGGGTCCTTTTCCAGTTCGGTGGTCAACAAAATGCGACTCGCGCCGGGGTCCAGCATTTCGATGATATAAAGCTCATCCTGTACTGTGAAACTGTCCGGTAGCCCGCGCGTAACCGGATGGTCGTTCGCGACAGTCACGTTAAACGCAGAGATCAAAGGGTGGTTCAGGAAGAAGCAACCCAACGTGTCGTGATGCGCGTCCTTGACCATCATTTTGACGGGATACCCATTGCGTTCGGTCTTCATCGCCTTCCCGCCCGACGTGCCGTGCAGAGCGAGCCAACGTCCGCCCGCCTCAAGCCAGCTCTGCAAGGCGTCATTCCCCGACCCCACTGGATAGGGACCCGCAACATAGGTGACCAGCAGGTCGGCGTCCGGCAACCAGCGCTCAATGTCGAGGAAATCGTTGGCGATCGTGATTGAAAGATCGTCTCCGCTCTCAAATTTTTCCAACTTCTGCAGAAGCTGCCGCCGTGCGAAATTGATATCGTGTCTCGCGGGCGAGCCCGCCGGGAATCCCCCAACAATAAGATGGACGCGCTTGGTCATGACGATTCCTCCAGTTTGATAGGCTGTCTCAGCGGTTACACGAAAGAGTATGCCATAGGATGACCATCGTGAAGAGTGGGCGCAAACGCTTCCAGATATCCCTCATGGATTAATTGTTCCAGTAAGCCACTTTGCCGAACATTGCGCCAAACATTGCACCGCCCATGACGGCGACATCGCTTTATGGAGTTGCCCCCATTTCACCGGACACACTGACGGGTTTACGATCGGGCTCTGATGAAGTCTCTGGGTGACCTCCATTTGAGCCCGCTGTGGGGATGGTTCTCGTTGTAATCTTCGAACCACCGGTGAAGCGCCGCCAGCACGCTATCGGCGTCGGGCAGCGGGTTGATGCG
>JBLHZD010000186.1:0-8142 GCA_047631095.1 Alphaproteobacteria bacterium
GGAGCCGATCATGACCGAAAACCCAAGCGCCGCCGCCCGGTCGATCTGCGCCTTTAAGATCGCGCGGGGACTGTGGGGAACCTCGGCGCCGCTGGCCATATCAACGCAATCGCCCAACACCAGCGCCGTGGCCGTCAGCCAGGGAATCCGGCGCAAAGTGGACAGATCCGGCCGCACCGCGAAATCACCATAGCCGGTCTCCCAGTTGCTCGCGGCATAGCCGGGCACAGGCTCCATCTCCATATCAACCGTCAGCAGATAATCGCAAACATGGAGTTCATGAACCCCGTGATCCAGAAAGAACCGCCCGGTCACCCGTTTGCCGACCAACCGCCCCTGCATGTCCGGAAAACAGACCAGCACAGTGTCAATCTCACCCGCGCCCACTAGCGCCGTCAGCTCGTCGAGATTCAGATTACCCGCCATGATATTCGATCAATTCCCGCCGCCCAAAGACAGGCCAGTTTTGCGGCGCCATCGGGCCGGACGCAAGGGAGAAAACCAACAATGGCGCCTCTCTGAATTTGAGGGCACCCCACTTAACTCTTGATTGTATTTTTAATATTGCCTCATTTATCAGAGAATATACCGGAAGGCGAACCTGTCGGCGTTTTTCCGACGCACGCAGTCTGATGTTTCGTCTGGGATTCATCGAATTTGATCTGGGAGTACCCAAGCGTGACGCCATACAGATTGTCGAGCTTCGCACAAAGGTTTGGGAAAATATCAGCCCTCGTGGCCGCTCTCATGCTCAGTTCCCCGTCTTTCGCTGGAGACTTTGAAGACGGCATGACGGCATTAAAACGTGGTGAGCGAGACAAGGACGTGCTCATCCTCAAACGTGCGGCGAAAAACGATCATTTAGAAGCACAATATGAGTTAGGCGTTTTCTATCAAGGAAGTGGACGCACCCGCAAAAACATGGCGGCGGCGATAAAGTGGTTTCAGGGCCCGGCGGAAAAAGGGCACGCGAAAGCACAATACGCATTGGGCCGATTACTGACCTTTTTGAAAGGTGGTCTCGAAAACCCACCCGAAGGCGTCAGACTGTTAAAGTCCGCAGCGAATAAGGGCCATACCGGGGCGCGCTACCTGCTCGCCAGGGCGCATTATAAGGGCGTGGGCGCGCCCAAAAATACGAAAAAAGCGTTCACCCTCTATAGCGAATTAGCGGAACAGGACCATCCCGCCGCGATGAATATGATGGTTTTTTATTATGCGACGGAGCTCGACGCGCCCAAAAATGTAAAAACCGCAAACAAATGGTGGCGTAAAGCCGCAAACAAGGGCTCTTCGGCGGCTCAATATAATTTAGGCATTTCCTATGAACGTGGCAGAGGGGTCGAAAAAAGCGCTAAAAACGCTGCAAAACTATTCGCCAAGGCCGCGAAACAGGGACATAAAAAAGCCTCTGCCAAACTAGCCGCGTTGCAAGGGAATAAAAAAAACTCTGGAACAAGCAGCAAAGGCGGCGCAAAAGCGAAGCTTCAAAAGCGTGTCTCACAAAATTTCCCGAAACCCGGTCCCATTATCGAACATGAGGGATTTCGACTCATCGGATCGACATACCCCAAAGCAAAAAATAAGACGTTTTTTAAAACGGTCAAATTCGCCCTGAAATTAGCGAAAGAATTGCCGACGAAATTTCAGCAAGATATCAAACTACTCAAAGACATCATTTATGACCCGCCGTCGCCGCTAAGAAAAAAGGCCGGAATTTCGCAGGACATCGTCGGTGTCTATACAATTGTCGATCAAAGCAGCGCACCGGCGCCGGTCATTATATACAAGAACCTGAAATGGTCGTCACCCGTGCAAGTCTCCCTGAGTCTGTTGGTGAACAGTCAATACGCCAAACGCCATTTGGAACGGATTGCCTTAAGAAGGCGCCTAACAACCTTGGCGAAAAGTGGTGAAACGAGAACGTCTGAGTTCAAAAAACTCAACAACCGATACCAAATACTTCAAACAGGGTTAGATAAATCAAACCTGGATGTCGTCGACAAGCTGGAGTGTGAAATCCTGCATGTAAAATTTACGGCGGTAAAAGCATGGAAACTGGATCAAGGGATACAAAGCGCCCTGTCACGCGCTCTCTCAAAGCGTAAATGCTGGTAAAAAGGCTCCTCACCGCTATTTTTTGAAAGACAGAAGTCGCAGTTTGAAAGACAGGCGGTGCGATTTTGAATTGACTTTTATCGTTATTTAGGATTATATTACTAATTTCTCAAGCTTGCTAATTTGGCTCAAAATTTTGAGAAATGTTAACCAATGCTAACTCAAGCCAACAATTTTTGATCTTTTTTCTCCCCCAAGCAGTACCGCACTCTGTCTGCAGGTGCGAAATTACGTCCTAATTCCAATTCTCGTAAACACCTACGATGACAGCCGCGCAAATACCTGCCACGATGCCGTTATGAACTGCGACAACATCCGGAATTCACCGGCATGACCATTCTTGCAATCGATCAGGGCACGACCAGCACGCGGGCGATTGTCTATGACGAGTGCCGCAAACCGCGCGCGACCGCGCAGGTGGAATTGCCGCAGATTTATCCACGCCCCGGTTGGGTTGAACATGATGGCGCCGAAATCTGGCGCGCGACGTTGCAGGTCTGTCGGGACGCGCTGGCGCAAGGGCAGTTAGCGGCCAGCGACATCGCCGCCATTGGAATCACCAATCAACGCGAAACGACCTTGTTGTGGGACAGGGCGACGGGCGCGCCATTGCACAACGCCATCGTTTGGCAGGACCGGCGCACCGCGGACCACTGTGCGGCTTTGCGCGCGCAGGGCCTGGAGCCGATGGTTCAGGCGAAAACCGGATTGCTACTCGACCCGTACTTCTCGGCAACCAAGCTCAGCTGGCTTCTGGACAATGTGGCGGGCGCGCGCGCGCGGGCGAATTCCGGCGCACTGGCCTTTGGCACGGTCGACAGCTTTTTGTTGTGGCGGCTGACGGGCGGCGACCAGGAATCCGGCGCCCAGCACGCGACCGACGCCACAAACGCCGCGCGCACCATGTTGTTCAATATTCACACCCAGGATTGGGACGACGAACTTCTGGCGATTTTCAACATCCCGCGCGCTCTGCTACCGCGCGTTCTGGACAACGCCGCCGAGTTTGGCGTGACCACGCCATCCCTGTTCGGCGCGCCCATCGCAATTTCGGGCATGGCGGGCGACCAACAAGCCGCAACAATCGGTCAAACCTGCTTTACACCCGGCATGATCAAGAGCACTTATGGCACCGGTTGCTTCGCGTTAATCAATACCGGCGCAACGCCCGTGCCCTCAAAAAACAAGATGCTGACCACCCTCGCATACCGCTTGAATGGCGAGGCGACCTACGCGCTGGAAGGCAGCATCTTCGTCGCGGGCGCGGCGGTGCAGTGGCTGCGCGATGGTCTGGGAATCCTTGATCATGCGGCGGAAACCGACGCGCTGGCGCGGGCCGCAAATCCAAACAGCGAGGTGTGCCTCGTACCCGCCTTTACCGGGCTGGGCGCGCCCCATTGGGATCCCGATGCGCGCGGGGCGCTGTACGGCGTCACCCGCGATACGGGCCCGGCGGAATTGGCGCGCGCGGCGCTGGAATCTGTCGGGCTGCAAACCCGCGATCTGTTCGACTCCTTCGCCGCCGATGGCGCGGCGGGTCTGAAAGGCGACGACACCACCTGTTCGCCCGCGCTGCGAGTGGATGGCGGCATGGTCGCCAATGATTGGGCGATGCAGTTTCTGGCCGATATTCTCGATGCGCCGGTGGAACGCCCGATGCATACGGAAACGACGGCGCTGGGCGCGGCAATGCTGGCGGGCATGCGGGCGGGCGTGTATCCCTGCCCACGGGAGCTGGCGCGACGCTGGCGGTGCGGCGCCCGATTTGAACCGACCATGACCGCGTCCGTGCGCGAGGCGCATCTTTCGCGCTGGCGCGACGCGGTGCAACGCACGATCCGCGCGATTTGAGCTTTGTAATTTTCGGAATATTGAATGGACTACCTTCTTCTCGCGACCGGATTGTTAATTCTGGTGATAGCTGGCGAAGCGACCCTGCGCGGCGCCATTGGACTGGCCCAATTGTTGAGCGTTTCCGCCGCCATCATCGGGTTAACCGTGATGGGGTTTGGCACCTCGGCGCCGGAACTGGTCGTCACCGTGCGCGCGGCGCTGGGCGGTAACGCGGATATCGGCGTCGGGAATATCGTCGGCAGTAATATCGCGAACTCCCTGCTGGTCCTCGGAATCGGCGCGCTGATTTGCCCGCTGTTCTGCGATCCGCGCGCGGTGCGCCGCGACGGCGCCGTTATGGTGGCGTCCATGGCGGTGTTTTGCCTCCTTGGTTTAACGGGAGAAATCAAAGCCTGGCACGGCGGCGTTATGGTTGGGTCGCTTCTCGCGTTCCTGGTCTGGAGTTATTTCCATGACAAGAAAACCCACGACCCCGCCGCCGAGCTGCACGAAGATTTCGCCGAAGAAACGTCTGGCGTGCCGGAAAACAAACTCGTCATCGGGGCGTACCTGATCGCCGGCTTGGCGGGACTGAGTTTTGGCGCGGAATTGATGGTGGACGCTGCTGTGCGCATTGCGGAACGAGCCGGCATGCCCCAATCGATCATCGGGTTAACCGTCGTCGCCTTCGGCACATCCCTGCCAGAGCTCGGCGCCATCGTGGTCGCCGCCTGGCGCCGCCATACCGATATTGCGGTGGCCAGCGTGTTGGGTAGCAACATATTCAACGTGTTGGGCGTGTTAGGGATCGGCGCGCTGGTAACGCCATTATCAATTGCGCCGGATATCGCATCGGTCGATCAATGGGTCATGCTGGCGGCCACAGCGTTTCTGATGCCGGTGATTATATCGGGCTGGCGGGTCGACCGGTGGGAAGGCGGGCTGCTGTTTTCGTTGTACATCGCCTATATCGCCAGTCTGGCGTTTCGGGTTTAATCCGCCAAAAGCGCGTGATTCAGCGCCGCATCGAAGATATCAAAATTACGCAAACGCACCGGTGCATAATCCGGCGTCGCGCGATTGAGGATAAACGGCACACGCTGTTCTGTGGTTCCGCCATGACTGCGCAGGGGTTCGTTCAAGCCTGATAAATCATGTTCCGCCACTCGGGTCCCCAGCGTCATATGACGCTCACCGACAACGACCAAATCGCCCACCCGGTCGGATGGCAGGCCGAATTCGGCGCACGCCGCCGCATTGTCAAAGACGGCGGAGACGCCCTCAATCGCCCGCAAACGCTCGGCCACGGCTTCGCCATCATCCATATAAATCGTCGCATAGGACCCAAGCGCCCCATGATGCACCACATAAGGATCGGTAATCGGCAAAATAACCCTGGCGCCGCCATCGCCCAACCAGTCATCGAGCACATCTTGCAAATAGACGACATTCGGAAGCCCCGTCGCCGGGTCATGTTTGGCGTTCATACCGTGATCCGCCGTCAGCGCAATCGTGCATCCCATCGCCGCCAATTGCGCCCAATAGCCATCCATCATGGCGTAAAAGGCGTTGGCGTCCGGCGTTCCCGGCGCGTGTTTGTGCTGCACGTAATCCGTGGTCGACAAATACATGATGTCCGGTCGGTCGCGCGCCATGAGCTTGACCCCGGCGGCGAAAATGAACTCCGACAAATCCGCGCTGTAAACATCGGGAACCGGCTTTCCGACCAGCGCCACGACATCGTCAATTCCGTTTTCCGCCAAATTCGCCTGGTCCGCCGTCTCGGAGGAAAAACAAATTCCCGTCAATCCGTGTCCCAACTGGCGGCGCAACTTGTCCTTGGCGGTAATGACGACCACCTTGGCGCTCGCATCGGCGAAGGCCGCAAGGATGGTGCCGCACCGCATGAATTTTGGATCGTTCATCATCACCTCGGCCCCATCGGCGGGGTCGAGGAAAAAATTACCGGAAATGCCATGCACCGATGGTGGCGTCCCGGTCACGATGGAAATATTATTAGGATTGGTGAAGCTGGGCACGACGCAATCCGCCGTCAGGTTCGTACCCACAGCACGAGCTTGCGCCAACCACGGCATCGCCCCCGCCGCGACAGCTTGATCCATGTAATCAGGTTCCGACCCGTCGACGCAAACCACCACCACCGGTGCGGCGGGCCAGGCGTAGCACCGACCATTAACCGAGATTGCTTCTTTACCCTGCGCCATAATCAACTCTCCGCCTTTTTGAGGGTGACGCCCATTTCCACCAGACTCTGGTCCACCGCACCGAGAGCGCCGTTCATTTCCGTCGCGCCAAGATGGCCGATACAGCCGATGCGAAAACTGTCTACATCCGTCAGCTTGCCCGGGTAGATGACATAGCCTTTGTCCTGTAGCCGGTCATAGAATTCATCGAACACAAAACCTGGTTCGGTCGGCATATGAAACGTGACGATAATCGGCGCCTGCTGCGTATCATCCAGCAAGGTTGTGAAGCCGCGCGCGCACATGCCGGACACCAGAATATCGCAATTTTCCCGATAGCGCGCATAGCGCCCGGCGACCCCGCCTTCGGCTTCGTGCTGGACAAGCGCCTGATCGAACGCCGCAATAACATGGGTCGGCGGCGTGAATCGCCACTGCCCGTTATGCTCCATGGCCGACCACTGGTCGAACAAATCGAGACTTAAAGAATGCGCATTGCCCGCTGTATCGTCCAGAACCTCGCACCGACACAGTACAAAACCAACGCCCGGCGCGCCTTCCAGACATTTGTTCGCCGACGCGGCCAACGCATCGAAAGGAATTTCCCGCGCATCGATGGGCAGGGCGCCAAAGGTGCTCATGGCGTCCACCAGCAACCGTCGGCCCGCCGCCGCCACAACATCGGCGATTTCGCCAAGCGGGTTCAGGATGCCGGTCGTCGTCTCGCAATGAACGATGATGACATGGGTGATCGCCTCGTCCTGCGACAACAGCGCCTCGATATCCAAGGGATCGGGCGCGACGTGTTCCGGCGTCGCATGGACCACATAAGCGCGGCCCAGATAGTCGCAAATTTTCGCAATGCGATGCCCGTAAGCGCCGTTGATCAACACCAGCGCCTTACCGTCGCGCGGCAGGAAGGTCGCGACCATGGCCTCGACAGCGAACGTGCCGCTGCCTTGCATCGGCACCGCCACATGGCTGTATTGAACATGCGCGATATGAACGAGCTGTTCCCGGACGCGTTGGTTCATTTCGATAAAGGCCGCGTCGCGCGACCCCCAATCCCGCAACATCGCCGCTTTGGTTTCACGCGATGTCGTTAAGAGGCCTGGGGTTAACAGATAGGGGTCGCGATTGGCTTTACTCACTCGATCCGCTTCCTCAATTCGCGTTACAGCTTCGACACAACGTCGCCGATGATTTCAAACATACGGTCGATATCCGCCGTCTCCGCGACGAAGGGCGGCGCCACAATCACGGTATCACCGGTCATTTTCACCAAGACGCCTGCCTCGTAAAAGTCCTTCAACGCCTGCGCGCCGCGCACGCCCGGCACGCCGTCCCGCGCCGCCAGATCTATGGCGCCCAACAATCCGATGCCGCGGATGTCAGTGACGATGTCCCGCTGGCGCATGGCGAACAACTGATCAAGGAAATGTTCCTCCATCGCGGCGGATTTCTGGAACAGGCCTTCTTTTTCATAAATATCAAGCGATGCAATCCCCGCCGCGCACGCCGCTGGATGGGCAGAGTAGGTGTAGCCGTGAAAAAATTCGATCCCCGTTTCCGGCGCCGCTTCGGTAATCCCCTTGTAAACGTGTTCACGCGCCGCAACGCCGCCCATCGGGATCGCCCCGTTGGTCAACGCCTTCGCCATCGTCATCAAATCCGGCACAACGCCAAATCGCTGGCCTGCGAAATTTTCTCCCAAGCGGCCAAAGCCGGTAATGACCTCATCAAAAATCAGCAGGATGCCGTGGGCGTCGCAAATTTCCCGGAGTCGTTCGAGATAACCCTTTGGCGGTACATAACACCCGATGGACCCCGCGACAGGCTCAACAATACAGGCGGCGATCGTCTCACCGCCGTGCAAATCACAAAAGCGCTGCAAGTCGTCGGCGAGTTCAGCGCCGTTTTCCGGTTGGCCCCGGGCGAAGCGGTTTTCCTCTAACCAGGTGTGGCGCATATGAACGACGCCCGGTAC
>JBLHZD010000187.1:0-8034 GCA_047631095.1 Alphaproteobacteria bacterium
GGCTTATTTGCGCAGCGGAAGCAAACAGGCGCGGACGCAGCGTTCTTGTGCTTGATCGTGCCACGGCTGCCGGAAAGAAGATCCGCATCTCCGGTGGCGGACGCGCCAATTTCACAAATATTTACAACACGCCCTCCAATTACCTGTCGGAAAATCGTCACTTTTGCGTCTCTGCGCTGAAACGCTTTACGCAACACGATTTCATCGCCTTGGTGGAAAAACACGGCATCGCTTATCACGAACGGGACCATGGCCAGCTATTTTGCGATGGCTCCGCACAACAGATCACCGATATGCTATTGGAAGAAGCGGCGGGCGTTCGACTTCAGACCGAAGCAGAGACCACCCGAATTTCCAAACATGACAACCTTTTCTGCGTCGAAACGGACCACGGCGATTTTTCCGCCACAGCCTTGGTCATCGCGACCGGCGGACCCTCAATTCCAAAGATGGGGTCCAGCCGTTTCGGCTATGAAATCGCCAAACAATTTGGCCTTAAGGTCATTAAACCTCGCCCCGGCCTCGTCCCTCTCACATTCGGTGCCGAAACCCTTGCACGCCTCGATGGATTGTCCGGCGTGTCACTCGATGCATCGGTTTCACTCGGTAAAACGCGTTTTACCGAAGCGCTCCTGTTCACCCACCGAGGTCTCAGCGGACCGGTGATCCTGCAAATTTCGTCCTATTGGAAAAAAGGCGATACACTCCTCATTGACCTTCTGCCGGATCAGGACCTGTTTGCTATTCTGAAGGACGCCAAAGCCGATCAGCCCCGAAAAGAAGTCCGAACCGTACTGGCCCAACTATTACCGAAAAATCTGGCGCACAAAATGACTGACGGCGCGGATTGCGACGGTCGACTGGCGGAGGTTTCAGACAAAGCGCTCCGTCGCCTATCGGAACAGGTCCAGAACTGGCGCATTACGCCCAACGGCTCAGAGGGCGAGCGGATTGCGGAAGTCACCGTTGGCGGCGTCGATACCGCCGCCCTGTCCTCTAAAACCATGGAAGCCAAATCGGTGCCCGGATTGTATTTTATTGGTGAAGTCGTCGACGTCACGGGTCATCTGGGCGGTTTTAATTTCCAATGGGCCTGGTCATCGGGATATGTCTGCGGCCAAGCCGTATAATCGCCCGTCGGCTTAAGCGGTCACCTCATTTTTAATCGCCTGCGCAACGGTCCTAGCGTCCTCCAGAATATGGGCGATCGCACCGCCATATCCAGCGCGTGCGGCGCCCACCGCATATAATCCTAGTTGACGGGTCTGTAAATCACGCTCGACGATCAAGGCGCCCGCATCATCCCGCGCCGCGCTGTCCGGCGCCAATGAGGTGCGCGGCGCCAAACCAATAAACGGGAAAACGGCTTCAAGCGAGAGTATTTCTTCTTGTTCATTCGCCGGATCAAACAGCCGAACCGCCTCGACGCCATCACCGCCCATAATTTCCCGGACCAGCAGATTAGGGCGTATCCGAACATTGTCGTGTTTCGACAATTCAGAAATAAACCCTGGCCGCGCCCGAGGCGCATCACTGCGCAGGACAATTGTGACATTGGCGCAAAGCTCGGCCAAGTGCTGAGCTTCCTGAAAAGCGGAATCACCCCCGCCGATTACCGCAACGTCTTTGCCGCGATACAGCCCGCCATCGCAAAATGCGCATTGCGAAACGCCGCGTCCCATGAGGCGTTCCTCACCGGGAACATCAAGGGTCCGAAACGCGGCGCCTGTCGCCAAGACCACCGTTCGCGCCGTCACAGAATCATCCGATAACCGCCAGACGCCGTCTTCCGTGCTCAGGTTTGTGATCTCCCCCATTTGATAATCGACGCCCGTTTCCAGCGCGTCGCCCAATAGCGTCGTCACAAAGTCCGCCCCGGCCTCACCCTCATGATCCGGCGGCCCTTCCAGCGCACCGATATTCGTGACCAGACCGCCGAGCAGTCCGTCATCGAACAATGCCGTCGTCAGCCCCAACCGAGCCGCTTCGCTCGCCACAGACAGACCCGCCACACCAGCGCCGATGACGACAACATCATGGCTTGCGCCGCTTCCGGTCTTTTTTGCGTCGGACAATTCTCAACTCCGTAAATTATGAATCGGTCGCGTGACGGAAAGCGCCCCGCCCGCCCATAAGGGCAAATAGGTCATCTTGACGCCAGCGCCGCCCGTGACGATGGGATGAATGTCTTCGGGACTCCGCGCTGTGTCTCGCAGTCTCTTGAAATTGGCGACGTCGGGCATTGAAACCTCACAAGCGTCGAACAGATATTCCTGTATGCGTCCCAGATCCCAACCGTGGCCGGTGATTTTTCCAGCCAATTCCGGTGGCAGGAGAAAGAACTGTTCGCCGGGCTCGCGATGTCGGCCCGCACTGGCGACCGCGCCACCCGCCGTCATCGCCGCCGCCATCGCTTTTAAAATAACCTCTGGCGTATCACCATTCCCGGTCGGCAAAACCTCCGCGGTACCGGAAACAGCGAGGACGGTTACCGCGTCAGCAGCGACACCGCGCCGCGCGGCGAAAGAAGGCAGAACGCTCGCATCGCCTTCCGCAAAACAGAAACTGTATTTACCGGGTTGCCCCATCGTCGCCATGTCGCCGGTCATCGCTCTGGCGCCGCCGACATTACGCAAGACCAGGGCGATTGCGCGCCCTATTGTTGCGTTGGCGCGGTTGCCCGGCCCCAGGCAATTCGTTTCCGAGTTCATACCCAGGGATTGCGCGATGGGTCCGTGGACAATCGTCGCAATGGCGGGCGTACCCGTGGTCGTCATAACACCGAGCAAATTAAGATGCGGCTCCAGACAGGCTTCAACCGCGCTCAGCACCACCGGAACTTCAGAGGAATGGCATCCCGCGAGCACGCAATTATACGCCACCGCTGCAATGGTGAGGTCGCCGAAGAGCGGCGGAACGAATCCAAAGGACCGCGTTGGATCCGCGACCCCTTCCAGCATTTGATCCAGGCGGCGATTGGTGGGCGGCACAAGCGGCAATCCGTCCGCCAGTTCTTCCGCCATCAACGCCAATTGAACGTCTTCCCAAACCGCAGTCTCTGAAAAAACCGGAAGCCCGTCTCGGTATTCCATATCGCTCAACGCGACAGCCGTTCTGAACAAACTTCAGTAAAGCCGAACGTTGGAATATAGGCGGAGTGCTTTCCGGGACCGCCCGCCACGACAATCTGGATATCTTCCGGCGTTCGGGTCAGATGATAATGATCGTTCACCAAGGTCTGTTCGCGTTCTTCATCGTAGTTTTTCTGATTTTCCTTGGAAACGCGCGACACGTGAACAGCGGAATCCGTATACAGTTTTTGCTGCACATCCTCGATCCGCCAACCGTCCCGCTTTAACGTCGCGGCGTGTTCGGGTCCGAAGGCAACCATATAGGGCGCGGTGGCGTAAATCGCATTCGCGCCGGTTTGGGAAATTGTCCCCGCTATCGTCGCCAAAATCGCATCGCCCGTGCTGCTGCTATGATCATTGATATTGTGCGGCGGCTCGCACGGCAACGCGGTCACCACGTTATCGTCCGCCTGAAAACCCCGCCGCACGTGATAGGGCTCCCACGGGCTTTCTTCTTCATTTTCACCGAAACAAAACGAAAATTTCGCGGGCGACCCTTGTGTCGCGCGGTCCATTTCGCCCGGCTTGGCGCCACCGATATTGAGTAACGTTAACTGCAACGCCCGACCGATCGTCGCATTCGCCGAATGTCCCTGACCAAAACAATTACTCCCGCAATTGATGTTCAATTCCTGTCGAATGGGTCCGTTGACCATCAACATTGGCGCGCAGGGATGGGTCGTCGCCAGGGTGCCGTGCAAATTGTACTCTGGCCGAAGAACGGCGCGCACCGCCGACACGACGATAGGGAAATATTCAGCGCGACATCCCGCCATCACCGCATTGGCTGCAATACTCGACAATGTCGGCGTCACACGGCGCGGCGGCATCGTCAGAAACGGCTGGTTGTCGCCGTGACAGGTCTCGACAAACTTCCCCACCAAATCTTCCGTGGGCGCCACCAGCGGAAAGCCATCGCCCCAGCCCTGATCCATGGCGAAATCATTCCACTGACTAGCGTCGAAGTCACCCAGATCCAGCGTTTCTTCGTCTAATACGTCTGTCATCAAATCCTCGTCAGACATTTAATTTTTAGCGGTTATATATTTGACAAACCCACATTAACGACGAATAAACATCCAGCTAGTTTGTTGGCAAGGTTGACACCCGCCCCCTTTGCAGTGCGGGCATTTTATCCAGTCTGAATTGTTTAGAGTGCTTCCCCACACACCTTTACAGCGCTTTCCATTAACCTGTTCCGAACACTGAAGATTAATCCGTGAGCCCAATTCGTCATATTTATAACACTTCGTACAAACTGCTGCAGCCGGCGTTTTACTTGCCATATTTAGAGCCTTTTACCTGTTCTCAGATTTTTCAAGTTTCGCAACAGTAGCACCGAAACATCTTTCGTTCTCGTTGCACTCTGATTCACGGCGGATTATCCAAATTTAGAGGCTTGTGATCTCGCTATCGTCACCGTTTTTCAGCCCTGACAAAAGATCAGGTTCAGGTGTTTTATTAGGAACACAAGATCAAATACCTGGAACTCAGCGCTTTAAAGGTTGGAAATCCGGACGGAACATTCCTCTGTCGATCCAAAGGTCGGAATGTAGGCCGAATGCTTCCCGGGCCCACCCGCCACGAGAACCTGAATATGATCCGGCGAACTGGTCAGGTAAAATTTATCGTTCACGACCTTGGCCGAACGATCAACGACATAATTCTTCCGTTTTTCCTCGGGCACACGGTCGATATGGATCGCGGAATCTTCAAACAGTTTTTCCTGAATATCGACAATCGTCCAACCATCGCGATGTATCGTCTGGGCGTGTTCTGGTCCCAAAACCACGATATAGGGCCCGTGGCCGCTCAGGACATTGGCGCCGGTCTGGGAGATTGTGCCCGCGATCGTTTGCAGAATGCCGGCCCCGCTCGTGCTGGCGTGGTCATTGATGTTATGCGGCGCTTCACTGGACAACAGCGTGACAACGCTGTCCCCTGCGTCAAACCCGCGCCGCACATGATACGGCTCCCAAGGGCTTTCTTCTTCATTCTCGCCAAAGCAGAAGGTGTATTTCGCAGGCGACCCTTGCGTCGCTCGATCCATTTCGCCCGGCTTGGCGCCACCGACATTTAACAAGGTTAATTGCAGGGCGCGGCCAATCGTGGCGTTGGCTTGATTACCTTGTCCAAAACAATTACCGCCGCAATTAACGCCAAGCTGGTTCCGCAGCGGTCCATTCACGATGATGAGCGGCGCGCAGGGATGGGTGGTCGCCAGGGTGCCATGCAGATTATAGACAGGGTTAAGAACCGCACGCACCGCCGCCACGACAACCGGAAAATATTCCGCCCGGCACCCGGCCATGACCGCGTTCGCCGCAATACTTTGCAGGGTCGGGATCACCCGACGCGGCGACATGGCCGGAAACGGCGTATTGTCTCCCCGGCAGGTCGCGACAAACCGCTCGACAATAGCCTCCGTCGGGGCGACAAGCGGAAAGCCATCGCTCCATCCCTGTTCAAGGGCGTACTCGTTCCATTGCGCCGGATCGAGGTCGCCGATTTCCATCACATCGTCTTGCATGTCGTCACTCATCGCCGACTATCCACTTTCCCTATTTACGCCCGAATTCAGGGTTTACGCCCGAACTCAGGTTCCAACCGCTTGCTTCAACACCGATGAGGCCACACCGATGCGCTCGGCCAGTTCTTCAGTATTCAGCCCGCCAATCGGATGTTTCACAATCAGAAGTTTGGGATCCGCCTTGCGCGCCTTGGCTTGCGCCCGCACGAGCGGCAGAAAGGTTTCAGTGATGACAATGTAGGTTTCAACGCCGCGTTTTTCGAGTTCGATACTGTCATGGAAACTCCACGACGAGCACGACCCTCAATCGGCAAGGGCGAGAATGGCCCCTTTGTAATTTTGCGCGACTTTGTCGAGCAACTCGGCGGGCGCGGGTTGGGCCGCGCTGTCCTTGAACAAATAATCGATGTTATCGGTGGACCGATAAACGCCCATATTCGCGCGCACGCCTTCGAGTAATTCCCGCGCGTTCGGCTTCGAGTTTGAAATTATTGCGATAGGGTCCCGGCTCCAATCCGCAGCGCCGACATTCTCGCTCAAATTCTCGGCCTCCTCGGGAAGGCCGAATGATGGATTAATAATTCGCATGGTAAGGTGTCTCCCTGTTTGAAGACCAATACTGTAGGCCGCTCGCACAGGGCGGCGCAAGAACACGACTCGCAATGGTCTCCTGCGTTTTTAGTCGAGCCCTTCTTTTTCCAGCAGCGCGTCGGGCGTCGGCAACTTGCCGCGAAACGCGATATAGGCGTCTTCGGGATCCATCGACCCACCGGAAGAATATATCTGTTGTTTGAGCTTTTTCGCAACGGTTGCGTCAAAGGGGTCCCCCACTTCGGTGAACGCCCGAAACGCGTCCGCGTCCAGCACGCCGGACCACATATACGAATAATATCCCGCAGAATAACCATCGCCCGCGAAGACATGGCTGAAATGCGGCGTCGCATGGCGCATGACGATGGTGTCGGGCATGTCCAGTCGGTCCAACACATTCGCCTGAAACGCCATCGGATCAATGGTCTCCGCCGCTTCCGGGCTCAGCGCATGGAACGCCATATCGACAAGCGCAGACGACGTAAATTCCACATTGGCGAAGCCCTTGTTAAATTTCTCCGCCGCGTGGAGTTTATCCAGCAACGACGGCGGCATCGCTTCCCCTGTTTCATAGTGAACGGCGAATCGCTGCAGCACTTCCGGCGTCATGAGCCAGTGCTCAAACAGTTGTGAGGGCAGTTCAACAAAATCGCGACTGACCGAGGTTCCCGAAACCGACGGGTAGGTCACGTCAGACAACATACCATGCAACGCGTGCCCAAATTCGTGAAACAGCGTCCGTGCGTTTTCCAGATCGATCAGGACCGACGCCCCGTCCGCTCCCTTGGCGAAATTCATGACATTGACCACAATTGGCGTTTGTCCCGTACTCCCGTCGCGATTGACGAGCTTATGCTGGTCCTGAAATGAACTCATCCAGGCGCCGGATCTCTTTGACGTTCTTGCGAAATAATCAGCCAGGAATATCGCAACGCGCTGTCCCGCCGAATCTAGTACTTCGAAAACCCGCACATCGGGATGATACGCGCTGACGCCGTCCGCCTTGCGAATTTTCAAACCAAAGAGCCGTTCAGCAGTGTAAAACGCGGCCTCGATCATTTTTTCCAATTGTAGATATGGCTTCACTTCGGCCTCATTGAGGTCGTACCGGTCCGCGCGAACTTTCTCCGCGTAATGCCGCCAGTCCCAGGGCGCGACATCGTGGTTATGCCCCGCCGCCGCGATCATATCGGAAAGCGCCTCGGCCTCCGTCGCCGCGCGGGCGCGGGCTTTCTCCCACACATTCTCCAACAGCGACCGAACATTCGCCGGCGTCTTGGCCATGGTGTTGTCCAGTTTGAAATGGGCGAAACTGTCATAACCGAGCAGCTGCGCCTTTTGCGCGCGCAGTTTCACCAGTTCCGCCACCAGGGGGCGATTGTCATGGTCGCCCGGGTTTTCACCGCGCGCCACCCAGGCCCGAAAGGCTGTTTCACGCAAGTCGCGGCGTTCCGAGAACGTCAAAAAAGGTTCGATAATGGCGCGGGACAACGTCACTACATGCTTGCCGTCATGGCCCCGCTCCACCGCCGCGGCCGCCATACTGACGCGCAGAAAATCCGGTATTCCCTTCAAATCATCCTCGGTCTCCAGAACCAGCGCATAGGACGATTCATCCGCCAATACGTTTTGAGAAAACGCTGTGCCGAGGGACGCGAGCCGCTCGTTTATCGCCGCCAACTCGGATTGCGCCGCCGTATCCAGCTTTGCGCCGGACCGTACAAAAGATTTCCAGGTCAGTTCCAAAACACGGGCGGCTTCTGCGTCGAGGCCACCGTTGTC
>JBLHZD010000188.1:0-8013 GCA_047631095.1 Alphaproteobacteria bacterium
AAGGAGACGACAACATGGAAACTGTAGGCTTAGGTATGTTTTTTGAAGATCTGCCAATGGGACGAAAATTCAAGACCATCGGGCGGACCGTGACGGATGCGGATATCACTAACTTCGTTAACGCCACGGGAATGGTGGAAGTGCTGTTCACCAATCTGGAATTTCTTAAGGAAGAATCCGACATCAAGGGACGCGTGGCGCCGGGCGCGCTGGGATATACGTTTGCTGAAGGTCTGCTGGTGCAGTCCACCATGCAGCATACGGGGTTCGCCTTTCTGGATATGAAACTGGAAATCAAGGGACCCGTTCTGTCTGGCGATACAATCCATGTGGAGTGCGAGGTCATCGAATCCCGGCGCAGCAAAAGTCGCCCGGGCCGAGGGCTGGTCCGCACGCGCAACGAGATTAAAAATCAACGCGGTGAAATCGTCTGCGTCTACACGCCACTGCGGATGATCAAAGCGCGCAGCGGTAAACCGGAGGCGTAACATTATGGCCCTGCCTATGGATTCGGGACTGAGAGTTGGCGTTCAAACCATTCATCGGCGCACGGAGCCCGCGACCGGCGTTTGGGAGCCACGGATCGATGAGCTGGTTGAAGTTGTCGAGCTGGTCGACCGGTGCGGCTATGATTCACTGTGGATGGGCGATCATGTGTCTTTTCCCATTCCGATGATGGACCCCTTGTTGATGATCGCGCAGGCGGCGGTCGTGAGTCGCCGTTTAATGTTTGGCACGGGTGTTTATCTGTTGCCCCTGCGCCATCCAGCGCCCGTGGCGAAGCAAGTCTCCACGCTGGATCATCTGACCGAAGGCCGGTTCATTTTTGGCGTTGGCGTCGGCGGTGAATTTCCCAAGGAATACGAACTCTGCGGCGTGCCGATTACCGAACGCGGCGCGCGATTGAGCGACAGCATGAAGGTGCTGCGCAAATTGTGGTCGGGCGAGGCGGTGTCCCATGACAGTCCGTTTTACAAGTTTGAAGACACGCCCATGCAGCCGCCCGCGCGTCAGGCCGGTGGCCCGCCTATCTGGGTTGGCGGTCGTTCAGACGCCGCCTTGCGTCGCGCGGGACGGTTGTCCGATGGTTATGTGTCCTATGTGGTGACGCCTGACATGTTCGCCGACGCGCTGGGCAAGATCGAAACCGCCGCGCAGGGGGTAAGTCGAAATATCGACTCCTTCGGGACCGGCCATTTGTTGTTCATGCGCATCGACGACACTTATGAGCAGGCGTTGGATGCGGCGACGGAAACGTTGAGCACACGCTATGCGATGGATTTTCGCAAGGCGGCGCAGCGTTACGCCGCGCTTGGCACGCCTGCGCAGGTCGCGGAGAAGATACGGGAATTCCATGCGGCGGGCGTGCGCCATATCATGCTGGATTTTCTGGGGCCGTACGACCAGCGCAACGCTCAGATTGAACGTTTCGCCGCAGAGGCCCTGCCGCTATTGGATGATTTGAGAGCGCCCTAGAGAATTTGACCTAGAGAAACCCGCCCGACGTCTACTTTTTTGTGGCGTGATCCTGAATGCCCGCGCTCATACCGCCATCGACGGGCAGCGCCGCGCCGGTGATCATGCCGGCTTCCGCCGACGCGAGAAAAAGCGCGGCGTTGGCGATGTCTTTGGGTTGCGCCACACGGCCCAGCGGAATTGTCTGGCCGGACTTTGCGAGAGTCTCGTTTTTACGATCTTCGTCCCAACTGTCGGGCATAAACCCCCGGATCATCGGCGTATCCGTCGCCACGGGACACACGGCGTTCACTCGAACATTGGCCGCGCCCAGTTCCAGCGCCAAGCCCTTCATCAACCCGATGATTCCGTGTTTGGCGGCGGTGTAGGGCGTTAGGTTTGGCCGCGCGCTGATGCCTTGCAAGCTGGATGTAAAGACAATGGACGCCCCGCCATCGAGCGATGGCGCGCTTTCCTTGAGCGCAGGCAAGGCGGCTTGCGTCATGCGGAACGGACCAACCAGATTGACGCTGATGACCCGGTCCAATTCGTCGTCATCGACCTTCTCAAATCGACCGCCGGAGCCGATCCCGGCGTTGTTATAAAGAATATCCAACCGGCCAAAAGTTGATAACGCCAGCGCGACGGCGCTTTCGTTATCGGCGCGGCTGGTGTGATCGACATGGGCGTAGACGCAATTGGCGCCCAGTTCATCGGCGAGAGGCGCGCCATCGGAGTCATTGATGTCACCGATTACGACTTTCGCGCCCTCGGAGATGAAAATTCGCGCGGCGGCGGCGCCAATGCCCGACGACCCGCCGGTGATGATGGCGACCCGATCCTGCATACGTCCCATGTCAGGCCCTCGCCTTTCCCGCCGTTTAGGCGACCTGTTGATGGGCGGGAACCTCAATATTGAGGAATTTGGCGGCGTTTAGCCCCAGTACCTTGGCGCGCTGCTTATCGTCCAGCATGTCCATGGTACGTTCAATGGCTTCGGCGGAATGCGGCCAGGTGCCCTCGTGGTGGGGGTAGTCATTCGCCCACATGAAATTGTCCATCAGATTATATTTCTCGGCCAGACTCAGCCCGGACGGATCTTCCTGGAACGTCGCGAAGCCGTGATTGCGGAAATAATCGCTGGGCAGTCCCTGAAGTTTTGGGCGGGTCCACATGTGGTGTTTGCGGTGCGCTTCGTCCATGGCGTCGAGCAGCCAGGGAATCCAGCCGATGCCCGCCTCAACGGTCGCAAATTTGAGATCGGGGAAACGCTCCAAAACGCCGGATGCGCATAAATTCGCGACCGGCTCAATTGTGGGGGACAGGGAGTGCGTCACATAGTTGATGATCGCGCCGCCATTGCCGCGCGAGGCGCGCGGGTCGCGCCCGGTGGAGACATGGAAAGTGATCGGAAGATTGGCTTCCTGCAACGCCGCCCACATGGGGTCGAAATGCGGCAGGTTGTAATTGACGTGGTCGATGTCATGTGCCCCCCACATGGGTTTGCACGGCAGGGTGACGGTGCGAAATCCCATTTTGGCGATGCGCTCGATTTCCTTTAAAGAGCCTTCCAGATCGCCGGTCGCCAGGGCGGCGGACGGCACGAAGACATCGGGACGGGAGCCGAATTGTTCCCACGCCCAGTTGTTCCAGACGCGGCATTGCGCCGAGGCGAAGACGGGGTCGGGCGTGGCCCACATGCCAAGGCCCTTGTTTGGGAAAATCAGTTCGACATCAATGCCGTCCTGTTTGTTGTCCTTGATGCGGTCGCCGACAACCGCGCCGGCCTTGGCGCGCAGTTGATCCTCGCCCTCAAAGGCGGAGATGCGCAACCGGTCAGGGCGATGGCCTTCGGAGACCCGCCACTGAACGCCATTTTCGTCGGTTTCCACATGGGGGACGCGGTCGCGGTATTCCGGCTCAATTTGCGTCGCCCATAAATCATGGGGCTCGTTGGCGTGGCAATCTGTCGAAATTATGAAGTATTTCTTTGGCGAATCCGCACGCGGCGACATTTCCCAACCGTTGTCGCCCGGGGTTTCGAGGCGCCAGCGGTTTTCGTCGTTAATCTGATAATCATCCATAATTCTGCTCCGATTCTAAAAATACTAGATCTGGTTCAGCTATATTCCCACTGCAAAAGCGTATAGGCGGGGTCGTTGTCTTTGTGATGTTCGAAGACGGCGCGCACATCGCCGCCGATAATGACATCCTGTTCAGGATCGCCCAATAAATTCCCGATCATCCGAATATTGCCTGCGTTCGGCAATTCAACGAGAACGACAATATAAGGACCCTGATCTTTCAGCGCCGGATGGACCGGATGCCAGACCCGCTCCCAGCTATAAATTTTACCCGCGCCTTCAATCTTGCTCCAGGATAGCTTGAAGGAGCGGCAATTATGACAGATCCACTCCGGGCCCCATTGCCAGTTTCCGCAATCGTCGCAGTGCTGCACAAAGATTTCCTCGCGCTGCAATCCTTCCCAATACGGACGGCTCAAGCCGTCGACTTCGGGAATCGGAGCAGGCAGGCCTTCGTCGAGATAATTAGGGCGTTGGGTCATTACAGAGTGGCCTCCGAACCGAAAATCAAGCTACTGACCGGTGTCACCATAGGACCGGAACAGACGATGGAAACATCAACCTTGGGCACCTGATTGGGCGAGTCGCCGCGAATTTGTCGGATCGCCTCCAATTGCAGTTCCAGCCCGTGCATATAACATTCGGCCAGATTGCCGCCGCTGGTGTTGAGCGGCATCTTGCCGGTTGGCGCCAGCAGGTTTTCGACCTTCAAAAAGTCGTTGGCTTCCTCCGGTGCGAAAAACCCGTGCTCGACCAGGCTCATCAGCACGCCGCCGGTGAAGTTTTCGTAATTTTGCACCACGTCCACATCCTGCGGCGTGACTTTCGCCATGTCATATAAGTGCGGCGCCACGGTCGAGAAACTGGAACTCGCGTAATTGGGCGCGTTGTGGGAGGGCGCGGCGCAACGATGATCGGACCCGGCCGCCACGCCTAACAGATAGGACGGCTTGTGCGGTAAATCCTTGGCCCGGTCGGCGGAAACGACGATCAACGCCGCCGCGCCGTCATTTTCCATACAACAATCGAACAGCTTGAACGGCTCCACGATCCAGCGGGAATTGTCGTATTTTTCCTCGTCCAGCGGGCGCCCGTTCATGACCGCGCGCGGATTGTTCTGCGCGTGATGGTAGGAGGCCATGGCGATGGCGCGTTGCGCCTCTTGGGTAACGCCATGATCGTGCATGAAGCGCATCATCTTCATGGCGAATTTTTGTGCGGGCGACATAAGTCCATAAGGTGCTGACATCGCCATGTCGCCGGAAATTGTCGGTGTTTGCGCGCCCTGTCCAAACCGTGCGAACTGGCCTTGCGCCAGCGCCCGGAAGACGACCACGCAATCCGCCATGCCGCCGGCCACCGCCGCCGCTGCGTTGCCTACGGCGGCAGAACCACCGCCGCCGCCGCCGCCCCATTGCATATTCGCGAACCGCAGTTCTTTCGTCCCCAGCGCCGCGGCCAATCGCGAAGGATCGTTTCGGTCGTTGCTGTAGGAGGAAAACCCGTCGATTTCAGTCGGATCGATGCCCGCATCCTCGCAGGCGGCCAAAATCGCCATCAACGCGAGTTTGAATTCCGACTCCGGCGCTTGGCCGTGTTTGTAATAGGTGGTTTCGCCTATTCCGGCGATTGCGGTTTTACCGCGTAATGTACGTTCGCTCATTGAAATACGTTCCGCCCCCTCAAATTCAGTGTTGCAAAACTGTATCGTATCCAAGAATGGAACGCAAAGATTGTCCATACATTTCATTGCTCGGGAAAAGCGGCGTTTGGGCGCTTGTAGCTGCGACGACTTACGCTTTGAGCCGCATCGCCGGGCGTGATAAAGATCTTGGCGAATGCATTCACAGTGAGACGTAGGGAATATAGGCTTATGAGCACGGATTCATCCGGCGGCGCGGCTCCGGAATTGACGGCGCCGGGGATCGGTTTTTTTGAAAAATGGCTGACGGTCTGGGTTGGCCTTTGCATGATTGCGGGCATCGTGCTGGGCAATGTGCTTCCCGAAGTGTTCGCGCTCTTCGCCAGCTGGGAATACGCGTCGGTTAATCTGGTCGTGGCGGTGTTGATCTGGGCCATGGTGTACCCGATGATGGTCGGGGTCGATTTCGCCAGCCTGCGTCATATTGGCGACCGACCCAAGGGGCTGATCGTCACGCTGGTAGTGAACTGGCTAATCAAGCCGTTCACCATGGCCGCGCTCGGGGTGTGGTTTTTTGAAGTGTTGTTCGTCGACTGGATTGACCCCAAAGACGCGCCGGAATATATAGCTGGGCTAATTTTACTTGGCGCGGCGCCATGCACCGCCATGGTGTTTGTCTGGTCGCAAATGACGCGCGGCGACGCTACCTATACGCTGGTGCAGGTCTCGGTGAACGACGTCATCATGATTTTCGCCTTCGCGCCAATTGTCGCCTTCTTGCTGGGCGTCACGGATATATCGGTGCCTTGGGAGACCTTGCTACTCTCCGTTGTTTTATATGTGGTTATTCCCCTGGTCGCAGGCGCCATGACCCGGCGCTGGCTGGTGTCACACGCCAGTCGTCAGGATAACAGTGAAGTTGCGGTCGCCCGGTTCACCGACAGGCTGAAGCCCTATTCCATCGTGGGATTGCTGGCGACGGTGGTGCTGTTGTTCGGGTTTCAGGGTCAAACGATCCTGGATCGACCGGTGCTGATTGCGTTGATCGCCGCACCGTTGATTTTGCAGTCCTATGGCATCTTCGCCATCGCGTATTTCGCGGCCTGGGCCTGGAAAATTCCCTTTAACGTCGCGGCGCCCTGCGCTTTGATTGGCACGTCGAATTTCTTTGAACTGGCCGTCGCGGTCGCGATCAGCCTGTTTGGTCTGGATTCCGGCGCGGCGCTGGCGACGGTGGTCGGCGTGCTGGTTGAGGTGCCCGTCATGCTGTCTCTGGTGGCCTTCGCCAACAGGACGCGCACCATGTTTCCCGCCGCCTGATAGTCAATCGCGTGTTCGATATCCCTACCGAGATGCTTGTGTTGCTTGGCGGCGCGACGGTTTTAGCCGCCATGTTGCAGACCGCGACGGGCATCGGATTTGGCTTGATCGCCGGGCCGTTTGTGCTGATGGCCCTGCAAGGACGTGAGGCGATTGAGGTCTCGGCGCTGTTGAGTCTGTTGATTACGCTCGTTCTGGCGCCGCGCCTTTTTCCAAATGTGAACCGTCGAGATTTGGTGAATCTTAGTCTGGGTTGCGCAGTCGGACTCCCGATTGGCGCCTTGGTCTATTTGTATGCTGACATCAATATGCTCAAAATCGGGGCCGCGGCGCTGATCCTGGTTACGCTGGTTATGTCATTTTGCCCGGTTCGCGCGGTGGGTGATAGCCCGGACTCGAACCCGCGATTGGGTGGCGTGTTAGCGGGGTTTTCGGCGGGCGTTCTCGGCGCCTGCCTCGCTATGCCGGGACCGATTGCGGCAGTGTTCATGATCCGTCAGGGACGTGGCAAAACGGCCGTCCGCGCAACGATGATGACGTTTTTCATCTTTGCGTTGGGTGCGGCGCTTGGGATGCAAATTCTCGTCTACGGTCTTTCGACCCGGGTTCTTCAGGTTTCCGCCTTCATGGCGCCGGCCTGCGTCGTTGGTTTGCTTATTGGCCATTTCGCCGTTAAACGGATCAGTGAGCGGGCTTTCATACGTTTGTTGCAGGCCGTGCTGATTGCAACTGTTCTAGGCCTCTTCGCATCGTCTTTTACAGAATTTGGACGTTAGCATACGTGAACCAGGGATTTTATCGTGTCTCATACCATTCGCCAATATCGCGACAGTGACTTGAACGGTGTTTTATCCGCCTGGGAAAGCGCATCCAAAATTGCGCATCCATTTTTGACGCCCGAATTTATGGACTCCGAGCGCCACAACATCCCCAATATGTATCTGCCAAACGCGGATACCTGGGTTGCAGATCTTGACGGCGCGATCATCGGTTTTATCGCGCTCATCGGCGATGAAGTCGGCGCGATCTTCGTTGACCCCGTCCATCAAGGCGCGGGCGTGGGTCGCTCATTGATGGATAAAGCCTGCGATCTCTGCGGCGACTTGGAACTCGGCGTATTTGAGGCGAATTCAATTGGCCGGGGGTTCTATGAGCATTACGGGTTTAAATTTGTGAACGAGGTTTTTCACGAAGCGTCCGGTCATAATATTTTCAATCTGAAGTTCGCCAACCCGAAAAAAGGTTAATCCGGCGCCTGCACCCAGAACACATACATGCCCTCGAACGCATCCGGGTTTTCCGCTTCGAACGCAATCCAGGCGTCGAGATTGGGACGCGAATCGGACCCGTGCGCGTCCATAAAGCGCGCGGTGATAGCGGGCGGCGTGTCGAACCTTAAAAACTTATAGGCGTGTTTGTCGAGGAAATCTCGAATGTCCGGCAGCGTCAACGGAATTTCGTGAACATTAAAGAGTAAATCGCGAAGGTTGGACAGGGTATGAAAATCCGCCG
>JBLHZD010000189.1:0-7997 GCA_047631095.1 Alphaproteobacteria bacterium
GGGCCTCATCAATTATATGGTTAAAGCGGACGAGTTGATCGACAAAGCCTCTGCAGTCGCGATGACCCTGGCGGAAAAACCCGCCGTCGCGTGGCGCCGCACCAAAGCCCGCTTTCGCGAAATCGCCCTGTCCGGTTTCGACGACGCCTTTCGCGCGGGCGTGCTGGGCCAACAGGAATCCTACGCCAAGGGAGAACCTCAGGCGATCATCGATGCCTTCATGGCCGCGCGGTCCAAGGTCTGACGCAACGCGTCCTCATATAAAAGGAGACTTCACCATGCGACTAGGAATAACCACCGGCGGCGCCGGCGCCACTGTTAGCGTCGATCTCGATATGATCCACGAGGCCGAAAATCTTGGCTATGACATCGTGCGCACCAGCGAAGTCTATGGCGCGGATGCGGTGACGACGGCGACCTGGATTTTGGCGAATACGACCAAAATTCATGTCGGCACCGGCATCATGCAATTCGCCGCGCGGACGCCCGCGATGACCGCCATGACCGCCATCAGCCTCGATCATTTATCCGGCGGCCGGTTCCGCGTCGGGCTCGGCCTGTCAGGACCGCAAGTCATTGAGGGCTGGCACGGCCAACCGTTTGGCAAGCCGCTGGGCGTCACACGCGAGTATATTTCGATCATGCGTCAGATCATCGCGCGCGAAAAACCGGTCGAGCATGACGGTCGTTTCTACCAAATTCCCTATAATGGCGAAGACGCCACGGGCCTTGGCAAACCGTTAAAGAGCATCACCCATAGCCGCAAGGATTTGCCAATCTATCTGGCGGCGATGGGGCCTAAAATGATCACCCTGGCGGCGGAGGTGGTCGACGGTCTAATCCCCGGCATGTTCTCGCCGGAGAAATTCCCCGCCATGGAAGCCAACCTACGCGAAGGTTTTGCGAAGGCGGGCGGCGGCAAGGGCTTCGACACTTTCGATCTTTGTCCCGCTGTTCCCGTCGCGTTCGGCGACGACGCGCAGGAATGCCGCGACCGGTTGAAACCTTATTACGCCCATTACATCGGCGGCATGGGCGCGCGCGAGGTGAACTTTCACAACGCCAATGTGCGCCGCCTTGGCTTCGACGATATGGCCGACCGTATTCAGGTCCTTTTTCTCGATGGCAAACGCGAGGAAGCGGTAAACGCCGTAGATGACAGTTTCATCGACGAAGTCGCGCTCTGCGGCCCGAAAGACCGGATTCGCGAGCGCCTCACCCGTTATACGGAATTGCCGATTTCGACGTTCCAGGTGCGCTTCCCGACAACCGAGTCAATCCGGCTTATGGCCGAACTGATGTTGTAGGCGCTTAGGCGCGCTCCAACACCGTAACTTTTAAGCGCGCTCGAGTACGATAAATTTTAAACGCGCTCGAGTACGACCACTGGAATCTCCCGGGTCGCCTTCGCGGTCTCGTGATAGTCATTATAGGTCGGAAAGATATCCGCCATCGTCGCCCAAAGCGACTGGCGTTCTTCCTCCGTCGCGGTGCGCGCGTTGGCCGTATACTTGTCCCCCAGCACCTGCACGGACACACCGGGATTTGCGACCAGGTTTCGATACCATGTGGGGTTGTCCGGCGCGCCGCCAGTGGAGGCGACCACGATGCAATCACTGCCCCGCGTGCCGTAAATCAGCGCCGTCGTCGTTTCTTCGCCGCTCTGATGACCCGTAGTGGTCAGCAATAAACAGGGCAGGCTTTGCGCGCCGTCGCGCCCCGCCCAGATGTGCCCGTCCACGCCGTCGGTTTCCTGATAACGACGAATATGATCATCGACCCAATCGCGTCTCGCCATCGTTATCATCCTTCCCAGACCATTAAAAAAAGCGAAAATAATTAGCATCCGTTAGCATCGCTTAACATTTCACGCGAAACGCCAACTAGAATATATTCCCATACCACAAAATCCAGCCCGTGTCTACTAGGCGCGCGCAGCGCGGATCGCGCGCCATACATTTTCCCCCGTCGCGGGCATGTCGAGTTCGGTGACGCCCAGCGGCGCCAGCGCGTTCATGATGGCGATCATCACCACCGGCAGCGCGCCGACCGTACCGGCTTCTCCCGCACCCTTCGCGCCCAACAGATTTCGGTCCGTCGGCACCGGATTGCTTTCGATCTCCATGTTGCACATCGTATCCGCGCGCGGCATGGCGTAATCCATAAAGCTGGCGCTCATGAGTTGCCCGGAACTGGAATCATAGGCGACGTTCTCCATCAACACCTGCCCCACGCCTTGCGCCACGCCGCCATGGATCTGTCCTTTCAGAGTCAGCGGGTTGATGACCGTCCCCACATCATCGACGACAGTGTAAGAGACAAGCTGCACCGCACCGGTATCTGGTTCGACCTCGACTTCGCAAATATGGCAGCCATTGGGAAAGGTCGCCTGTTTGGCCACATAGGTCGAGTTTTCATAGAATCCCGGCTCCACGCCTGCGGGCAGTCGCCCGGGTTGAAACGCGGTTTTGGCGATTTGTTTCAACGTGACGCTGCGATCCGTGCCCGTCACCGAGAACACGCCCTCGGTAAAGCTGACATCGGCTTCCGCCGCCTCCAGCAAATGCGCAGCGATCACGCGGCCCTTCTTGATGATCTTATCGGCGGCCTGCACCAGCGCCGACCCGCCGACCACCATGGACCGCGACCCGTTCGAGCCCATGCCAAAAGCCACCCGGTCCGTATCGCCGTCGATATATTGCACCTCAGCCGGGTCGATCCCGAGTTTTTCGTACAAAATCTGTTTAAAGACCGTCGCATGGCCTTGGCCATGGGTCTTGGTGCCCATCATCAACAGCGCCGTACCGCTGGGATTAAACCGTATCTCGGCGTATTCCGGCTGCGGCCCGGCGGCCTGTTCGATGGCGTTAGCCAGGCCAATCCCGCGCTATTGAAGCGTCGCGCCGCGCGGGGAAGCCCGCAAAATCGGCGGTCTCCATCACCCGGTCCATATTAATCTCAAACTCACCGCAATCATAAACCGGCCCCAGCGGCGCCTTATAGGGCATCTGGGACGGTGCGATCATATTGCGACGGCGTAATTCGATAGCGTCGATCCCAAGTTCGCGCGCGGAATCCTCCAACGCGCGTTCAATCAGATAAATCGCCTCGGGCCGCCCCGCGCCACGATAGGGCGCGGTCGGGTTGGTGTTGGACAACACCGCGTCGATACGCACATAGGCGGCCGCGATGTCATAGACGCCGGTCACCGTGGCGATCATGCCAAACGGCGTCAGCAATTGCCGGTTGGACGCCACATAGGCGCCGAGATTGGCGATCATATCGAGATGCAGGCCCAGAATTTTTCCGTTATCATCGAAGGCCAGCGAGATCTCGCCAATATTGTCGCGACCATGTTCGTCCCCCATCACCGCTTCGGAGCGTTCGCAGGTCCAGCGCACGGGGCGCCCGACCTTGCGCGCCGCCCATAGCGTCAGCCGGTGCTCCACATATTGCCAGCCCTTGGTCCCGAAACCGCCGCCGACATCCTCCACCACAACGCGCACATTACTTTCCGGTACGCCCAAAACATCGTTGGCCAGCATATTGCGAACCCGGTGCGGATAATTCACATCGGCGTAAAGCGTGTAGCGATCTTCGCCGGGATCATAGACGCCAATCGCGCCGCGCGGCTCCAGATATTGCGCGTGAACCCGCGAGATCACATAGCGGCGCTTGACGATATGGGCGGCCTTGGCGAAGGCGGCCTCGGTCGGCGCCTTGTCGCCGCGCTCATGGAAATGGGAAATATTGTCGGGATTCTCGTCCCAGATCGGCGGCGAATCCGGTCGGGCGGCAAAGGCCGTATCGGTCACCGAGGGCAAAATTTCATAATCAACGTCGATCAATTCAGCGGCGTCTTTCGCATGATCCAGCGTATCGGCGACCACCATCGCCAGCGGATCGCCGACATAGCGCACCCTATCCACAACAAGCGCGGGACGCTGCGGCGCAAACATGGGCGACCCATCCGCCCGCTTGCGCGGCATACTCGCCTTCGGCATGCCCAGCCCGTCGGCGCGTAATCCGCGCCGGTATAAACCGCCAGCACGCCGGGCGCGGCCCGCGCCGCCGCCACGTCAATCGAGGTAATTTTCGCGTGCGCATGGGGCGAGCGCAAAAACACCGTATAGACCTGTCCGGGAAGCACCCGGTCGTCCTGAAAATGCCCTTGCCCCTGGACAAGGCGCACGTCTTCAAGCCATTTTACGGGCTGCACAACGCCAAACTTCATCATCGGAAATCCTCTATCGGCGACAGCACGATGGGCCGGCGCCGCTTAAACCGCGTTGATCAGGTGAAAACCGCCGTGAAATTGCACGACACATGCGATGCGCCGTCGCCGCCCAGATGCTGGGTATGACGCGCGGGTCGCGAGTCCGGGTCGGGAAACATCTTTTCCCACTCCCCGTTCAACGCCGCACGCCCATTGACCGGGTCCTTCATAAAGAAATCCACCTTGAGGATATCGTCCGGCGTTCCGCCCGCCGCCGTGACCGCCGAGCGAAGATGGGCAAAGATGTTGACGATCTGCTGCGCCATGTCTGCGGGCAATTCATTGGTTTGTGGATCCCGTCCACTAATGACGCTCGACATCATGATGTTTCTGATCCGGCTGGCGTTGGGGATCGGGTTCGAGTGACTGAAGCCGGGGAAATTAATGCTTTGTCGTTTGGACATGTTCATGCTCTCCGATCAATCCGCACCGGCGGCGCCGAATACGGGGTTGTTCTCCGTCTCGTCGACCAGCGCTTCGGGGCCTTCTTTCGGCAAGGGCCGCACCCAGTTGAGCGCCGCATCGATATCGCCTTCCCAAAGCTCGCGGGGAAGGTTGTACAACAATTCAACGCCATACCCGTTCGGGTCGCTGATATAGAGGCTGTGGGTCATGCCGTGGTCGACGCGGCGACCAAATTTAACGCCCTTCTTTTGCAGAAACGCCAGTTGCTTCAACCACGCGTCCCGATTGGGCAGGGTAATGGCGATATGATTGATCGCCGACGCCGCGCCAAACATGCTCCAGTCTTCCGGCGGCGCTGGCAAATCCTTATTCTCCACCAGCACGATGTCGTGGTGAAAATCCTTGCCGTCATGGTCGGCGCTATAGAACCGCATTTTCGGCGGGTTCTGGCGCTTCGGCGTTTTATGAAGCTCGCCAACCTGTTTGAAGCCAATCATTTCGGTCCAAAAAATGTGGGATTCCTCAATATCGCGAACATTGAGAACGAGATGATTCAGGCCAGAGGGCCGAACGGCCTCACTCGGCGCTTCAATTGTTTCTGAATTATCCTGCGACATTTTCATACCCCCTAAACCTGCGTCCCATAAGCGAGTCGCCAATAAGGATAGTTTTGCCGATCAATCTTCGCGTGACAACCTTTGTCTCCCGGCATGTGAAATCGCGCCGCACAATTAGCAGGCGTCAATCAGGCGAGGTTTTCAGCGCCGCCGCTAATTGGCGCGCGACCATTTGGCGGCGATACGGTTTGGCCACAAGATCAATATTCGGATCCAGCTCGCCTTCGCCCGCCGTCTCTGCAAATCCGGATGTATACAACACGCGCAATCCCGGTCGATGCGCCCGCGCCAGTTCGGCCAATTTTCCGCCATTGAGGCCGCCGGGTAAAATTATATCCGTAAACAGTAAATCGATCCCGTCCGGGCCTTCGAGAATTTCCAGCGCAGCGGCGCCATTCGCCGCCTCTAGCACCTGATAGCCCAGATCACGCACCATCTTCACCGCCAAGATTCTCAAGTCCTCATTATCTTCCACAATGAGAATTTTCTGACCGGCGCCTGGGGGAATGGCGGCATCCTCGGGTGCGGGTTTTTCCGTCCACGCCACGTCCAGCGCCAGGAATAACAATTCGACGGTAGCGCCGTCGCCCTCTTCGCTGCGGAGCGACACATGCCCGCCGGATTGGTGGGCGAACCCATGCACCATGCTGAGGCCCAATCCGCTACCCTGCCCAACATCCTTGGTCGTGAAGAAGGGTTCAAACGCACGGGACTTCTCCGAGTCCGACATGCCGATCCCCGTATCGGCGACGGATAGCGCCACGTAGTAACCTGGCTTCAGGTCGTCCGGGCGATCAGGGTCGTCGGTTGTGACGGTCACATTCCGGGTTTGAATCGTCAGCCGCCCGCCTTCGGGCATCGCCTGCCCCGCATTCACGGCCAGATTCACTAACGCCGTCTCCAACTGACCCTGATCAAGTTTCGTCGCCCAAAGATTTTCCGCCAGAACCATTTTGAAGTCGACGGCTTCGCCGAGCGAGCGCTTCAACAATTCGATTATATCGGGTAATAGCGCGTTCAGGTTCACCTGGTCCGGCTGCAAGGTTTGACGGCGGGAAAAGGCGAGAAGCCGGCTGGTCAATTCACCGCCGCGCATCGTCGCGCGAATCGCAGAGTCCAGCAATGCGCGTTGATCGGAGCCTTCGGAAAACTCATCTTCGAGAAAATCCAGACTTCCTGTGATGATGGCGAGCAGGTTATTGAAGTCATGGGCGCCGCCGCCGGTCAATTGCCCGACAATCTCCATCTTCTGCGATTGCCGCAATTGCTCCTCCACCGCCCTTTGCTCCGTGACGTCCCGGCCAGTTCCCCGATAGCCGCGAAAGGCCCCCGATTTATCGAAGATGGGCGACCCACCGATGGAAACCCATCTTAAATCGTCGCCTTCATAGGGTGATTGTTGGCGCACAAAATCGCGGAACGGCGCGCGCTTTTTCAAATTAGCGATATGGAAATCGAAAATCTCGACATTTCCCGCCGAACGAATGGTCTCATGCAGAGATTTTCCCAGATACCATTCCGCTGGCTTCCCAGTGATCCGCTCCACATTCGGCGACAGATAAGAGAAGCATAAATCTTCATCCAGTTCCCAGAACCAGTCGGCGCTTGCTTGGGCGAAATCGCGAAACCGGGATTCGCTTTCGCGGGGCGCCACCTCGCGCGCGCGCAAATCCTCGGTTCGCGCCTCGACTCGCTTTTCCAGGACCTGGTTCAAATCCTCAAGCGCCTGCTGCGCCGCTTCTCGTTCCACAATCTCGCCGCGCAGGGTTTTCGTTTGGTCCGACACACGGCGCTCCAGTTCCGCACTTTCCAAACTCAACAGATTGACTTGCCCGATCCGGCGAACCAGCAGGATTCCCAATACCAACAGGACGAGGCTCAGTACGCCCCCCTCTAGCGCGATTCGGCGTAGAGCCAATGGGAACAAGGTTGGCTCGGGCAAGCTCGCCACCATCCACTGGGTTTCCGGCGCTGGTCGGAACGATAAAATGCGGTCCCACTCCACCGCGCTCAAATGCGGTGGGCGGGACAGAACATCCCGGGGGCCTTCCGCAGCGATTTCTATGATATAGGCGTCGTGACCTTTTTCGAGCGCGACGCCGGGCTTGCGCCGAAGCAAAAACAGGTGCTGCCCTTTCACCTGCATGTCGGCCAGAATTGTCGCGATGCTGGATGCATAAAAACTTACGAAGAATGTGCCCGTTTTCCCCGACTCATATTCAAAAGGCACCATAGTGTCGAAATGATAGGGTCGGTGCTCCGGGCTGGAATGCACATAGACATTGTGGTCATCAGGAGCCTTCGAATAGGCCAGAATATCACGACGATAGCCATTTCCAACGAACCGGTCGAGCCCTTCCAGAAGGGCCACGCCGCTTTCATCCGCGACCGTCGCAGCGAAATAGGACGGGAAATGTTTTTGCAGGTCTTCCTGCAGTTGCGCGTAGGCGGTCCGGTCAGTGGGATTCCGCGCCAGATGGCGCAGTTGATCGCCCTGGTTATCAGCGAACAGCGACACCTGACGTCGTAAACCGGAGATGCGGACAGCAATATTAGCGCTGACGCTCACATTGGATTGCACCGCGATTTCCGTCGTTTTTTTCACGAAATCCGTATAGCGCAAGTAAGAGCCAGCGCCGACGAAGATCGCAACGGTGACGATCAACAGAAAGTACTGTACCGGCTTACGCGCCATTTTT
>JBLHZD010000190.1:0-7993 GCA_047631095.1 Alphaproteobacteria bacterium
CCAAGGGGACGGACTTTGCTAAATTAACCGAGGCAGACGTACAGCGCGTGGAAGATTTACTCAATAACCGACCGCGCAAAGCGCTCAATTACCACTCACCCAACGAGGTCTTCGACAAGCTCACAGCTCCGCCTGAAAATTATGCACTTGGTATGTGAACTTGGGTGATGTGTTTTTAAGAGTTCCGCCAGAAACGTTTTGTATTCGTATGGTTGCAGTTCTTCACTGGCCTGGTGCAGGTCGGTAAGGGAATTCAATACCGCGTCGGTGCTTGCAATGCGCTGCGTTAGTCTTGCATGGACTTGATGGTTGTGTTGTTCAAAAGTCTGTTGCGTGCGATTGATGTTCACCCAGACATCGATAGCGACAGCGACAAAGCAGCAGGCAATAAACCCGAGACTAAAGCCAAGAATTTCCCAAGCGTTAAAATGTAGCGTTTGTTTTGAGCGCTTACTCAAGACCCTTCACTCGCTTGGCTTTTTGTTTAAGGTGGTTCGGCAATGAAACCGACGTCACTTTCAGGATTGCATCGTTTAACCAAATGGCGCGCCGGCTATTTGCGACAATGGGAATAGAGGATGGCGCGGCGCCTTCAAGAATTTTCAGCGCGACCTTGCCAGCCCATTCTCCCTGTTCCTCAGGCACCTTGGTGATTCCCAACAGCGTATACGGCATCATCCAGGCGTGGTTCGTAACGCTAAGCTTCCGCGATTGGCCGATCAACGTTGAGAAGACTTTAAATTTGTCCCAGTTATTAATGCCCGCGTTACTCCCGATAATGACGAAGTCGCTTTCTTGCGCGCGTTGATGCGCCTTTAGCCAGTCTTCACGTGTCGCAACGAGAGCGAATTGGAGTTTTATGCCGAGTTTTTGGGTGGCGTCCTGAAACCGTTTAAGGTTTTTGCGTTCGCTCAGTGTTTCGGCGCCAATGTAGAAAGCGCTGCGGCCACCGCCAGAGATTGATATCGCGCGTTTCAGCAAGGGACGAATAAGCGCAACCTCAATCATTCCGGTCGCGTTCGCGTAGGGAAATCCATACTCCTTGACCGTCCAGTTAATACCGCAAAATACAAACGGTACGTCGCGATTTTTATAATGGGGCTGAATGAGATACTTGGCGGTGTTGTCATCCGCGGTGATGACGACATCAGGCCGCCAGGATTCGATCAGCGCTTTCGCCGCCAATCCAGCGGCCACCTTTTCCGGGTTGGGTTTTTTTCGTTTGGTGTCCATGTCGAATTGCTTCAGTTCGCATTTTTCCGCCAATATGGAACGCAGGCCACGCTCGACGCCATCGGACCAGGCGTATCCTTTGTGATAAGAGGAAACGAACAAGCAGCGCGCCGCTTCCGAAGGGGAGGCGGTGAACAGTGCGCCCGCGAAGATGGCGCCAAATAATAGGCAGAATTGAAGGCGCTGTGGACCGGAATTACACGAATAATGTTTCAAACTTACTCTCCGAGTGTGCGCAAAAATAATTTGTAAGGCGTACTGTTTTCACCAAGAATTTAGCGGCGTTGAATGTGATCGACAAAATCTGGCAAATAATAGGATGGGAAATGTAAACGGTTGATTAATATCACCTTATATATTCAAAACATCGAAGAGTCGGCGCCTTAATATTTCAAGTTTTGCCGCTGATGCGAGACCTGTCCCGCTTCGTGTTTAGCGAGCAATATATAGCGGAGCGGGCCGCCGGGAATTATGGCGTCGAACGGATAGCAAGTTACCAAGGTTAACATGGGAGTCTCTATTATGGGGCTTTCCCAGGGGTAATTGGCGTTAACGATGGAAGCGCCGCTCATTTTGAAAGTCAGTTCTTTTCCGCTGGGTTGTTCGATGAAAAATAGGTCGCCTTCCTGAACGTCCTTCAAAAATGACAGACTGGTGTCGCGGTGGCCCCCGATAATGCTGTTTCCAATGTCGCCGGGCGAGGGTGTATTGCGCAAATGTCCAGGTCCGAAAGCGAGGCTGGCGCCATTGGTGCCGGACAGCACCAGCAGATCGATTCCATGTTTGGGCGCGCGAAGGCGGGCGACGGGCCAGGTATCCGCCCAGGGCCAGGGCTTCGCCGCTGTTTCACCGGCCAAAGTGCGCGCCCAGGCGTCGCGAAGCAGGTACTGCGCGAGCAGCGCCTTGGCGGGCAAATAGGCTCCATAGCCGATGTTTCCGATGGCGAGCAGGACCGCCCCAATCAGGACGGAACGTCCAAACCGGGGCGACCGGCGTTGACTCATGCGACCCGATGACGGCGTCGCATAACGATCACCGCGACCACGCTGAGCAGCAACCAACCAATCAACAAATGCAGCATGGATGCGGTTCCACCGGCAGGGAGCATGACGGGCGTCGTGTTTGGTGAGCGCGGTATGGCGGCGTCCTGTTGAGTGGGGGGCGGCGTGCGTTTCAACATGCCCTTGAAGGTGGCCTTGGATCGCCAGCCCTGCGGCAGGTTTATCGGCGCCTTTCGTACGGCCAGTGGGAGGCCGACGTCGCGCGCCACCGTATTCTGCACTGCGACAAGGCTCGTATAGGGGCTCAACAGGTGATGGCGTAAGGCGGTCTCCAGGACGGCGTTGCTAATGGCCTCGCTGTCGCCTTCGCGGCGCTGGGTTTCGAGAAGGGATTGTATCTTTGAACGTCCCCAAATGGCGCTTATTCCCGCGCCGTTTGGCGCGCCTGACAGCGATAGACTCCGCCGCCACGGTCGTCCACCGGCGTCGCCGCTAAAGTTGAGGGCTTCAAGGGGGGCGTTGTGAGGTGGCGACGACAATTTCGCAACGATGATGACCGGTTCGCTATGGTACAGGTCTGGGATTAATTTGGGATAAAATTCAATACGTTGAGAGTCCTTTCCAAGATCTTTATTGAGGGAAGTGGACAAATTGGTCAGGGCCGGGCGTTCCAGTTTTTCGAAGAGCGCCGTCATCTGTTTGGCGACCTCTGATTGATCGCCGATAAAGGTGAAGGAACCGCGACCCATTTGCGCCGCGCGGCGCATGAAGTAGCTGTTGGGCGCGGACCCGATGCCGACGGTAAAGAGCCTGTCGTCGCCGAGTTTTTGTTCGATGATACGCACAAGGTCGTTTTCATTTCCAACCGCGCCATCGGTCAGGAACACGACCTGTTTGAGCACGCCCTCGCGACCGATGGTCGACAGGGCCTGGTCGAGTGCGGGCGCCATATTCGTGCCGCCCTCGGCGTTGGTGCTTTGGATCATGCGTTGGGCGTGACGGATGTTTTCCGGGCTGGCGTAACGCAAATCGTTGAACAGACTGTCGTGCCCGGAGGAAAAGCGAATGATGTCAAATCGGTCAACGGGTCGCAGCCGTTTGAGCGCCATCGTGAGGGCTTGTTGCGCTTGCCTGATCGACGTTCCGCCCATGGAGCCGGATCGATCCAGAACGAAGATGATATCGCGCGGTGGAACCGGTTGCGTTGGCGCGGCGGGCGGCAGCACCATGGCCAGCAAATAGGTGTCGCCCTCGACTGTCTCCTTAAAGACGCCCGCGACCGGCGCCGCGCCGGTTTTGGGCGTCCAGGTTAATTTGAAGTCACGATCCGCTGGAACCGCGTTATCCGCCAAGGTTATGGTCGCGACTCCGTCGGACCAATCTCCCGGTGTGATTTGATGATAGGCGCTTTCCAGCGAGTTTAATGGAAACCCGGCGTCCAATGCGATCGTTATCGCCACGGGGTTAATTTTTTCGGATGAGGAGTCGATGATGGGTGATTCCGGTGGGGATTCGGGGACCCAACCGTTTTGATTGACGGCGCCGACCGCATTTAGGCCCCTCAACGCCGGTGTGGGCGTGTAGCGCGGTGCGACGACCATCGGAAACCGCAGTTCGAACGCGCCATGGTCATAGCGAAGCGTTTGGTGATACCGCAAGGTTACGGAGACGGTTTGGCCGGGTCCGATATTCGCGACGGCATTGGTGAATATATTAGGGCGATGTTGCTCGATGAGAGCGGCGCGTTTTCCGTCAGACTTCGCCTTTTCATAGAGTTCTCGCGCTTTCTTCCGCTCCGCAATGCGCGCGACGATTTCTTGTTCGCCGACCTGCAAGCGCATTTGGTCGACGGCGGCGTTCTCCGGTAACGGAAAGGCGTAAAGACCTTCGAGCCATGAATCGCTGGGGTTTTTAAAATATTGGCGAAGTTCGACCCGGGCCACAATACCGCTAACCTTGACGTCAACTTCGGTCAGGATCAGCGGGGCGGGGATATAGCGTCCGGGGGTCGTGGTGCGAAATAAAAGGGAACCACCGCCAACGCTATCAAGGGACGAGGTTTGAGAGGATGCGGTTGAATCTTGTGCTGCGAAGCCCGGCGACGCAGCGAGCGTTACGAGCGTTATTATGGAAAAGAATAGGATCTGAAGTGAGACAGGCGGGTGAATTGTGGCGGGCATAGCGGTCTCCGGAGGGGGCGGTGGCTGATAATCCGGAGTAGACATGAGTTTTGCGGCGTAACTTTGATGAAGTACGGCGATCGCGTGAAATTTTTATGGCGAGTACGTCTCAATTTCCACTGAAATTGATCTGGGCTTTTGCATTGTGTAGCTTGCGGCGGCTCTCAAATGGGAAGCGACGTAGCATTGTGGGGATGGACCGAATGAAATCGTTAAGCGAAGCGGACGTCGAAAAATTTCGGCATGATGAATTTTTATCGCCAAATGAATTTCTGAACGAAGCGGAACGGCAGGATTGTCTGGAAGGGTTGGCGCGTTTCGAGCGATGGCTTGGCGAACCGGTCAATACCGCAAAGGATCACCGCTGGCGCACGATGCCGCATATTACGCTGCCCTGGGTAACGAATCTGGCGAAAGATTCGCGCATTCTGGACAAGATTGAAGATATTCTCGGGCCGGATATTCTCATGTATACGAGCACCTTTTTCATCAAGGAGGCGAACACGACGACCGTCGCGGCCTGGCATCAGGATTTGACCTATCACGGGCTAGCCCCGTTGGATCAAATCACGGTCTGGGTGGCGTTAACGGACGCCAGCGAGGATGCGGGCTGTATGGAGGTCCTGCCGTTTGAGGGGAAACCCCGGCAGATGGCGCATGTCGCCAATGTTGTGGATAACAGCGTTAATCGCGCCGCTCAAATCATTACGGAGCCGCTGGATGATAGTAAGTCGGCGGCGATGGCGTTGAAGCCGGGACAATTTTCAATGCATCACGGGCTCAGTCCCCACCGTTCGGGGCCGAACCGTTCGAACCACCGTCGGATCGGACTCGGTTTGAATTACGTTCCCGCGCACGTTCACCCCAAGGGCGAGTTTCGCACGGGCGGCATGTTGTTGCGCGGCGAAGACCATTTGGAGCGCTTTGAGCCCGTCGCGGCGCCGAAAGCGGAGCTGGATGCGGATTCGATGGCCATACGGGAGAAAGTTCTGACGGCGTATAGCAACACCTACCAGGAGCAGGAAGCGATCCACATTCGAGATTTTGGGTGAAGTCGCGTCACGACGCACCCGCTACCACTCGATAGCGCCGCCATCATAACGAAGGAATGACCCGGACATTTCCGGGGTCAACCCGTCAATGATTCCGCGCATTCCTGAAACGCTTACGTCAACGGCGATCTGGCCGCCTTTCCGGGTTTCTGTCGCGAGCGAGCCCGGATGCAGCACACATGTCAGAATTTTCAGCGCGGCGTAATCACGGGACAGGCTTTTAACCGCCATATTGAGCGCCGCCTTACTGCAGCGATAGGCGTAATGCCCGCCGGAATCATTGTCGCCGATGGAGCCCGAACGCGTGCCGATAAACACCATCATGCGTTGGTCGCTTTGTGCGACATGGGTTTCGAACGCATTGGCGACATAGAGTGGCGCGACGGCGTTGACGCGCATGACCCGCGTAAATTCGTCCATATCCGGTAACATCAAGACGCCGGGGCCATCGGGCGCAAAAGTTGCGGCGTTGTTGATCAGTAAATCAATGGGGTGGCTGTTGAGGCCCGACGCCAGTGCGGCCAATGCGGTGGATCGGCGATATCGGCGTGATGAAATTGCGCCTCGCCGTCAAGACTCTCGATTTTTGCTCGACTGTCGGCGTCCAGACAAACCGCATGAACAGTCCAGTCCGCCGCCGCGTATTGGCGCGCAAATTCAAAGCCGATGCCGTAATCGCATCCGGTTATTAGTGTCGTTGGCATGTTCGTTCCCTTTTAATTGTGAGGGGCCAAAGTGAGGGGAAACGATATCTGCGTTTTTACAGGAATGAAATGGCGGCGCGGTGACAAGGCCACGCCGCCAAATATTTTACTGCGCCGCTTTCGCCTCGCGACGGCGCGCATGCAGAATTGGCTCTGTATAACCGCTGGGTTGGGAAAGGCCTTCGAACACAAGGTCGGTCGCAGCCTGGAACGCCACACCATCGAATTTCGGCGCCATGCTGATATAGGCCGGGTCGTCGGCGTTTTGCGCATCGACGATGGCGGCCATTCGCTCAAACGTCTCGCGCACCTGGGCCTTGTCGCAGATTCCGTGGCGCAGCCAGTTCGCCATATGCTGGCTGGAAATCCGCAACGTGGCGCGATCTTCCATAAGGCCAACATTGTTGATATCCGGCACTTTTGAACATCCGACGCCCTGGTCAATCCAGCGTACGACGTAGCCAAGAATACCCTGAGCGTTGTTGTCCAGCTCCTGCTGGATTTCTTCAGCTGACCAATTGGGTCGATCCGCCAGGGGGATGCTGAGGATATCGTCGAGATTGGCGCGCGGGCGCGATTTCAGTTCGTTTTGGCGCGCGAAAACGTCGACTTGGTGATAATGGGTCGCGTGCAGGGTTGCGGCGGTTGGGGAGGGGACCCAGGCCGTATTGGCGCCAGCCTTGGGGTGCCCTATTTTGGCGTCAAGCATGGCGGCCATCAGGTCGGGCATGGCCCACATGCCTTTGCCGATCTGCGCTTTGCCCTGTAACCCGCAGGCGAGACCGATATCCACATTCCAGTCTTCGTACGCGTGAATCCAGGGTTTCTCCTTGGCGTCGGCTTTCCGCACAAACGGTCCGGCCATCATGGAGGTGTGAATTTCATCACCGGTCCGGTCGAGGAACCCGGTGTTGATGAAGGCGACGCGGTCCTTTGCGGCGCGGATGCATTCCATCAAATTAACGGTGGTGCGCCGTTCTTCGTCCATAATGCCCATTTTGACTGTATTGCGGGGCAGGCCGAGGACGTCTTCAACGCGGGCGAAAACGTCGCTGGCGAAAGCCACTTCCTCCGGGCCGTGCATCTTGGGCTTCACGATATAAACTGATTCGGTGCGGCTATTCTTCAGGGCGTCGTCGTCCTTGAGGTCATGCAATGCGATCAAAACCGTAATCATGGCGTCCATGAGACCTTCGGGGACATTGTCGCCGTTCCGGTCGAGAATAGCGTCGATGTCCATCAAATGGCCGACATTGCGCACCAGCATCAAGGAGCGGCCGTGCAGGTTGAACGACGCGCCGTCAGCGCCGGTATATGTGCGGTTCGGGTTCAGACGTCGCGTGACAACAGCGCCGCTCTTGTCAAAACTTGTCGCCAGATCGCCCTTCATCAGGCCGAGCCAGTTTCGATAGGCGCCAACTTTGCCTTCCGCATCGACGGTGGCGACGGAATCTTCACAATCCATAATTGTCGTGAGCGCGGATTCCAGCAAGACATCGGCGATTTTCGCTTTGTCACTCTGGCCAATAGGGTGACCGGCGTTAAAGCAAATTTCGAAATGGAGCCCGTTATTTACAAGTAATACACCGGTGGGCGCGGACGCCTCACCGGAAAACCCTTTGAAATTAGCTGAATTGCGTAGCGTCGTCGTCTCGCCTTTTTCTAACGAAACGGACAAGGCTCCCGCCGTCACCTGATAGGAGGTGGCGTCAGCGTGAGAACCGGTTTCCAGCGGCGCGGAATCATCCAGAAATTTGCGCGCCCATGCGATGACCTTGGCGCCGCGCGCTGGATTGTAGCCGCCCGCTCGGGTTGCGCCGTCA
>JBLHZD010000191.1:0-7975 GCA_047631095.1 Alphaproteobacteria bacterium
TTTACCCCCGCGCCCAGTTGCGCCTTGGCGAAAGCGTGGCCGAAGTCGCGATCAATGCCCATCACTTCGCCGGTCGATTTCATCTCCGGGCCCAACACGACGTCAACGCCGGGGAACCGGTTGAACGGGAACACGGCCTCCTTGACCGCGACATGTTCGCCCGTGGCCAATGCGGTCAAATCGAAATCCGAGAGTTTTTCGCCCGCCATGATGCGCGCGGCGATTTTCGCGATGGGGGCGCCCGTCGCCTTGGCGACGAAGGGCACCGTGCGGCTGGCGCGGGGATTGACCTCGATAACGTATATTTCTTCGCGCTGGACGGCGAACTGCACATTCATGAGGCCGATAACGCCGAGCCCTTTGGCCATCAGCGCTGTTTGTCGTTTGATCTCGGCGATGACCGGCGCAGACAGGGTATAGGGCGGCAGGGAACACGCGCTGTCGCCGGAATGAATGCCGGCCTCTTCGATATGCTCCATGACGCCCGCGACGAACACATCATCGCCGTCGCAAATAGCGTCCACATCGACTTCGATAGCGTCCTTCAGGAAATGATCGACCAGCACCGGGCGATGTCCTAATTCCCGCATCGCGTTGGCCATGTAGCGCTTCAGGCCCGCATCGTCATGCACCAGCTCCATCGCTCGTCCGCCCAGCACATAAGACGGCCGCAGCAGCACCGGGTAGCCAATGTCCGCGGCGATCGCCAGCGCCTCTTCCCCTGTAAGCGCGGAGCCATTGGGCGGTTGTTTCAGGTTGAGGGATTGCAACAGGTTCTGGAAGCGGTCGCGGTCTTCCGCCAGATCGATGGCGTCAGGCGAGGTGCCGAGGATGGGAATATTCGCTTCCGCCAGCGCTTCGGCCAGTTTCAACGGCGTCTGGCCGCCGAACTGGACGATGATCCCGTGCAAATCGCCCTTTGCCTGCTCCACTCGCACCAGCGCGATGACGTCTTCGGCGGTCAGCGGTTCAAAATACAGTCGGTCGGAAGTGTCGTAATCGGTGGAGACGGTTTCCGGATTACAGTTGACCATGATGGTCTCGTAACCGGCTTCTTCCAGCGCGAATACCGCATGGACGCAACAATAATCGAATTCGATCCCTTGACCGATCCGATTGGGGCCGCCGCCCAGGATGATAACCTTGCGACGCTCCGAAACGTCGGCTTCGCATTCCGCCGGGGTGACGGAATCGCCTTCATAGGTGGAATACATATACGGCGTCTCTGAGGGAAACTCCCCGGCGCACGTGTCGATGCGCTTGAATACCGGACGCACATTTAGCGTCGCGCTATGATCGGCGACGGCCGCTTCCGTTTGGTTGGTTAATTCCGCCAGTCGCGCATTGGCGAAACCCATTTTCTTCAGGCGCAACATACCGTCCTGATCCTGCGGCAGGCCGTTTTCCCGAACGCCGTTTTCCGCCGTGACGATGGAGCCGATCTGCTCCAGGAACCAGGGGTCGATCTTGCAGGCGCTGTAAATTTCCTCGGTCGATAATCCGAATCGGTAGGCTTGGGCGACTGTCAAAATCCGGTTTGGCTCCGGTTTGGACAGCGCGGCGCGAATGGCGTCCTTGTCGTCTGGATCGTCAATCTCGACTTCGTTCATGCCCGTCAGGCCGGTTTCCATGGAGCGCAGGGCTTTTTGCAGGCTCTCCGGGAAGGTGCGGCCAATCGCCATCGCTTCGCCGACCGACTTCATCGATGTGGTCAGGTGCGGATCTGCGCCGGGGAATTTCTCGAAAGTGAACCGGGGCATTTTGGTGACGACGTAATCGATCGTCGGCTCAAAACTGGCGGGCGTCACTTTGGTGATGTCGTTGTCGATCTCGTCCAGCGTATAGCCGACCGCCAGTTTGGCGGCGACCTTGGCGATGGGAAACCCGGTCGCCTTGGACGCCAGTGCGGAGGATCGCGAGACCCGGGGGTTCATCTCGATCATCAACAACCGGCCGTCTTCCGGGTTGACGGCGAACTGAACGTTGGAGCCGCCCGTGTCGACGCCAATTTCACGCAGGCACGCGATCGAGGCGTCGCGCATCAACTGGTATTCCTTGTCCGTCAGGGTCAAGGCGGGCGCTACGGTGATCGAATCACCGGTATGAATGCCCATCGGGTCGATATTTTCGATGGCGCAGATGATGATGCAATTGTCCTTGCGGTCGCGCACGACCTCCATCTCGAATTCTTTCCACCCCAGCACCGATTCTTCGACCAGCACTTCATCGACGGGCGAGGCGCGTAAGCCGCCTTCGACCAGCGCGGCGAATTCCGCCTTGTTATAGGCGATGCCACCGCCGGTGCCGCCCATGGTGAAGGACGGGCGTACAATCGCGGGCAAGCCGACATACGCCAGCGCGGCTTCGCCGTCAGCCGGCGTGTTGACGATTTTGGCGCGCGGACATTCCAGCCCGATGCCCTCCATCGCCAGACGAAATTTCTGTCGGTCTTCGGCCTTGTCGATGACCGCGCTGTTCGCGGCGATCATCTCTACGCCATATTTTTCAAGGACGCCGTTCTTTTCCAGGGCCATGGCGGTGTTGAGCGCGGTCTGTCCCCCCATGGTCGGCAATAGCGCGTCCGGCCGCTCGCGCTCGATAATGCGCGCCACGACTTCGGGCGTTATTGGCTCAATATAAGTCGCGTCGGCCAATCCCGGATCGGTCATGATCGTCGCCGGGTTCGAATTGGCCAAAATCAGTCGGTAGCCTTCTTCCTTCAGCGCCTTGCACGCCTGGGTGCCCGAATAATCGAATTCGCAGGCCTGCCCGATCACGATAGGGCCGGCGCCGATAATGAGGATCGATTCGATGTCGGTTCTTTTTGGCATCAGGCGCTCTTTCCGGCGTTAGCGGTTTCCATCAATTCGATAAAGCGATCGAACAGATAATGACTGTCTTTGGGACCGGGCGAGGCTTCCGGGTGGTGCTGAACGCTGAACACCGGCGCATCTTTTACTGAAATGCCTTCCAGCGTGCCGTCAAACAGCGATATATGGGTGATCTCCACATTGTCCGGCAGCGATTCGGGCGTGACGACAAAGCCGTGGTTCTGGCTGGTGATCTCCACAACGCCGGTCTTCAAATCTTTCACCGGATGATTCGCGCCGCGATGACCGTGGTGCATCTTTTCCGTCTTCGCGCCCAGGGCCAGGGATAATATCTGGTGTCCCAGACAAATGCCGAACAGCGGCTTGCCAGATTTCAGAACGCCCTGGATCATCGGCACGGCGTATTCGCCGGTTGCGGCGGGGTCGCCGGGGCCGTTTGACAAAAAGACCCCGTCGGGCTCATGGCGCAGCACGTCTTCTGCGCTCGCATTGGCGGGTACAACCGTCACCCGGCACCCCAGATTGGCGAGGCAGCGCAAAATATTGTGTTTGGCGCCGAAATCGACGGCGACCACATGAAACCGGGCGTCCGTCGCGTCCAAAGCGCCGTAGCCTTCGCCCAACGCCCAGGCGGTCTGGTTCCAGCTATAGCTTTGCGTGCAACTCACGGTCTTCGCCAGATCAAGCCCGGTCAGGCCGGACCATTCGCCGGCTTGCGCGGTCAACGCGGGAATATCGAACATGCCGTCGGGCGCATGCGCCACGATTCCGTGCGGCGCGCCCAGATCGCGCATGCGCCGGGTCAATTGGCGAGTGTCGATCCCGGAGACGCCAATCAGGCCGCGCGCCTTCAACCAGGGGTCGAGATGCTGGGCGGCGCGAAAATTGGAGGGTTCGGTGATATCGGCGCGCAACACCAGACCGCGCGCGGCGGGCGCGGTTGCTTCCATGTCTTCGTCATTGGCGCCGACATTGCCGATATGGGGAAAAGTGAAGGATATGATCTGGCCGGCGTAGGACGGGTCGGTCAGGATCTCCTGATAGCCGGTGATGGAGGTGTTGAAGCAAACTTCGCCGAGCGCGTGGCCAACAGCGCCGACGCCCGCGCCCCAAAACAAGGTTCCGTCAGCGAGAACCAACACCGCCGTCTTGCCCGAGGGCGCGGCGGTGGGGTTCGAATTCTGGTCGGTCATGCGAAAGTCGCCTTCGATGTAACGGCCAGAGAATAGACCGGATTAACGGCGGTGCGCCGGTATGCGCTCATATTGTGAGGCTGATCGACAAAATTTTACTTATAATATCGGCCCCAGCGCGCAAATTGGCCGTTTTTTAAGCAATCAACGCTGCGGCGTCAAGTTTTTTAGGTTAGGAAAAGTTAATAGAAACAATTGCTTATAATTTCTTTGAATTTTATCCTTGCCCATGTTTTACACTCGCGTTTCGATCTCCTCGGTGACGATGGCGTCGCAGGGACGCGAATCGGGACAAAATTCAGGTCAAACATCCGGCTAAATATCGGGCCAAATATCAGAAATGGGGTTGCTGTGCGAAAAGCGCTGAAAGAAGCATTAGTTACGTCGATGCGCGCCAAGGACAAGAACGCGGTGGCGACGCTGCGGCTTATTCTGGCGGCGATGAAGGATCGCGATATCGCCGCGCGGACCAAAGAGAACGCCGAGGAAATCGGCGACGCTGAAATCGTCACGATGCTGCAGACCATGGTCAAGCAGCGGCGTGAAAGCATCGAGATGTATGAAAAGGGCGACCGTCCGGAGCTGGCCGCGAAAGAGGCTCAGGAAATCGTCATTATCGAAGGGTTCCTGCCGCAACAACTTTCCGATGACGATCTGGAAAGCGCGGTGGCGTCGGCCGTATCGGATCTGGGCGCTGACAGTCTCAAGGATATGGGGCGGGTCATGGGTGAATTGCGCCAGCGCCATGCGGGGCAAATGGATTTTGGCAAGGCGGGTTCGATCGCGAAAAAAGCGCTGTCCTGAGCGCGCCCGGCGCCGGTTCGTTTTCGAAAAAAACGCCGAATCGTCTTTGCCGAATCGCCTTTATGGCGCGAATCGGTTATAAGTCAGGTCTTGGTTTTGTGGTCGATTTCGACAATCGCCCCAGAATGCATGAGGCTAAATGCATGAGGTTATGCGATACTCCTGGGTCCACAGCCCTTTGCCGTCGAGTCTTTGAGCAGCGTTGTATATAGATGTCCTTTCCGCCCCGGTTTCTTGACGATATTCGCGCGCGCGTCGGCCTTGTCGACACGATTGCGAAGCGCGTTAAACTGACCCGCAAGGGCCGGGAGCACACGGGGCTGTGCCCGTTTCACAATGAAAAGTCGCCGTCCTTCACCGTAAACGAGGAAAAAGGCTTTTATCACTGCTTTGGGTGCGGCGCGCATGGCGACGTAATTTCGTTTGTCATGAACACCGAGGGGACCAGCTTTCCTGAAACCATCGAGCGTCTGGCCGGGGATGCGGGACTGGAAGTGCCGGTTGAAACACCGGAGGAGCGCGAACGTTCGCAACAGCGCGCCACCTTGTATGATGTAATGGAAGCGGCGTGTCAGTGGCATCAGGACCGGTTGTTCGACGATGCGGGGCGCGCGGCGCTGGCGTATCTGCGCGGACGCGGGTTGGACGACAAGATTATTCGGCGGTTTCGATTAGGATACGCGCCCAATGGCGGCGGGCTGGAGACGGCGCTTTTGGGGCAGGGCATCGAGAAAGACCTTTTGCTGGAAGCCGGATTGCTGCGCAAACCCGAGGACGGGCGTGCGCCCTATCCGTTTTTTCGCGACCGGGCGATGTTCCCGATCACCGACAAGCGCGGCCGCGTCATTGCGTTTGGCGGGCGGATCATGAGCGATGCGAAGGCCGCGAAATACATCAATTCCCCCGATACGCCGCTCTTCGACAAGGGACGGTCCTTGTATAACGCCGCCGCCGCCAGTGAAGCGGTGCGCAAGGACGGCGCCGATCTTATCGTCGCAGAGGGTTATATGGACGTTATCGCCCTGGCGTGCGCGGGTATGGACGCCGCCGTGGCGCCGCTTGGCACTGCGGTGACCGAAGATCAACTTCGCGAAATGTGGCGCATGACGGCGGAGCCGGTAATGTGCCTTGATGGCGATGTGGCGGGCCAGCGCGCCGCCGCCCGCGCCGCAGAGCGCGCCTTACCGGAGCTTCGACCCGGAAAATCCCTACGGTTTGCGGTGCTGCCCGCCGGGGAGGATCCGGACAGTCTGATCGCGTCGGAAGGGCCCGCCGCGATGCGCCGCGTGATTGAAAGCGCGCGGCCCCTGTCGGACCTGATATGGGATATCGAAGCGGGCGCCCGGCCGGTGGATACGCCGGAACGCCGCGCCGATCTGGAATCCCGCCTGAACGCCCAAATCCGCAATATCGCCGACGAATCGGTTCAGGGCCATTACCGCACCATGTTCAAGGATCGGCTGTGGGCCGCGTTTCGACCGGGTGGCGGAAAGGGGCGAAAGGGCGGACAGGGCGGCGGCGCGCGGTCTCGCGCCGCGTTTAAAGACAAGGGACAAGGGGCCGTGGGGAATAGCGGCGGACACGTTCTGGCGCGCACCGCGCCGCTGCGCGCCAACCGCCGTCGTCAACAAGCGATGCTCGCCACAATGATCAATCAACCCGCGCTGCGCGACGATATTGACGAGGCGCTGACGGGGTTTGAATTCGATCCGGACCTTGACAATTTGCGCCAGCGACTTCAAAACCTCTTTTCTGACAACTGGGACCTTGATCTCGCAGGGATTAAGGCCCATTTCGAAGTTGGCGACGGCGCAAGCGTGTTTGATGGCGTGTTGAGCGGACAGGTTTATCAGCTGGCGCCGTTTTCGCGACCGGGCGTGGTGGCGGAAGACGCGCGCCGGGGCATTGAGGAGTTGTTGGGGCGCGCCGTGTTTGAGCGCCAAAAAGAAGAACTGCGAAACCTCGGCCGGTCATCGACCGACGAGGGTAAATTGTTCGCAGCGGGCCAGGAAGCAATGGAAAACGGCCGTCGTCTCGCGGATATGGGCGATATGTAGGTCGGAATATTTCGAGTGCCGGAACCTCCGGTTAGACGTCGGCGCCGATAGGGCGAAGACCGAAATTACAGCAGGGACGCAACTGTATGGCTACGAAAGCGGCAACGGCGAAAGTTGGAACCCCGGAACAAGAAGGCGCGCCTGATGGCCCGCTGATGGACGGCGCGGCGCAGGACGTCAAGAAGCTGCTCGCGAAGGGCAAGGAGCGCGGCTACCTCACGATTGACGAGCTGAACGCCATCCTGCCGCAAGATCAGGTCTCCTCGGAGCAGATTGAAGACACGATGAGGATGCTCTCCGAAATGGGCATCAATGTCATTGACGGCGAAGAAGCCGACGAGCCGGCGGAAAAGCCTGCGGTGGAAGCCAGCGAAGAAGCCCAACCGGTCGCCGGAAACCTGAATGACGATGAAATTGGCCGCACCGATGATCCGGTCCGGATGTATTTGCGCGAAATGGGCAGCGTCGAATTGCTGTCCCGCGAAGGCGAAATCGCTATTGCGAAGCGGATTGAAGCCGGTCGGGAAAAGATGATCGGGTCACTTTGTGAAAGCCCGCTGACGATGCAGGCCATCACCATGTGGCATGACCAGCTTGTCGAAGAAAAAATGCTGTTGCGCGACGTGATTGACCTGGACGGGACCTATGGCGCCAGTCCGGAAGGCGCGAAAGCCGCCAACGCCAAGTTAGCCGCCACCGCCAACGCCAACGCCCATATTGCGGGCATCACTTTACCGGTAGGCGCGAACACCGCCAACGCTCCGGCGAACGATACGGCGACGAAGGATGCCCCGGCTGACAGCGAATCGCCGGAGGGCGCCTCGAAAAACGGAGACGAGGAAGAAGACACTGAAGGCCAGTTGGGCGCGGATTCCGAAGAGAAAAGCGAAAACGAAAACGACGATGATGATGACGACGAACAGGATGAAGAGGCCTCGCTGTCGCTCGCGGCCATGGAACTTCTTCTGAAAGAAGATGTGCTCGAGACGTTTGAAGCGATTTCATCGACCTATATGAAGCTTCATAAGGCCCAAGAACGACGGGTCATTGCGCAGCAAAATGGCGAAGAGGTTTCCAAATCGACCGACCG
>JBLHZD010000192.1:0-7956 GCA_047631095.1 Alphaproteobacteria bacterium
GAGCTTGCTGGCGCCCATGATGGGCCCTGATACTGCCGTGCTGTCCTTGCAAAACGGCGTGGATGCGGAAGAACGGTTGGAAAAAGTGATTGGCCCCGGTCATGTCATGGGCGGGGTTGCGGAGATTTTCGCGGCCATTGAGGCGCCGGGCGTCATCCGGCAGGTCTCGCCTTTCGCGCGTATTCGGTTTGGCGAACTCGACGGGCGCGAAAGCGCCCGCGCCGTCGCCTTGCGCGGCGCGTTTGAAAAGGCCGGGATTGAGTGCGAACTCTCAAAGCAGATCGAACGCACGGTCTGGATGAAGTTCCTGGGACTGGCGACCATGAGCGGGATGACCAGCGTGACGCGCGTTACTGTGGGCGAACTGCGTGAAGAGCCGGAAACTCGCGCGATGATCTACGCCGCCATCGCTGAAGTCGCCGCCGTGGGACGCAAAAAAGGCGTCGATTTGTCGGAACAGGACGTTGACGATGTCATGGACCGCGTGGGCTTGATGCCTGGTGGCGGACGCGCCTCGATGGCGGTGGATCTGGAGCGCGGTAATTCGCTGGAATTGCCGTGGTTAAGCGGGTTGGTCGTGTCCATGGGGCGTGAATACGGGGTGCCGACGCCGGTTCATTCGTTCATCAATGGCGTCCTTAAATTTTATGAAAACGGCGACAGGAAAGCGTCCTGAGCTTACACGGATAGCTTGCCTCTGGGTCTCGCAGCGTCATAGCCTGAACGTTGACTATAAAAATTAGCGAATGGGGAGGGCGTATTATGGATCTGAAGCTTCAGGGAAAAACAGCGATTGTCGGCGGTGGCTCGCGTGGGATTGGTAAGGCGATTGCGCTAGGATTGGCGCGCGAAGGCGTCGATGTCGCGATTACGTCGCGTAATCTGGATTCCCTTACCGAAACCGCGTCCGAGATCGCCGCTGAGACGGGCCAGAAAATTGTGCCTCTCGCTTGTGATGTATCTGACCGAGCGGCGGTTGATAAGATGGTTGAAGACGCCATCGCCGCTCTGGGCGGGCTGCATATTCTGGTGAACAGCGCGTCTTTGCCCGGTGGATCGCCTGGCGCTACCGGCAGTATCGATACAATTGTTGATGAAGAACTTCTCAATGATTTCGACACCAAGTATATGGGCGCCTTACGCTGCGCGCGCGTCGCATTGCCGCATATGCAGGCGGCGGGATGGGGGCGCATCATCAATATCAGCGGCACCAACGCCCGAACGCCCGGTAATTTGAGCGGCGGCGCTCGCAATACGTCTTTGGTGCATCTGACCCGGACTCTGGCCTTACAGTTCGGTCGGGACGGGATCACGGTCAATTGTATCCACCCCGGCATGACGCGAACGGAGCGCACTGTGGGCATGATGGCGGCGCGCGCGGAAAAAGAGGGCGGCACGCCGGAAGAGGCGGAGCGTCGGATCTTTGCAGCGGATTCGCCCTCGACAAACGCCTTGGGTCGTATGGTTGATGCGTCGGAAGTCGCCAACGTCGCGGTGTTTCTGGCCTCCGAACAGGCCTGCGCGATGACTGGGGAATTGCTGAACCCTAATGGCGGCGCCGTAAAAGCCGTTTTTTATTAGGTCGATATGCTTCGTTCACCAGATATGCGGGTTGGGTTTGGCGTTACGCTGTTGCCCAATGCGCTCGATGAATTCAAATCATGGTGTCGGACCGCGGAAGACACCGGGTTCGACACGATTGGCGTTGGGGATTCCCAATCGCTGTATCGGGAGGTTTTTATCACGTCTGCCCTGTGTGCGCAGGAAACAAGCCGTGTGAAGTTTGGCCCTCGAGTCATCAATCCGATGACCCGTCATCCCAGCGTGGCGGCGTCAGGCGCGGCGACCTTGGCTGAATTGGCGCCGGGGCGCGCGCTGTTGGGTATCGGTAGCGGCGACAGTTCGGTGCACAATGCCGGCGTCCCGCCCGCTAATCTGGCGGAAATGCGCGATTACACGACGGCGTTAAGCGCCTTGTTGCGCGACGGCGAGGCATCGTATCACGGCGAACCCGCGAAATTGACCTGGGGGCCGTCGGAGGTTCCCATTTATATGGCGGCGTCTGGCCCGAAAACATTGGAACTGGCCGGTGAGATCGCCAATGGGGTCATTATCCAGACTGGATTAACGCCGGACATTATCGAAGATTCGCTGAATCATATCCGGCGCGGCGCCGAGCGCGTGGGGCGGGATTTCGACGCCATCGATAAAACCTGGTTTCCCTGGGTGAGCGTCGCGGGAAGCCGGGATGAGGCCATCCATGCCATCAAGCATTCGATTGCATCCGGCGCCAAGCATCTGGGGCGCTTTACGACGGCTGGAAAACATATCCCCAGCCAGTTTCTGGATAAGATCAGAATGGCGAAAAAGCGTTATCGTTTCGATCAACACCAGCAACCAGATAACGACAATGCGCGTCTTATCGAGGAGCTGGGGCTGGTGGATTATCTGGCGGACCGTTTCGCTATTGTCGGGACGGTCGATGATTGCGTCGCCAAGATTGAAGCGGCGGCGGAAGCGGGCGCAAACCATTTCTGGATGAGCGTTCATTTCGACGACAAGGAACGCTTTATGCGGGAATGGTCCGAAACGGTGATGCGCCGGTTTCGTTTATAACGAACACTCAGGAGAGTACGCTCAATGACATTTGAACTTCGTCCCTTGAATCCACGGTTTGGCGTTGAGGTCATGGGCGCGGATATTTCTGGCGCCCTGAGCGATTCAGAATATGGGGAAATCCTCGATGCGTTCGAAACCTATTCGGTTTTGCTGTTTCGCGGTCCCCTTCCGGACGAAGACGCCCATTTGGCGTTCAGTCGCCGATTTGGCGAGGTGCAGGTATCGTTCAGTGGAAACCAATCTGGCGCGACGCTCTTTTCCCGACAAAGCAATATCGATATGAAAACCGGAGAACTGATGGCGCCGGATAATTCACAGATGCGCTATCAAAAGGGCAATATGCTTTGGCATTCGGACAGTTCCTACCGTCCCAACGGCGCCAAGGCGTCTATACTCGTCGCCCATGAAACACCGCCAACAGGCGGGAACACGGAATTCGTCAGTCTGCGGGTCGCGTGGGATGATTTGTCTGAGGACGACAAGACGCTGTGTCGAACCCTGTCTGCGGAACACAGTCTCGGTTATTAGCGCCGGTTAACAGGATATGCGCTACCACCGGAACAAGAATCCGCAGCGCCCTCTGCGGCGCATCCTTTGGTCCATGCCAATCCCGTGACGGGCAAGCCCAGTCTTTTCATTGGTTCGCACGCGTCCCATATTCTGGAGATGCCGGAGGCCGAAGGCCGCGCCATGCTGGACGGATTGTTGGAGAATGCGACCCGTCCGAATGTGGTGTATTCCCATCAATGGCGCAATGGCGATGTTGTCGTCTGGGACAACCGGTCGGCGCTGCACCGGGCGACGGCGTTTGACGCCACGCAATACCGGCGCCTGATGCAACGCACGACGATTGTGGGGGAAGCGGCCTAAGTCGATGTGCGAAACGCTGTCTTGCCCTTTCCGCGCCGCCGACTGTATGGTTCTTCAACTGTTTTGGATGCGTTAGCCGGGAAGGTCGCAATATGACAACCATCGAATTCTTTTACGATATCTCAAGCCCCTGGACTTACTTCGCCTACGACCGGATTGGTCCTTTTTGCGAGCGCAACGGGGTGGACCTTGTGTGGAAACCGTTTCTGGTTGGCGGTGTTTTCAATAAGGTTAATCCGAGCGTCTACCAGCGCCGGGAGAACCCGGTGCCGCCGAAGGATAATTACTACCAGAAAGATATGGCGGATTGGGCGCGTCATCAGGGCATCTCGATGATCAAGCCAAGCGTCTTTCCGCTCAACAGCGTTAAGGCGCTGCGCGGCGCCTTTGTCGCGATCGATGAGGGAACAGTATCGGACTATTCCCGTGCTTGTTTCGAGGCCTATTGGCGGGACGACAAGGACTTGTCGCAAGAAGATGTGCTGCGTGAGGTCGTTGAATCGGTGGGCATGGATTCTGCTTCTTTTTTCGAACGGATCACCGATGACGCGGTAAAACGCCGGCTGTTTGAAACTACCGATGATTTGATTGCGCGCGGCGGTTTTGGCTCGCCAACATTCTTTCTGGACGGGGATGATATGTATTTCGGCAATGACCGGCTGGAATTGATGCAATCGGCTTTGGATCGAAAAAAATCCGCATAGCGAAAATCGAGAAAGATATATTTTTCAATATTTTGCCGGGTTCTTTCGATTTTCGAAAATGTTAACCGCGCGTTAATGAATCCTCCGATAGGATGAGCTTCTTTTGAGATCGAGGGGGCTGTCCGTTGATGGCGTCCGGATAATTGGTGCGCTGGGAATCATGGAACTTAATAAGATTCTATATGCGGAGGACGATCCTGATATCCAGGAAATCGGTATTCTGGCGCTGGAGACCCTTGGTGGGTTTACCGTAAAGGCGTGCGATAACGGGTCCGAAGTTTTACCTGCGGCGCTCGAATTTCGGCCGGACATGGTGATCCTGGACATTATGATGCCGGGCATGGACGGCGTTGAGGCGTTGCGGGTTCTGCGGGAGGACGACTCCTTTACAGACACGCCGGTTATTTTTATGACGGCGAAAGTTATGAAGGAAGAGCAGCAAAAATATATTGAAATGGGTGTGCTCGACATAATCGCCAAACCATTTGATCCTATATCTCTTTGTGAGCGGATTCAGGAAATTTGGCGCGACCGTGATGGTTGAGGGTTCTACTAAAGAAGTCGGAAATCAGGGCGACGAGTCGACACATGCAATTGACCCTCTTTACGCGCTTCGAAAATCCTTTGAAGGACGATTATCGGATCGGGTCGATGCAATCGATTCCGCTTATTTAAGCTTGTTGGATGATGACAATGCGTGGAGTCCCGCCCTTAAGACGTTAGAGGGACTTCTCCATAAATTCGCCGGCGCCGCCGGTACGTATGGATTTCCTGAAATTTCACACATCGCCAAATCGATGGAGAAAATCTGCGGCGATTCGCTTGCGGGGCGCGTAAACCAGGATGACGCGCGGGTGCAACTTGGCGCCGGGCTGGAAGGGCTGTCCTCGGCCTGCGCGCAGTCAAATGGATTTCATGATTTTGGCGTTCCCGGTGCGGCGTTAGCGCCCGGGACGCAGGACCATAAATTCACCACCGTGGAAAACCGACACATCGTGATCGTCGACGATGATGTTGAGATTGGCGCCATACTCAAACTTCAATTGGAGCGTTTCGGGTTTCGTGTGACGGTATTAACCCGGCCAGGTGCCCTTGGCGATATTTTGGAAGACGATGCGCCCGCAGCGGTCTTGATGGATATTGTCTTTCCCGATGGGGAAGATACGGGCGTTGCAGCGGTGCAGGCGTTACGCGATCAGGGGGCTTTGCGGTGTCCTGTCGTGTTTATGTCGGTGCGTGATGATCTGGAGTCCCGCCTGGGTTCGGTTCGCGCCGGGTGCGATGGATATCTGGTCAAACCGCTTGATTTCATCGAAGCCATCGACCTCCTGAACCGTCTGGTCGAATCCAGCGGGGAGGCGCGGCGCCGGATCTTGATCGTTGATGATGATGTCGATGTGGGAAATTATTACACGTACCTCTTGCGTCAGGCGCAATTTGATACGCGCTTTGTGGAGTCGCCTCTGACGGTCATGGAGGCCATCTTATCGTTTGATCCGGACGTTATCCTGATGGATGTCAATATGCCCGACTGCGACGGGTTCGAGTTGGCCAAGGTAATTCGGCAAAACCACAAATTTGTACGTATTCCGATTGTGTTTCTCACCGCTGGGAGTGATTTGAACAAGCAGATCGCAGCACTTCGATCGGGTGCGGACGACTTTATTGATAAATCCACCACGCCTGAACATTTGTTAATGACGCTGAACGCCCAGGCATCCCGGTCTCGCGAGTTGAGTCGTGTGATCACGCGGCTTGAAGATAGTGAAAAGCGGTTTCGCGCGGTCGCCGATACCGCCGCCGACGCGGTGATTTCAGTCGATTCTGAGGGCCGCATCACGTTTTGGAACGAATGCGCCGGGAGCATTTTTGGGTATACGGGCGCGGAGATCTTGGGTCGCGACGTATCGATATTGGTCCCGCAACGCCATCAGGACGCTTTTCAGACGGCATGTGACGAAATTAAGACAAACGGAGCCAGTTCTCTCACTGGCGTTGTGATACGCTCGGAAGGACGGCGCAAAGATGGATCAGAGACGCCGCTGGAAATATCCGTCGCGTCGTGGCGCAATAGCGGGCGCCAATATTTCACCAGCATCATTCGCGACACAACCGACCGGATAGCGGCGGAAGCCGCGCTTCGGGAGGCCAATATCGGGTTGGAGGCGCGGGTCGAGCGCCGCACCGTCGAATTGCGGGAGACCGCCGATAATTTGCGACGGGAAATCGCCGACCGCCAGGAAGCGGAATCGTTATTACTGCAGTCTCAAAAGTTGGAAATCGTCGGCCAACTGACCGGCGGCATGTCCCATGACTTCAATAATTTGCTGGGCATAATCCTCGGAAATATGGACGTGCTTTCCGAGTACCTACAAGACGATAAGGAAATGAGCAAACTCGTTGACGTCGCCCAACGCGCCGCCGTTCGCGGCGCTGAATTGACCCAGCGTTTGTTGGCGTTCTCCCGGCGCCAAGTGTTGCAACCCAAGCCAAGTAACGTCAATGACGTGATCGACGGTATGTCTGATTTATTAAAAAGTTCTGCTGGCGAACGGATTAAGCTTAAACTGTCGCTGTCGCTGTCGTCGTCACCGTGGACCGTGAATATCGATCGCGCCCAGCTGGAAGCCTCCATTTTGAATTTGAGCGTTAATGCGGACCAAGCGATGGCAAATGGCGGGGTTCTGGAAATTCGGACTGAAAATGTCGAATTGAGCGAACCCTTAAAAGTCTTTGATGCGGAAGTCCCCTGCGGGAAATATGTCGGGATTTTTGTGAAAGATGATGGTTGCGGCATGGCGCAAGATGTTCTGGATCAAGCGTTTAATCCTTTTTTCACAACCAAGGGCGTGGGCGAAGGCAGCGGCCTTGGGCTTAGTATGGTGCACGGATTTGTTAGACAATCCGATGGCTTTGTGTCGATACAAAGCGCCGTTGGACAAGGCGCTGAAATTTCATTGTATTTGCCGATTATTGAAGCGCCGCCCCGCCTGGAGACGGCCGAACGCGTCGCCCCGGCCAGCCTTGATGCGAAAGGCGTAAAAATACTGGTCGTGGAGGAAAATGAAGACCTCAAGACCGTAAACGTTAAAATGTTGGAGACATTGGGATATCGTGTCGTGGCGGCGATTGACGCCAAGTCAGCGCTTGATATCATTCTGTCGGACCCGGAAATATCCCTCGTGTTCAGCGATATTGTTTTACCGGGCAATATGAGCGGCGTCGCGCTCGGCGCGGTGATACAATCTCATCGGCCTGAAATTAAAATCATTTATACGTCAAGCTATCTCAATTTGAAGTACGATGAAGATACCGTTCCGAGCGAAAATTTCATCGGAAAACCATTTCGATTGTCTGAATTATCAATAAAAATTAAAAAGTCTTTGAATACCTAAGATCGTCAACCCGGCGTTGGCTCGGCGGTTTGGGGATCGAATAAAACGATTTGATCGCGTCCCCGATTTTTTGCGTCATACAAGGCGTGGTCCGCCGCGTTGGTCAGCGCCACGGCGTTGGGGGTCTTGGGATATATCGCAATGCCGCCGCTGAACGTGCAGTGAAATTCTCCTTGCGGAGACTGGTGTTTGATTTCCGAAAACACCACGCGGATTTTGTCCATGGTGATAAAGGCATTTTCTGCGTTTGCGCCGGGCAGGACGACGGCGAATTCTTCACCCCCGACGCGGCCAACGATATCACCGCTTCGTAACCGCTGCTTGAGGAGGCGCGAGAGGCTCTTGATGACCCAGTCGCCTACTTGATG
>JBLHZD010000193.1:0-7942 GCA_047631095.1 Alphaproteobacteria bacterium
CTTTCAAAAATTCAAACGCGTCTCTTCTTCCACATCTGCGCCTATGGTATGCTGCGGCGCATGGACACGCAATCACCCGTCATTTGCAATTGGTGTGGGCAACCGACGCCACTGGATTATGTGCACGGTCACGCCCAATGCCTGCATTGCAAAACCAATATTGCGCCCTGTTGCGACGGTGGGGTTAGTGATGGTGGAGTTAGAGACGGCGGGGTTTGCGATTCCGCGCCGACGCAACGCGCGACTCCGCACCAAGCAGACACATGAGCGACTCCTTGTCGCGGGACGGGGCCTTGGCAAGTCGCACCGGGTCGTTCAGGTTATCGTGAACCAATCGGGCGAGTGAATGTTCCTTCGTAATTTATGGTATTTCGCGCTATCCGGCGCGGCTTTGAAAGCGGGCGCCATGACCCGCAAGATCATGCTGGACGAACCGTTGCTGATCGCGCGCGGCGCCGATGGCGCGCCCTTTGCGCTGCGCGACATCTGTCCCCATCGCGGCATCCCCCTGAGCGATGGCGTCTTCGACGGCCATGAGGTCGAGTGCTGCTATCACGGCTGGAAATTTGACCGTCGCGGCTGTTGCACCGAAATCCCATCTCTGACAGAGGATCAGCACCTCAATCTGGACCGGATCCAGACGCGCTCGTATCCCTGTCGCGAGGTTCAGGGCAATATCTGGGTGTTTTTCGGCGATGGCGACGAGAATGAAAACCCACCGCCGGAGCTTCCGGGCATTGACGGCCGTGCGCCGGGCTTGTTTGAATCCATGATATTCCCGTCCCCCATCGACCATGCGGTCGTCGGGTTGATGGATCCGGCGCACGGGCCTTATGTACATCGCTCCTGGTGGTGGCGCTCCCGACGCTCGATGCATGAAAAATCCAAAAAATTTGTCCCCGCGCCGCTGGGCTTCGCAATGTTGCGGCACCCGCCGTCGTCAAACTCCGCCGCCTACAAGCTGCTGGGCGGGGCGATGACGACCGAAATCAGTTTTCGCCTGCCCGGCGTTCGCATCGAGCATATCGAAGCGGGTAAACATGTGGTGTGTGGATTGACGGCGGTGACGCCGCTGAGCGCGACGGAGACCGAGGTCAATCACGCGATCTACTGGACGCAGCCCTGGCTGACGCCGCTCAAACCTGTTCTCCGAGCTTTCGTTCGCGCCTTTTTGGGGCAGGATCGGGACGTTGTGGTGAAGCAGCAACAAGGTTTGCGGTACGATCCAAAGTTGATGCTTATCAACGACGCGGATTTGCAGGCGAAATGGTACTACCAACTCAAACGGAACTGGGAAAAGGCGCAAACCACGGGCGACGCCTTCGAGAACCCGGTAACGTTGCGCGAGATGCGCTGGCGTAGCTAGGCGAGGGATCCCAAATTATGGCGAAGAGCAAAATTCAATATGGTGTTGGGATGCGGACCCAATACCCGGCGGGTTTCGATATGCGCGAAGGGTTTCGCGAACAGCTCGAACAGGCCCGGCTTGCGGAAAAACTGGGCTTCGATTCACTGCTCAAAAATTCACACTTCGCCGGATATCCGCTTCAGGAATTCCAGCAACTGCCCTTTCTGGGCCGGATCATGGCCGAAGCGCCCAGCCTGCGGTTGCTGACGGGCATTATGCTGCTGTCGTTGCAAAAGCCGCTCGATGTCGCCGAGCAACTCGCCACCATTGACGTGATGTCCGGGGGGAAGTTGATTTTTGGGTGTGGTCTGGGATATCGCGAAGTGGAGTTCCGGGGGTTTGGCACAACCCAGCGCGACCGTGTGCCGCGCTTTATCGAAAACCTGGAAGCGGTCAAACGATTGTGGACCGAAGATCACGTCACCATGAAGGGATCGCATTTCGAATTGATCGATGCGACGCTGTCGATGAAACCCCTGCAAAAACCAACGCCGCCAATCTGGATGGGCGCCAATGCGGATGTCGCGATTGAGCGCGCGGCGGAATTGGCGGATGTCTGGTTTATCAATACCCATCAGCGCATGGAGACCATCCAGCGTCAGATGGATGTCTACAAACGCGCTTTGGATAAATTCGACAAACCGTTTCCGGACGAAGTGCCCATTGCGCGGGAAATTTTTGTTGCGAATTCCCGCGAGGAAGCGATCCGGATTACGCGCCCGTTTCTGGAGGAAAAGTATAAAATTTATCACCAATGGGGCCAGGATAAGGCGATGCCGAAAGGCGACGACAACCTGGCGCTGGATTATGATGAATTACTGGAGGACCGCTTCATGCTGGGGTCGCCGGAAGAAATCGCCGAACAGATCATCGCGCAAAATCGCCAATGCGGCATTAATCACCTGGTGCTGCAATTCCACTGGGTGGGCATTCCACAAAATCTGGTGCTGGAATCCATGACCCGTTTCGCCGAGGAAGTTCGTCCGCTGGTCGAGCAGGGGCTCTAGTCGGGCAGGGGTTTAGTCGAGCGAGGGTTTTTAGCCGTAATTCAGATAGGGAATTCAGGCCGGGTTAAACCTTGTCGTCGTGGCCGCTCCGGCTGCTGAAGAACGTCAGGGTCATCAGGCCGCCGCCAATCAGAAACGAGAACACCACGCCAAGGGCCAGGGCGAAGTTTCCGTGCCCGCTTACGTCAACGTCGCCCAGGTCGAACCAGACAAATGTCGCGTAGGCGCCTGCCAGCAAAAGCAGCGCGACCAGGACAACGATTAAAAAAATTCCTTTTCCCGTCATTGGCGTCTCCCTTTAGGGTTTGAACGCGTGCGCGCGCCGGGTTTTAGCGTCGATTGCGGTCTAAAAGTCAGAAACCTTCGGCGCGGATTGTTCGATTTTCAAAATCTGCTCCAGGCCTTGCGTCATGTCCGCCATGATGAATTCAGCGCGTTTGACCATACCGCCGCGCCCGTCGCTGAATTTGTCGGTCCAGATATCCATTTTGACTGATAATCCGCATAAAACGCCGCCGACGGTGGTATGATGCGCCTGAATCAATTGTTTGACCCGCGAAAAGGATTCCGCGGTGATGTTGTCCCACATGTGTTTGGAATGTTTGTCGAAGCTTTCAAACCGGCCCGTGATCGACGCGGTGATATCCGACAGTTCTGTGCGTACAAATTCCATCGATTTGGCCAGACGCCGATCATTACGCATCTGATAGCTCTCATTGGGCTCATCCATGGCTGCATCGAACTCCATCGTCACCGGGATCAAGCGATCCAGACAATCCCTGAAATAGGCCAGTGACAAAAACACATCGCCGTATTCTTCGAGAAACTCGGGCACTTCCGTCAGGCTGATATTCAGTTTTTCCGCCATGACTTTCAGGTTTTTTAAGGCGTCCGACTGATCCGGTGAGGAAAACATCGCGATCAACTGGCTGAAATCTTCAATTTCCGAATTCGTTTCCCCGTAGATCTGTTGAATCAGCGGCATCGTGAACTGTTTCATATATTGCGTCAGCTCGGCGGCTTTGTGCTTTGAAAGCTTTAACGCGGCGGTGTTATCCACGCCGATACCCAGTTTTCGAAGTTGGATGCGCAAGGTGTAGATGTCATAGCTCGAAAGGTTGGCCAGGGACTGGACGATCGCCTCGTCGGCGCACGGGTTTTTGGGATTCCAGTCAAACATTTTCCCCAGATCCTTGGGAAGGACCTGCCCACTACCTGACTCCTTGTCGTTAAACAGCTCGATGACGCTATCGAGACGCACATTTTTAACGATACGCGCCCGTTTTAGCGCCGGCGTTTCCAGGGGAATAATATTAAGCGGCAAAATATGGAGCGAATCCATATCAAGCTCATCCTGATTTGGGTTCCGGTCGTCGGTGTTATCCGTCAATGCTTGAGCCATCCATTATTTTAACCAGATTAATCCTCAACCCCTCGGCGAAATCAACGCCTTTGGTTCGCCTGCACCCAGCATAACCTATACAGATTTCCTTAACCCCCCGTTAAAACTAAAAAGTTCGAGGGCGTTTCGGGCGCATATCGATTGAAGGGTAGCGGTAATCCTTGATTATCGACCGGTCTTCGTTTCGCTGTTAGTGTGACATAAAAACCGGAATTGTCATATGGGTCAACAGATCTCGCGTCATCCCACCAAGGATAACTTCCCGCAAGCGCGAATGGCCATAAGCGCCCATGACGATTAAATCGGCGCTTTCATCCGCGACAAAGTTCAACAGAACGTCGCTGGCGTCGCTATTGTCGGCGACGGATTGTTTGGCCGTGGCATCGACGCCATGTCGCGCAAGATGCTGGGCCAGACCGGACCCTGGTAATTCTCCCATTTCGCGCGGTTCAACAGACAGAATTATCACCGATTTTGACTTTTCGAGGATTGGCATTGCATCCGCGATCGCGCGGGCTGCTTCTCGACCGCCATTCCAGGCGACGACGATCCGTTCGCCAATGGGATGCGGCGCCCCGAATTTCGGAATCACCAGAACCGGCCGACCGGATTGCAAGACAAAGTCGTCGGGTAGATCGTTATGGGCGCCGTCGGCTTGCTGACCGACAATCGTTATATCGGAAAGTCGGGCGTTTCGGCTGATGACGTCCGCTGTATCGCCAGCTTCGTCGATCCAGCTGCTACGCTCCAGCCAACCGGCTTGGCCAACAACGGACTCAAAGAGCGTTTTCGCCGCCGCCATCGACTCGTTCTCTTGCGCCTCGATATCCCTCAGAATGTCCGCCGGGATCGCCGCAAGTGCGTAAACGGGCGTTTTGGAGGTCATACGGACGCCGATCCCGGTTAAATTGGCTTCGTGCCGCATGGCCAGCGCAACCGAGGCTTCGATCCGCGCGCGTGCATTTTTGGAATTTGTGACATGGACTAACAAATCATTTAAGGCCATTGCAGGGCTCCTTGATTGCATGAATGAATGTATCATATTTCTGGAATTTGCGCGAATTTGACAATGATACAGATCAACGCAAGATTTGACGGAATGCGGAAACTGGACGTTGAGGCTTAATATTCGGCTTTAAAACCGTTCCAACTTGGTTCGGGCGCAAAATTTGAGGGGAGTGCACCGCATGGCGGTCAGTGGCGACGCGGCGGGGGAAATCGCCTTCAGGCGCATAGAAACCGAAGCGCCCTGGACATGGTTGGCTGAAGGTTGGCGCGATCTATGGCGCGCGCCGCAGGTCAGTCTGGTCTATGGCGCGGGCTTTTCGATTGCGAGCATGGGGCTGACAGCGGCGCTCTATTACCTCGACTGGCTCTATATGCTGTTGCCGCTCACCGCAGGCTTCATGCTGCTTGGTCCTATTCTTGCGGTTGGTTTGTATGAAACCAGTCGCCGATTGGATGCGGGTTTACCGGTATCGATATTTCACGCGCTCTTCGTCACCACCCGCTCGCCATCGCAACTTGCGCTTGTCGGCGTTTTTTTGATGATTATCCTGTTGGCGTGGAATCGGATCGCCACCTTGTTGTTCGCCTTGTTCCTCGGTTCGGATTTGTTGGGGCCGGGGCCGCTACAAATCGAAATGATGGTGGAGACGTTGTTCTTTACCTGGTCGGGCCTGCTGTTTCTGGCCGTGGGTTCCGCTATCGGCGCGGTTTTCGCTGCCGTCGTCTTCGCCATTTCCGCGTTTTCCGTTCCCATGCTTCTGGTCCGTGATATGGACGCGATAAGCGCGATACTCCTGAGCTTGCGGGCGGTGGCGGCGAATTTCCGCGCCATGTTCTTGTGGGCCTGGCTCATTGCGCTGCTGACCGCCGTCGGCATTGCGACGCTGTATATTGGCCTGGCGTTGATGTTTCCCCTCGTCGGGCACGCGACCTGGCGCGCCTACCGCTCCATCTTTTCGGAGAGTTTGGAGGGCCTGTAGAGGGTCAGTAAGCGGCGGCGAGGCCCTGAAATCCACCCCCGCCTCTTGCCGAATGGGCGAGGGTGCAGTAATGAGAAAGCGAAATTTATGGGATGCCTGTGGGATTCATCCATAAAAGCGCCCGACTGCGAATAAAAAACACCATAATAACCGAACACATCGGAACCAACATCATGTCCATGAAAACCGCAAAATTTGGCATTGGGCAAATCGTCCAACACCGAAAGCATCCCTTTCGCGGCGTTATATTCGATGTTGATCCGATTTTCGACAATTCGGATGAATGGTGGGATTCAATCCCGGAAGGGAGCCGTCCGACCAAGGACCAGCCCTATTACCACCTGTTCGCTGAAAATTCGGAAACGACCTATATCGCGTATGTGTCGGAGCAAAACCTGCTGCCCGATGAATCAGGAAAGCCGGTGTCCCATCCGCAAATCCGGGATTTCTTCTTCAAGGACATTGAAGACGGCCACTACACCGTGCGCCACAATCAAGCGAATTGACGACACGGCGTAGGTTCGTTTCAAAGACGCTGCCGATTACATGATGTCTTCGGCGAAGCGCGACATTTGATCCAGCGTCTCTGACATATCGTTGGACAGAAAATTCAACATCAGGTGCTTTACGCCCAGTTCGCGCATGGCGTCCACATCGCCGCGAATCTCATCATTTGATCCGGTAAATAACAGCCGTCCGCCATCATGCGCCTTGCCGTCGCCGGGGGCGGCGTACCAGTTGACCAGATAGGCGAATGAAAATTCGGCGCTGTCCCGGCCCTGTTTCTCCAGTTCAGTTTTCATTTGCGCTACGCCGGCGGCGTAGGATTCCATCGTATCGAGCGGGAATTGCGGATTGGCGCCCAGCGGATACCAGCCATCGCCCAACCGGGCGGCGCGACGCATCGCCAGTGGGCTTTCCCCACCAATCCAAAGCGGCGGATGAGGATTCTGAACAGGCTTAGGCAAAAACGCGATATTGGAGAAGCTCGAGAATTCACCGTCGTAGTGCGGGCGGTCCTTTGTCCACAATTCCTTGAAGATTTCGAGATATTCATCGATGACCTTGCCACGCTTGTCATAAGGCGCGGTGCCGATGGCCTCAAACTCCTCCCGCATCCATCCAACGCCGCAACCGACCGTGACGCGTCCCTTGGACAGGACGTCAATCGTGGCCAACATCTTCGCAGTGACGACCGGATTGCGATGGGGCACCACCATCACAGAGGTCAGAAGCCGCGCCTTTTCGGTGGCGCGCGCCAGATAGGATAACAGCACCAGTTGCTCCATCGCTTCGCCCATGGGCGCGCCGGGCCAGTCGCCTGCCGCGCTGTACGGGTAGCGTGATGAAATATCACCGGGTACGACGATGTGATCGTTGACGTAGACATGGTTGTACCCCAGCGCCTCGCCATGCTGTGCGATTTTGTTGATGCCTTCCGGGGTGGCCAGATCGCCGCGAGTCGGCACGCCATATCCATAATCCATGTCAATTTCCTTGTTGTGATATTTACAGCGCGCTGGTGTAAATGGATCGAACGCAACCTATATAGAATTTCCTCATCCCGTGTTAACAGGAAGCTGCGCTATGATCAAAGGACTTCACCACAACGCCTACCGATGCCGCGATTCAGAAGAAACGCGGCAATTCTATGAAGATTTTCTGGGGCTCACCCTCGCCGACGCCTTTGTCATTGGCGAAAGCAAAACCGGGCGGGAAACACCGGTGCTGCATAGTTTCTTCGAGATGGGCGATGGGTCGTTTTTGGCGTTTTTCGAAGTTCCGGGCAAAGCATTCGATTTCAAACCGCAGCATGATTTTGATCTGCATATCGCGCTGGAGGTCGATAACGAGACCCTTCACAGCATGTTCGAACGCGGCAGGGCGGCGGGAATCGAAACGCGGTGAATCGCCGATCATGGCTTTATCCAGTCGATTTATTTTCGCGACCCGAACGGGTATGTCATCGAATTAACCGCTAAAATGGATAATTCAGCACAAGATTCCACGCCCGTGGACCCCTATGCTGTTCTGAAAGAGTGGCAGGCGCAGAAGGTCTGACTTCCATGTGACGCCGCGCGTATGAATCCTTAGGGTCCGTCCGGAGACTTTAAGAAGGATTACAGAGTTTTCGGAG
>JBLHZD010000194.1:0-7931 GCA_047631095.1 Alphaproteobacteria bacterium
GGCGTGTTTGAAATTATCCGGGCCGCCATAGGTCATGCCGCGCACGGGGCCCCAGCTCCGATAACCGGTGGGCGCATAGCGACACGCGCCGACGAATTTTTCGCAATCCGCGCGGTTGTTGACCATGGGGCAGATGACGCCATAAGCGCCCGCATGATCCAGGCCGGATCCAGCCAGGGAACCCGCATCAGGGTTGGCGCGTCTTTTTGCGACGCGGCCTGCAACATGGTCAGCGCGGAACGCCAGTCGATCAGGCTATGTTGCATGTCGACCGTGATGGAGTCCCAGTCGCAATAGGCCATGGCTTCGGCCGCCAGCGAACTGTCCATCGAAAGCCAGCAATTCATCGCCGCGCCGCCGTTCGCCCAAAGTGTTTTCAGTTTGTTTTCGCGCATCGTTTTCTCCCCCGCGTAATTATCTAAATGTTGCGCCAAGAGTGGCTTTTTAGCGCTCGCCAATCAAGCTCTGGTCGCGCAATGGGAGGAAGTTTTATTTACCGGGCCAGCGTCCTGTTCACCGGGCCAGCGCCATGTTTAACGTCCAGTAATGAAACATTCGCGTGGCGCCGCCATCGCCGGACAAAAAGTGATACCCGACGCCCGCCTCGCGCACATTGGGGTTGAGCATCGCTTTGCGGTGCGAGGCGGAGCGAATCCATCCCTCCACCGCGCCACGGGGCTGTCCAGACCAGCGGCCAGGTTTTCCAGCACCGTGCGCCAGCGATATCCCGCTCGCGTCGCGCGGCGGCCAACGGTTTCGCCTTCGGGGGAGACATGGGCGAAATAATCGCGCCGCGCCATGTCGTCGGAATGGGACTGGGCGGACCGGTTCAACTGTTTGTTCAGGGCGAGCGGCGCCAGTTTGTACTGTGCGCGAAACCGGTTTACCCGCTCCAGAATTTTGCGCCGCCAGCGCCGGTTCGCCCGTTGCGTGGGCGCCGCCAGGGTCATGACCCAAAAATGGTTCAGCCCCGCCGCCGCGCAGCGAGATGGGTTGTTGCGGTGCTTGGCGTGTCCGATGCCGGCTTCGCGCCAGTCGCGACTCAACAGCAATTTGCGGCTTTCGCGCCGCGTCATCCATCGGTCGACCAGCGATTTGCCGGTGGGGTCGCCCACGGCGACTTGTTGCACGACATTGCGATAGGGGTATTGCGCGTCGCGAAGCCGGCTTTCCAGCGTCGCTCCGGTGGGGCTTCGGGTGTCCACATAGTTACGGCGCATCATGTCTTGGGCGTGATCTCGCGCAATGACGGCCAACCGCGCCTCCATCCGCAGTAAGGTCAAACCATATTGCGCGCGGTGAAAATTTATCCGCGCCAAGGCATCCCGGGCGAAAGCGGCGTCGCTGGTCGCCCGGGCGTTTGCGGAATTGCCCGCGCGAGCGTTCGCGATATTGGCAAAGGTGAAAACCACGCAACAACCCAACAAGATGACAGCGAGGCGGCGGATCATGATTTCACGCGACTATTCCTGCGGCGCTATTCCCGGAACGCGTACTCTACTGCATGACGATATTGGGCGCCATGCGTCCCTGTCCGCCATCCGAAACCGCATCCCAGACCGCATCGGCGATAGCGCGATAGGCTTTCGCATGAGGGCTGTCGGGGTGGCTGACCACAATGGGATTGCCGCCATCCGAGGTTTGGCGGATTTCCATGTCGAGCGGAATTTCACCCAGAAAATCAACGCCCAGCTTCTCCGCTTCCGCCCGCGCGCCGCCATGACTGAAGATATCGCTGCGTTCGCCGCAATGGGGGCAATTGAAGTAGCTCATGTTCTCCACGATGCCCAGCACGGGCACCTCTACTTTGCGGAACATGTTCAGGCCCTTGCGCGCATCCAGCAACGCGATGTCTTGCGGGGTGGAGACGATGACGGCGCCCGCTAGGGGCACGTCTTGCGACAGGCTGAGCTGCGCGTCGCCGGTGCCTGGCGGCATATCGACGATCATGATGTCCAACTCGCCCCATTCAACGTCGCGCATCATTTGCTGCAACGCGCTCATCACCATAGGGCCACGCCAGATCATGGGCGTGTCTTCGGGCACCAGAAAGCCCATGGACATGACTTTGACGCCGTAATTCTCCATCGGCTCCAGACGTTTTCCGTCCGGGCTTTCAGGGCGGCCGGTCAACCCCATCATGCGCGGCAGGGAGGGGCCGTAAATATCAGCGTCGAGGATACCAACGCGGTGTCCCGCCGCCTTTAGCGCAAGCGCGATGTTGACCGCCGTGGTTGATTTGCCAACGCCGCCTTTGCCCGACGCGACCGCGACGATGTGCTGTACGCCGGGGACCAAATCTTTCGTCCGGCCGCCCCGGACCGCTTGTCCCTGTTGGGGCGCCTGCTGTTGTTGCGTCGCGGTGCCCGCCTCGCTATGGGCGGTGAGTACGGCGGTGACGGACAGGACGCCGGGCACCTGGTCAACCGTGTCTTCCGCCGCTTTTCGAACAGGCTCCAGTTCTTCGGCGCGGGCCGGGTCAATCTCAAGCGCGAAACCGATATTGCCATCCTTGATGACCATGCCGGAAACCATACCCAACGATATGATGTCCTGGTTGTTGGAGGGATCCTTCACGCTTTTCAGCGCTTCGATTATTATTTCTTCCGTAACCTGCGGCATCCTTGAAAACTCCGGTAAAAAGCCAATATCGTATTTCAGCGTCCAGCCTTTCGTTTGCACGTGCGCGCAGGCTGGCCTATACGTGTGCTGACTTATATGGGATCGCGATTGGTGAAGGAAAGGACAACCTGATCCAGGCGCGGGCGCGATTGGTAAATCGCGGTTATGAAGACGGTTGGGAAGGAAATCCAATATGCCTTGGTCGAATCAATCAGGCGGCGGCGGTGGCGGCGGTCAGGGGCCGTGGGGCTCAAGTGGCGGCGGCGGTAGCGGCGGCAGTGGCGGCAGTGGCGGCGGCGGACCGCAACCACCCGATATCGAGGAAATGCTGCGTAAGGGTCAGGACAAGCTAAAAAGCCTGATTCCCGGCGGCGGCTCGGCGCTGGGCGTTGTGCTTGTGTTGGCCGTGCTTGTCGCGGTTTGGCTGGGCACGGGGTTGTATCGGATCCAAGCGGATGAACAGGGCGTGGTGTTAATCTTTGGCAAGCCGGTTAATTTAACCGGGCCGGGCCTGCACTACAATTTCCCCAGTCCGATTGGCGATGTCATCAAACCTAAGGTGACGCGCCAAAACCGGGTGGATATCGGGTATCGTGGAACGCCGGAATTAAACGAACGCGGCGCTGGCGGACGCGATGTCCTTGAGGAAAGTTTGATCCTGACGGGCGACGAAAATATCGTCGATATGGATTTCGCCGTGTTGTGGCGGATTAGAAATGCGCAGGAGTACCTGTTTAACATGCGAGACCCGGATTTGACGGTGAGAGTCGCCGCAGAAAGCGCCATGCGCGAAGTGGTGGGGCAGGAAACCTTCGATCGCGCCGTAACGGTTGGACGGAAAGACATCGAAGACAAGACCAGGACGCTGTTGCAGGAAGTGCTGGATGGATACAAGGCTGGCATCCTGATAGAGGGCGTCAATTTGCAGAAATCTGATCCGCCATCCGAGGTTCTTGATGCGTTCAACGATGTTCAGCGTGCGCGGCAGGACAGGATTCGACTGCAAAACGAAGCCGACGCTTACGCCAACTCGATTGTGCCTGAAGCGCGGGGGCTGGCGCAAAAAGACATTAGCGAGGCGGAAGCCTATCGCGAACAGCAAATACAGGAAGCTCGCGGTGAAGCGGACCGGTTCACATCCGTCTATAACGCCTACAAAGTGGCGCCGGATGTAACCCGAAAGCGTATGTATCTGGAAACATTGGGCGCTGTTCTGGGGAAAGCCCGGAAAGTCATCATCGATCAGAAGGGCGGCGGCGGTGTTGTGCCATATTTGCCATTGCCCGAAGTTGATCGAGCCCGGCGGGAAAATTCCCCGCAAGCGACGAATTGACGGGAACGGGAGAAATCAAAATGAATAAAACTGTTCTCGCAATAGTTGGGATTGTCGTCATTGTCGGCGGCATCCTTGTCTCAGGCTCGGTGTTCACCGTGCATCAGGTGCAGCAGGCGATCGTTCTGCAATTCGGTGAGCCCAAAAGGGTGATTCAGGAACCAGGGCTGCATTTCAAGAAACCTTTTCTCGAGGATGTCCTTTTCTATGACGCCCGGATCCTGGATCTGGATCCGCCGGCATTCGAAGTCCTTCTGGAGGATCGGAAACGGATCAATGTGGACGCCTTCGCCCGCTACCGCATCGTTGATCCGTTGCTTTATTTTCAACGTGTCCGCAATGAAATAACCGCTCGGGATCGGTTGAGCAAAATCATCAACCCGTCCCTGCGTCGTGTTCTGGCCAAGGTGAAACTGGTTGATATTCTGTCGCCGAAGCGCGCCGGAATGATGGAGCGGATTCAGGCTGAAGTGGTCGAGGGTAGCCGGGGGCTGGGTATCGAAATCATCGATATCCGGATCGGGCGGACCGATTTACCGCCTGAAACCAGTCAGGCGGTGTTTGGCCGGATGCGCACCGAGCGTGAACGCCAAGCGCGCGAATTACGCGCTGAGGGTAAAGAGCAAGCGCAGAAGACGCGCGCGCGCGCAAATCGTGACAAGGTTGTTCTTATCGCCGGAGCGAAACGCAAATCCGAACAGCTTCGCGGTGAAGGCGATGGCGAACGCAACCTGATTCTTGGCGAGGCGTATGGTCAGGATGCGGAATTCTTCCAGTTCTATAAATCCCTGGATGAATACAAGAAGGGTTTGATTGGGAATGACACGACGATGGTGTTGTCCCCGGACAGCGATTTCTTCAAGTTCTTCCGAAGTATCGACGGCAGCGCTCCGGACAAGAAGTAGCCGGATTGCGGCGTCGTAACTTAAAGGGTAGGCGAAAGTGTCCGATCTGTTTACGGCGCTGGCGCTCGTTCTGGTGATCGAAGGAGCGCTGTATGCGCTCTTTCCCGACGCCATGCAGCGCATGATGGCGCAGGCTTTGGAAATGCCCCCCACGGTGCTCCGCAATGGGGGGCTGGTCGCCGCCGTCGCGGGTTTCGCCGTTATCTGGTTCATCAAAGCCACTTAAGAAGCGCCGCCTCCAAGGTCGGGCGATGAGCGGGCTGGGACGCCGAAATTGCGTCCAAGCTTGCCACAATTGGGCCAAAATAAGGAATTATAGTGACAATACGCGGCGGGTGATTGACGGTGTCCCGGCGCGGCCACATATGGGGTTGGTGATATTTACAAGACCCAAAATAATTATTCCCGCCTCGCCTTTGGCCCGGCGCTATCAGAACGGAGACATAAAATGTTACGGATGGTGCGACAAATTCCAAATTCCGGCCCGCGGCGCGCCGGGCGACCAAATTCTGACCCACGATCCACTGGGCGTATAAATTACAGGGCGTTAGTTGGCCTCGCATCTCTCTTCATGGCGATCCTCTGGGTTCCGACCCAAGCCGCCGCGCGCGGTGCGCCGGAGAGTTTTGCGGATTTGGTGGAGAAATTGTTACCCGCCGTCGTCAATATTTCCACGACGCAAAAAGTAAAAGCCAACAGCCCGCATGGCGCTGAGCAGGGACCGGCCTTTGAATTTCCCCCGGGATCGCCGTTCGGTGACTTCTTCGACAAGTTCAATCGGCGTGATGGTGATCAACCCCAACGCCGCGCAACCTCGCTGGGTTCCGGTTTTGTCATCAGCGCTGACGGGTTGGTGGTCACCAACAATCACGTTATTGAATCCGCGGACAAGATTGCTGTCACATTGCAGGATGGCCAAAAATTTGACGCGAAACTGGTCGGCCGGGATCCGAAGACGGATATGGCTTTGTTGAAAATCGAGTCGAAAAAGACGCTGGCGTTTGTGAATTTCGGTGATTCCAGCAAGGCGCGGGTCGGCGATTGGGTGATTGCCATTGGCAACCCGCTGGGCCTTGGGGGCACCGTGACGGCGGGGATCGTCTCCGCGCGCGGTCGCGATATCCGGTCCGGTCCTTATGATGATTTCATCCAGACCGACGCGCCGATCAACAAAGGTAATTCCGGTGGACCCCTCTTCGATACGAACGGGGATGTCATTGGCATCAACACGGCGATCCTGTCGCCGTCGGGCGGCAGTATTGGCATCGGGTTTTCGGTGCCGTCCAATCTGGCGAAGAACGTGATTGAACAATTACGCGAATTCGGCACCACGCGACGGGGGTGGCTGGGCGTACAAATTCAAACCGTTACGCCGGAAATCGCCGAGGGGCTTGGCCTTGAAAAGGCGCGCGGCGCGCTTGTCGCGGGCGTCATGAAGAACAGCCCGGCGGAAGCGGCCGGCATGAAAACCGGCGATGTCATTGTTGATTTCAATCAACGCGCGGTGCCGGAATCCCGCCGCTTGCCGCGTATGGTGGCGGAAACGGCCGTGGGCGAAGATGTGGGCGTAAAAGTCTGGCGCGATGGTAAGCTCGTGTCGTTGGTGGTTCGGTTGGGCGAGTTGGAAAAGGTCGATCAGGCCTCTTTGTCCACGCGCGGCGGCGGCCGGAAACAGCCCGCCGATTCCAGCCAGAAGATTGATGAGCTGGGGATGGCGATGGCGCCGATTTCGCCAAAATTGTTGGAGAAATTCAATATCAATGCGGAAGCGAAAGGCGTTGTCATTACCGATATTGCAAAGGATAGCGATGCGGCTGAAAAACGGTTGCGCCCTGGCGACGTGATTGTCGAAGTGAACCAGGAGCCGGTTAAAACGCCGGGCGACGTTGCGGAACTTGTCAAATCGGCGAAAGGCAAGGGCCGTCGGATGGTGCTGCTTTTAGTGGATCAGGACGGCGACATGCGTTTCATTCCCGTTCGGATTGGCGACGGCTGATAACATAGGCACTTTGGTTGCGGAATTGGAACGGCGTCATTTTCATGGCGCCGTTTTAATTTTGGCGTAGTATTCTTTCGCATTACTGCAGGAGAATTTGCGTGAGTAACCTGACTTCGGTTTTTCGGCTAAAGAACCAGGGGCCGATGTTTCTGTTGGGACTGGGCCACGGCGCGACCCATTGGATCGCCGGCACCTTTTATGTGTTGCTGCCCTTCATCACCAAGGATTTGGGGCTCAGCTATACTCAGGCGGGGTTTCTGGTCTCCATCCTTCATATCAGTTCCTTTGTCGCCAATTTCGGCAGTGGCGCCGTTGTCGATATGACCGGGCGGACGGTGGTGTTTCAGGTGCTATCACTGGGCGTTGGCGCGGCGGCGCTGGCGGCCTTCGGCTTTACGGGCGCATATCTGGTCCTCTGCGCCATGGTGGCGTTGATCGGCATGACGAACAATTTATGGCACCCGCCCGCGATCTCTTTTATCTCCGAACAATACCCGGACAATCGCGGTTACGCTCTGTCAATTCACGCTACCGGCGCCAGCGTTGGCGATATGGTGGCGCCGCTGGCGGCGGGCGTAGCGGTGACCTGGTGGTCCTGGCAGGGGACGGCGATTGTGAATTCGGCGCCAGTCTTTGTGGTGACGGCGATCTTCCTGTTCTACCTGATGCCCAAGGACAAACCGAAAAAAGGGAGCGCCGCAAAAGGCGCTAATTTTCAGGATTATCTAAAGGGCCTTGCAGGGCTGGTGAAACGCCGCGCCGTTCTGGGCCTTTGTCTGATGGCGGCGTTGCGGTCCATGGCGCAAAATGGATTGTTGATGTTTCTGCCGCTTTATTTGGCGGACGTTATGAACGTAAGCCCGGTGGTGATGGGTGGCGCGATTGCAGGGATGCATCTTGGCGGCGTGATTGTGTCGCCGATTGCGGGCGCCTTGTCGGATCGGATTGGCCGTCGTCCGGTGGTGATGGGCGGGCTGGCCGCGACGACGCTGATTGTGGCTGGGCTGACCTTTGTCACCAACGCAACAGTCTATGTGACGGCGGTGTCGGTGCTGGGGTTTGTATTGTATGC
>JBLHZD010000195.1:0-7862 GCA_047631095.1 Alphaproteobacteria bacterium
CAGCGTTGAAGACATGAAAATTCTGTTCGACGGTATTCCGTTGGACAAGATGTCGGTGTCGATGACGATGAATGGCGCGGTGTTGCCGGTTCTCGCCAGCTTTATTGTGGCAGGTGAAGAGCAGGGCGTGCCATTGGCGCAACTCAGCGGCACTATTCAAAACGATGTCTTGAAGGAATTCATGGTCCGCAACACCTATATATACCCCCCCGACCCTTCGATGCGGATTGTCGCGGACATTATCGAATACACCGCGAAGAACATGCCCCGATTCAATTCAATTTCAATATCGGGTTATCACATGCAAGAAGCCGGGGCGACTTGTGTTCAGGAATTGGCGTACACCATCGCCGATGGGATCGAGTATGTCCGTTCCGCCTTGTCCAAGGGATTAAAGATTGACGATTTTGCGCCGCGCCTATCGTTCTTTTTCTGCATAGGCATGAATTTCTTTATGGAAGTCGCCAAATTGCGCGCGGCACGATTGCTGTGGTCTACCTTGGTGCAAGATTTATTTGCGCCAAACGATCCTAAATCTTTGATGCTGCGGACGCATTGTCAGACCTCCGGCGTGTCTCTAACCGAACAAGATCCCTACAACAATATTGTGCGTACCACTGTGGAGGCCATGGCCGCCGGGTTAGGCGGAACGCAATCCTTGCACACCAACGCCTTTGATGAAGCATTGGCGTTACCAAGTGAGTTTTCTGCAAGGGTCGCCCGGAATACGCAGCTAATCCTGCAGGAAGAAACTGGCATCACGAATGTTATCGATCCCTTGGCGGGCAGTTATTACGTTGAAAACTTGACGGCCAGCATTGCCGCTGAAGCGATGACGCTTATTAATGAAGTTGAAGGACTAGGCGGCATGACGAAAGCCGTCGCCGCTGGCGTTCCTAAACTTCGGATCGAGGAATCGGCGGCGCGGCGACAAGCGCTTATCGACCGTGGTGAAGAAATTATCGTTGGCGTTAATAAGTATCAGCCGGAAACACAGGACAACGTTGATATTCTCGACATCGATAACACTGCGGTGCGTGACGCGCAGATCGAACGTCTAGAGGCGGTGCGGCGGTCGCGGGACGAGGCTGCGTGTCAAAAATCACTAGAGGCGTTAAGCGAAGCAGCGCGCAGCGGAGAGGGTAATCTCCTTGCGCTGTCGATCGAGGCGGCGCGGGCGCGCGCCAGCGGGGGTGAAATTTCAGATGCCTTGGAAAAAATATATACCCGGCACAAGGCGGAAATTCGTTCGATTTCAGGTGTTTATGGTTCCGCATACGAAGGCGATGAAGGGTTTGAAAAAATTAAACAGGAGGTCGATGCGTTTGCCGAAGCCGAAGGCCGTAGACCACGCATGATTGTCGTGAAGTTGGGCCAGGACGGTCATGATCGCGGTGCCAAGATCATCGCCACTGCCTTTGCTGATATTGGCTTTGATGTGGATATCGGGCCGCTGTTCCAAACGCCCGAGGAAGCGGCCATGCAGGCGACGGAAAACGATGTGCATGTAGTCGGTATTTCATCTCAGGCGGCGGGCCACAAGACGCTGGTGCCGGCGCTGATAGCGGAATTACGGCGATTGTCTGCAGAAGACATCATCGTTGTTTGTGGGGGAGTGATTCCACCACAGGATTACGAGCAATTGAAACAAGAAGGTGTTGCGGCAATTTATGGGCCCGGCACGAATATACCCGACGCTGCGATTGAAATTATGTCGATGGTTGCAGGTTCGAGAAAAGCTGCGGCCGAATAAAGGGCGATTGAAAGTATGGCGACGAACGTCACAGAACTCCCCAGGTCAGGTCGGCACGTTCAGTCCACGCCGATTGAAGACCCTGTAGGCGTGGAGGCGCGCGCCGCCCGCTATACGCAAAAGTTGATAGCCATCGGCACCGGGATTAGCTTCGTTTGGGTTCTCCTGTGCGGCTGGTATGTGGTAAAATTCCTGAGGTGGGATTTAGTGTTTCAAATGTTGCCACATGAAGTGGCGGCGCTAGTTGCGGGCACTGCGTTACCGCTTGCAGCGTTATGGGGCGTCCTTCTCGTCTTGCGTCCCAACAGGGATTTGACTTACCACACCGAATCATTGCGCCGACAATTGGCCTTGTTGACCTTTCCTGTGGATGAAGCCGAGCATCGTGTACAGGTGGTTTCCGACGTCCTGCGGAGGCAAACTGAGGAATTGAATCACGCCAGTGATCGAGCATCCCTGCAATTGAAGGAGATCTCGGACCAGGTGCGGGAAAACTTGGACCATTTATCCGAGGCGTCGAACCAGGCGTCGGAAGAAACTGCCGCCATGCGAAGCGCCCTATCGGAACAGACCAGCGCATTGTCCGCATTGGCGGGTCGGTTTGAGACCCAGCAACGCGCAGTTCGGGAGATTACGGAACAGCAAACGAATGATCTGACGTCGGCGTCGCGGCGAAGTTTGCAGCAGACCGAAGAAGTTGGCGCGGCGTTGCGCGATCAGGCGAATTTATTAACGTCTGCATCCGATTCAGCTGCAGAGAAAGCCAAAGATATCGGCGCGTTGTTTCGCGAATATACGGAAACCATGTCTCACACTGGGGAGACAGCAGGTCAACGCGCCGCCGCTATCGGCGAGGTGTTGGAAAAAGGGGTGGTAGATTTGAACGCCGCCAGTGAAATGGCGGCGTTCCGGGCGACAGATATTGCCACTCAGTTGCGTCAACAAACCGCCCGCGTAACGGATAGATTAAAGGAGTCGTTCGACATTCAATCCGACGCTTTGGTGAAGGTGGCGGCGCGAACCGGACAGGAAATCGATCGTTTGGGCGCGGCGTTGGATCGCCACGCAGCGAGTTTGACGGGTACGTTGGATACATCCTTCAACAAGCATTCTACGTCATTGGACACGATGATGGATGTCGCTTCGGCGCGGATTGATAAGTTGGGGGTCACCTTGCGTGATGTTACCGGATTGGTACTGCAACGGGTGGATGACGGGTTGGCGCGGCGGTCAGAAGATTTATCGACGACGGTTGAGAGGATGGTGGCCGAAGCGCATGAATTGATGGCCGCCATGCATCAACAGGTTAACGATATTGCCGACACCGCCGATACGGCGACGCGGCATTCTGTCGGCATTAAGGAAGCATTGAGCGAACAGGGTGAAGAATTATCGAAGCTGGTCGTTCATATTTCCAGTCAGTCAGGGGCGTTGGATATCGCCATGAACGACCACCGGACGGATTTGACCCGCGTGTCGGAAGACGCCGTCGAAAAGGTGAACGAAATGGGAACTGTGTTGCGCGCCCAGGCCCAGGACGTTTCCAAAGCGTCTGATTTGGCGTCGGTGCGCGCGGAAAGTATTCGTGATATGTTGCAGCGCCAGGTCGAAAATCTGACTACCATGTCGGATCGCACCGAAGAGCAGGTCAAGGAAATTGAAACTATGCTGTCTGGGCGCGGTGACGAAATTCGCCAAATCATTCGGGAAGGTGCGCGTGAGGTTGGAGACGCTTTTGACCCAGCGGTGACACAAGCGCGGGGCGTTGGCGATATCTTGCGGCAACAGGCTCAATCCTTGCGGGAGTCGGCGGAATGGGCGGCGGTCCAGGCGCGATCTGTCAGTGATGTCTTGCAGCGACAAAGCCAGGACCTCCGCGCAGCGTCGGATCATGCTTCCAACCAGGTTCTTGAAATTCGTGACGCAATGCAAGTTCATACGAGTGAACTGGAAGGCGCTGTGAAAAACGCAAGTGACTCCGCCGCGCAAATTCGTGAAAGTTTGCGTGACGACAGCAAAGCCATGGGAGACTTGGCTGAATCCCTGCAGAGTCGAGTGCAACGAATTGAAACAACAATTCGAGATCAGGCAGGGCAACTTCAAACCGCATCGGACGCCGCTGAAACGCGTACCGAACAAATTTCCCAAATCTTGTCGCAACAGGCTGACCAACTGGTCGCGGTGTCAGAACAGGTGATCAAGCGGATTATGGAGGCAGGTCGGGCGTTTCATTCAGAATCGGGACAATTGAACGAGTCGGTACAGATGGCGCTTCGATTGGTTGGGGAGGTTGGCGAACAATTTAATCAACAAAGTGAACGTCTGACCACGGTCTCGATGCAAGCCGCCATGCAGGTGGACGACAATCGAGAAGGGCTTCGCACGCAAGCTGAAACGTTATCGACGGCGGCGCGGGAAGCGACATCCAGTCTGCAAATGATCGGTAATGCTTTCGCGCAACAATCAGATGGACTGACTGGTGCCACGGACCAGGTCGTAGTGCGGCTGGAGGGACTGACCGAAGCGTTTCGAACTCAAGCGGTGGCGGTTTCACAAAGTGGTGAATTGGCGAACCGACAAATTCGAACCGTGACAGACGATTTGGGCAAGCAAAGCGCCGTCATTACCGAAGCCGCCAACAATGCCCGAACTATATTTGATGGAATTGTTGATAAAGTAAGCTCTGGCAGCATCACACTGGTGGAAGCGTTGGATGACGCCGTGGTTAAGGCAAACGCGGTGGGGGAAACCTTCGGTCAACAAGCGGTTAGTTTGACGCAAGCGTCCGTTGAGGCGTCAGAACAAGCAAGCAAACTGGCGGACCAGGAGCTCGTGTTGCGGCGGGATCTATTCTTGAAAACCGCGCGGTTCATCATTGAGGATTTGAATTCCACGTCGATCGATTTAACCCGAATTCTACATAACGATGTCCCTGAGTCGAATTGGAAGCGTTATATGAAAGGGGATCGGGGCGTTTTCGCACGGTCGTTGCTGAAAGGTCGCCAGGCGGTGCTTGCGGCGAAGGTCATGGAAAAACTGAAAACTGATGAAGACATGCGATACTACGTCATGCGCTATGTCGATCAGTTCGATAAACTGTTGAATGATGCGCGCGAGTCTGACCCGGAAAATCTCCTGCATACGACATTTATGACGGCGGATGTTGGAAAATTATACATCTTGTTGACCCGCGCTTTGGGTCGGCATGAATAGACGACGTATCCAGGCGACATCTTATTGGCCTACAGGTCCCAAATCTCATGAACGACTATTCAATCAGACCGGCGGAGCCGGAAGACGCCCAGGCGCTATATGATTTTGGCGAAACGTTGTTGGCGGAAAGTAGTTTTTTATTACGTAGTCCGGGAGAGCGCGCACGGTCTACTGATGAAATGAAGTTTGTGATTGAACGGTTCAAGGAATTGCCCAACCATTTTCTGTTGAACGCTTGGTGTGGCGCGTCGGTTGTTGGCGAAGGCATTGTTATGGGAGGAGAATTTATCCGCAACCGGCGCACCGGAACCATAGGACTTGGCATTTTACAGGACCACGGCGGCAAAGGGCTAGGGCGCGCATTTCTGGCGCAATTGGAAAAATTTGGCGTTGGGCTACCGTTGCACCGTCTGGAGTTAACCGTCATGGCCAATAACGAGCGCGCCCAAAAACTTTATGCGGCGGCTGGATATATTGTCGAGGGGACGAAGCGAGATTCGCTGTTTATTGACGAGGCGTATGTCGATGAAATTATCATGGCGAAATTTATAGGTGAAAATCTTTAATCATGAATATTGTTAAAATGTTACAATGGCTTTTCATGAATAAAGTCGGGGTGCACGACTTTGGAGGAACGGCGGAAGGCCAAGGTGGGATGAAAATTGAACGCCGTCACACCGCTGAAATCTAAAGCAGTGTCCGAGTCGTCCGGTCGGGATGAATTGAAGGAGTCTGCCCTATCGTTGCTTAGAGATCGACCGGATGAATTCGAGGCGCTGGATCAGGATGTCCAGCACCGCGTCGCGAAAGTGGCGGAAAAGGCGTTAACCAACAGCAAGAAAATGAAGATATGAACACCGCCAAAGACATGGATGCTCTCGCTGCCGCGGTTCGGGATGGTAGCCGTCGAGCGACGGCGCGCGCGATTACGATTATTGAGTCGACGCGTGACGAACATCGCGACATGGCGGAGGCGTTGTTAACGATACTTTTGCCTGTGTCGGGTAAATCCATTCGGGTGGGCGTGTCCGGTGTGCCGGGCGTTGGCAAGTCGACCTTTATCGAGGCTTTTGGATTGTACATTATAGGCCGGGGCCATCGGGTGGCCGTGTTGGCGGTTGACCCGTCCTCGAAGGTCAGTGGAGGGTCCATATTAGGCGATAAAACGCGGATGGAAGTCCTGGGGCGGGACCCTGCGGCGTTCATCCGTCCGACGCCTGCAGGGGGAACCTTGGGCGGTGTCGCGCGCCGAACCCGGGAAGCGATGATCGTCTGCGAAGCAGCGGGGTATGACGTCGTACTTGTCGAAACCGTCGGCGTGGGTCAGTCGGAAACGGCGGTAAAGGATATGACGGATATCTTCATGTTGCTGCTGTTGCCATCGGGTGGCGATGAATTGCAAGGTATGAAAAAAGGGATTGTGGAGCTTGCCGATATTATTCTGGTGAATAAGACGGATGGAGACCTCGCCGCAGCAGCGCGCCATGCGGCGTCCGATTATCGCAGCGCCCTCCAATTTCTTCGACCGACGACCCCGAACTGGACGGTGCCGGTAGAAACCTGTTCTGCCCTTACCGGAGTGGGTATTGCGGAGGCTTGGGACACGGTGTTAGCGTTTCAAAAGGCGTTAAGCGCCGAGGACGCGCTGGGCGCACGGCGGGTCGAACAGGCGCGGGCGTGGTTATGGAATGAAATCGGCGATACGTTGCTTTCGACTCTGAAAGCGCATGACGCCATCCGTGAAATAGCGCCGGCGTTGGAAGACCAGGTGGCGCAAGGGACCATAACACCGTCCATGGCGGCTCAAAGGATGCTTTGGAAATTCCTGGGAGACGGATAACGTCTTGACGCGTGGGGATGGGTGCCGTAAAAAACGCCGCTCAATCGGGAATGACTCGGTTTCAAAGATTTATTATTTAGATTTCCATACCAAGGTTGAAGGACAAGATTATGTCACGTCGCTGCATTATCACGGGTAAAGGCGTTTTGACCGGCAACAATGTCAGTCACGCGCACAACAAGACACGGCGTCGGTTCCTGCCAAACCTGCAAGTCTCTTCGGTGATGAGCGATGCGCTAGGTGAAATGGTCAAGATGCGCATTTCGGTAAACGCGATCCGCACGATTGAATTTAAGGGCGGGTTGGACGCTTTTCTTCTGGGAACGCCGAACCGGAAATTGACGGACGAAGCGCGCCGGATCAAGCGTCGGATTGAAAAAGCAGCAGCACGCGCCTGACGTTAGCTTTTGGTCTAAAATGAATAAAGCCCGCAATTTTAATTGCGGGCTTTATTCATTTTGTCAAAAATAGGCACCTAAAATGCAGTCCGGCTTTTTACTGATTGTTTCTGTTCGCGCCGGGAGCCGCGTGCGTCGTCTTCATCGAATAATTCCGCCAATTTTTCCATCACGGTGCCGCCAAGCTGTTCAACATCCACGATGGTGACCGCGCGGCGGTAATACCGCGTGACGTCATGTCCAATACCGATGGCCACCAATTCGATGGGGGATCGGGTTTCGATGTATTCAATCGCATCCCGTAAATGCCGTTCGAGATAGTTGCCGGGGTTTACGGATAATGTGGAATCGTCCACTGGGGCACCGTCAGAGATTACCATCAAAATTCGGCGTTGTTCAGGTCGGCCCAAAAGGCGGTCATGCGCCCACAAAAGCGCTTCGCCATCAATATTTTCCTTCAACAAGCCTTCGCGCAACATAAGGCCTAGATTTTTACGGACGCGACGCCAAGGCGCGTCGGCGGCTTTGTAAACAATATGGCGTAAATCGTTTAACCGGCCCGGGTTGGCGATTTTGCCTTCGGAAATCCATTTTTCCCGTGACTGTCCGCCTTTCCAGGCCCGCGTCGTGAAGCCTAGAATTTCAACCTTGACCGAGC
>JBLHZD010000196.1:0-7815 GCA_047631095.1 Alphaproteobacteria bacterium
GTTGGGTGGTCGAACGCACCATCGCCTGGCTCAACCGATGCCGCCGACTAGCCAGGGACTGGGAAAACCTCAACCGCAACGCGCTCGCCTTCCTCAAGCTCGCCTTCCTCAAGCTCGCCTCCATCCGACTCATGCTCCGAAAACTCTGTAATCCTTCTTAAAGTCTCCGGACGGACTCTTAGTGGCATTATCAAGCGGCTCGGGCGGCGCTTCAACGACAACGCGACCGCCTGCATGATGGGAATGAAGATGACCACTACGGGAATATTATTCAAAAAGGCGCTGACCAGTAACACCGCGCTCAACGCGAGTATGACCGCGCCATGGGCGTTACCCCGCCCCAGGTCCAGAAGCAGCGCGGCGCCGCGATCCAACGCGCCAGTGCGGCCCAACGCATCGCCGATTACCAGCAACGCCAAAACCGCGATCAGCGCCGGATTGGCGAAACCTGACAAAAGCCGGGCGCCATCCAGTTTGTTTGTTCCACCAGCGTCCAGGACCGGTGCTAAATGGAACAGGATCAACAGCGCGCAAATTACGCCGAGCGACGTAACCTCCAACGGCGCCTTTTCCGTCGCATAGAGGAAAAACGAGACGGCGATAAGCGCGAAGACCGCCGTCATTTGCAACGTCACCAGTTCCATGGATGTCCTTATGTCACGAACTCTGGGGCGAACTCTAGGGCGAACAATGCCAACCGAATTGCGTTATTTTGACCCGAGATTTGTTAACACATTACCAAAACGGCGTTTTTTAGCCGCTGTTGGGACGGGCCCCACCCCCATAACCGATACGCGATTTGTCAATTCCGGGGTTTTACTTCCTGATATCGCAGTGATGCATTTTTGAGTTTGCTTTCCCGGAAGGCGATATAAGTCGCGCTGCTGAAAATCATGGCGCCGCCGATCCAGGTGTACAGATCCGGTATTTCACCAAAAATAATCACGCCGATCGCCGCCGCCCAGATCAATTTGAAAAAATCGATGGGCATAACGACATTAGTTTCCGTCTCCCGTAGCGCTTGGGAAAAACACATCTGGGTCAATGTGCCAAACCCCGCAATTGCGACCAGCAAGAACCATTGCGTTTCCGTCGGCCAGGACCAGACCCAAAGCGCCGGTAGAAATGACAGCGGGGTCATAATCGCCGCCATATAAAATGTGATCGTCAGACTGGAATCCTGTAGCGAAAGCTTTTTTGTAAACATGATCGCCGCCCCCCAACAAAACGCGGAGAACACAGTCAATATTGAACCAAGATCAAATTCAGCGATGCCGGGGCGCAACAGCACAAAAACGCCGACGAACCCCACAAAGATCGCCGCCCAACGGCGAAGACGGACGACCTCCCCCAGAAACAGCACCGCCAGCAAGGTCGCAAATAAAGGCGCAGTGAAACTCAGGGCCGTCACCTGCGCCAAAGGCGTAATCGTCAATGCGGTGAAAAACGACAACATCGAGGCGGTGACCAGAACATTGCGAATGATATGAAGAAACGGCCTTTTGGTTCGCAACGCCTTGGTTCCCGTACGCAGGAACAGCGGGGCCAGAAACAGCAACCCCAGGCTATTGCGGAAAAAAGCGATTTCGAAGGGCTCCAGCCCCTGCGCGACATAACGCACCAGTGTATGCATGGAGACCGCCGACATCGTCGCCACAAACATCATCAACATGCCGCGCATACCATTGGGCATACGCGCGTAAAACCGAAACGCCATAAACTACCGTGAATTCAAATTATGAGGTCGCAAAGACGCCGTATGTTGGAGCCAGGGGCCGAAGTCAACCACGCTGCAAACATACCAGCCCTGCGCTACGCCGGGTCGGTCGGGCGCTTCCGCAGGATCATGATCGACGTGTAGGTCATGACGATTTCATCGTTTTGATTGCGGGTCGTAAACTTTAACCGCACCGTCCCGCGGTCCTGCTTGGATTTTGACGGGGTCAACGACTCAACTTCGACAAGGCTTTGGATGGTGTCGCCGGGTCGAACCGGCGCCACCCACCGCAGCGCATCAACACCTGGGCCGACGATGTTAGATTTCATCGTCAGCCCAAGGTCGATAAACAAGCGCAAGCTGAAGGCGAAGGTATGCAAGCCACTGGCGATGATGCCCCCGAACATGCCTTTTTCCGACGTGTGAGCGTCCACATGGATGGGTTGAGGATCATATTTTAACGCAAAATCAGACACGTCGCCCGCGCTCAGGGTTCCGGCGCGGGTCGTGAATTTCTGACCGACGGAAAAATCCTCAAAATATAATGTATGCATTAACCTGGCTCGACTTTCGTAACGTGGCGCTATTCGATCGCTGAAGCGATAGCGTCGCCAAGTTCAACCGTCGTTGCATTGCCGCCCATATCCGCCGTTTTTGGCGCATCTGGATTGGCCAGAACAGTCTCAATCGCTTTGACGATGCACGCGCCCGCCTTTGGCGCCCCAAGGTGATCCAGCATCATCGCAGCCGACCAGATCTGACCAATCGGATTGGCGATGCCCTTGCCCGCAATATCGGGCGCGGAGCCATGAACCGGCTCGAACATCGATGGGAATTCGCGTTCCGGGTTGATGTTCGCCGATGGCGCCACGGCGATTGTGCCCGTCACGCCTGGCCCCAGATCCGACAAAATATCGCCGAACAGGTTGCTGCCGACCACGACGTCAAACCAATCGGGATGCATGACGAAGTTCGCCGCCAGAATGTCGATATGGTACTGGTCGGTTTTAACTTCCGGATAGTCCTGCGCCATCAACGCGAAGCGTTCGTCCCAATACGGCATGGTGTGAACAATGCCGTTTGATTTCGTCGCCGAAGTAAGATGTTTGGCTTCCCTTCGGGACGCCAGATCGAATGCATAGCGCATGATGCGATCAACGCCGCGACGCGTGAAAGTATTTTGCTGAATAGCCATTTCCTGGTCGGTGCCTTCATACATACGACCGCCGACTTCGGAATATTCACCTTCGTTGTTTTCGCGCACGACATAAAAGTCGATATCACCCGCCTCATATCCGCGAACAGGCGCCGTAATGCCCGGTAACAAACGCACCGGCCGTAAATTTACATATTGTTGAAAGGCGCGACGGATCGGGATCAACAGGCCCCACAGCGAAATATGATCGGGAACTCCAGGGAAGCCCACTGCGCCCAAAAACACCGCATCATGATTGCGTAACTGATCGATACCGTCTTCCGGCATCATGCGTCCGGTCTTCGCATAGGTTTCGCAGCTCCACGAATAATCGTCGAACGCCAACCCAAACCCGCATTTCCGGCTCGCCGCCTCCAACGCCTTCACACCTTCCGGGACAACTTCCTTGCCAATGCCGTCTCCGGGGATCACTGCGATCCGATAACGCTCCATGTCTTATCCTTCCAATTTGCCGACCCTATTTTGAGCCGTTAGCCCAACGAACGGGTACTTTGCCCAAAAAAAAGCGTATTGCAAGGCGCCCTTTGGCCTGTGACGAGGCCAGCAACAGCCTGTGACAGGACCGGCAACACCACAGGAAACCGGGGTTTCGACAAAATTGCGCTTGCAAACGCCGCGCACCGCGTACAAATAGGGCGTTACTCGGCCATACGGTCATTCAACCCGTCACTTAAGCAAGGATGAATTCGTGAAAAGATCGGAAATTTTACGCGTCGAAAAATATATGCGGGAAAAGTTTGGCAACAACACGATCACCCTTTCCGAACAAACTGACGGATCGTGCGAGGTCAATCTCGGCGATGAATTTATTGGCGTCATTTTCAGGGACGATGAAGAGGGCGAAGTGTCGTATGATTTCCATATGGCGATCCTTGAAATGGATCTCACCCCGGGTGGCGAAATTTCGATTCCCTGACAAACGGGACGGTGGTTTAAGCCGCCGCAATTATCGCCGGTTTCACCATGACTGACATTCTCGCTCTAACGCCTGAAAACATTACGCGCGCCGCCGAGGCCCTTCGTAACGGCGCGCTGGTCGCCTTCCCGACCGAGACCGTCTATGGGATAGGCGCGGATGCGACGAACGATTCAGCCGTCGCCAAAATATTCGACGCCAAGAACCGGCCGACCTTCAATCCACTCATCATCACCACGACGGACATTGCGGCGGCGCGGACGTTTGCTCAAATTTCATCTGATGACGCTCGAACCCTGGAAAATTTCTGGCCTGGTCCCCTGAGCGCGATTTTGCCGCGCGCAGACAATTCACCAATTTCCCGACTGGCGAGCGCGGGTCTCGATACGCTGGCGGTGCGCGTGCCTGCCGATGCGCGTGCGCAGGCCCTTCTGACACAAGCAGGCGTTCCCGTCGCCGCCCCGAGCGCCAACAGTTCGGGGAAAATCAGCCCAACAATCGCCGCCCATGTCGCGCACGATCTGGACGGAAAAGTTGATATTATCCTCGATGGCGGTCCTTGCGCCGTTGGTCTGGAATCAACGATTCTGGACCTGATGACAAATCCACCGGCGATCCTGCGCCACGGCGGCGTAACATTCGAGGCAATTCAAGAGGCGCTTGGCGTATCCCCGTTGATGGGCGCGCCGGAAAATGTAAATCATGACGCCGCCAACCCACCCACGGCGCCGGGGATGATGCGCTCCCATTATGCGCCCTCTATCCCCGTTCGGCTTAACGCCCGCCACGCCGGTTCTGGCGAGGCGCTGCTCGGATTCGGTCTCACACAGGACGCAACTGAAACACTAAGCGCACAAGGCGATTTGACCGAAGCCGCCGCCCGTCTATTTGACTGCTTGCATCGGATGGATGACGGACGCTTCACCGGCATTGCGGTGGCGCCCATACCCGAGCAAGGCCTGGGCCGCGCCATTAACGACCGTTTACGCCGCGCCGCTGCGCCGAAATAGCGTCCGGCGAACCGCAATCAAGGTTTTGGACAAGACGAATTTGTAATCGTAGAGTACGCGCCGTTTGACCATACGAAAATTGCACTGAAATCAGTTTACGGGAGCACCTCCATGGTGCCTGATGACACGTCGCCACGCCTCGCCCCGCCCAGCGCGGACGCAATCGCGCGGATTAAGGCTATTGTCGGCGAAAAGGGCTGGAGCGATGACGCCGAAATTCTCGAGCGCCATGTAAATGAGTTGCGGGATTTGTATCACGGCGCTTGCGCGCTTTTGGTGCAGCCCGTCACGACCGAGGACGTCGCCGAAGTCGTCAAAATTTGCCACGCGGAAAAGATCGCCATCGTCCCGCAAGGCGGCAACACCAGCCTTGTCGGCGCGGGCGTCCCGCACGACCACGGCGCAGAAATCATCATCAGTTTAAGCCGGATGAACAAAATCCGGGATATCGACCCGTTGAACTACACGGCCACCGTCGAGGCCGGATGCATCCTGGCGAATTTGCAAAACGCCGCCACCGAGGTGGACCGCCTGTTTCCCCTTAGCCTGGGCGCGGAAGGTTCTTGCCAGATTGGCGGTAATATTTCGACGAATGCGGGCGGGGTGAATGTCCTGCGCTATGGCAACGCGCGCGAGCTGGTGCTTGGCCTTGAAGTGGTGTTGCCGGACGGACGCATCTGGAATGGTTTGAAGCGCCTGCGCAAGGACAACACCGGATATGATTTGAAGCAGCTCTTCATCGGCGCCGAAGGCACGCTTGGGATCATCACCGCTGCTGTTTGCAAAATGGTCCCCCTTCCCAAGGATATTCAAACGGCGATTATCGCGCTCCGCGACCTGGACGCCTCCATTGAACTATTGGCCGACGCACGGGCCGCCAGCGGGGACCGGGTCACCAGTTTCGAACTTATTCGCCGCACCGCCTTCGATTTCGCCTGCGCCCATATTGAAGGCGTCTCAAACCCGATTGAAGGCGACTACGCTGATTACGCCTTGATGGAATTATCTGGCGCACGCGCCGATAGCGCGATGGCGGAGGCCATGCAGGGGCTTTTGGAAACGGCATTCGAAAATGGCCAAATTCTGGATGCGGTTGTTGCGCAGTCGGAATCCCAACGTCTGGATATGTGGCGCATCCGCGAAGGCGTCGTCCTGGCGCAGGCCTTCGAAGGCGGCAGCATAAAACATGACATCTCCGTCCCCGTCAGTCGTATCCCTGAATTCATTCGTCGAGCGAACGAAGCAGCCGAAGACATGATTCCCGGCATCCGGCCCGTCGTGTTTGGCCACTGTGGGGATGGCAATCTGCATTATAACTTCAGCCAACCAGTCGGCGCCGACGCGGCGGAATTTTTGGACCGCTGGCCCTCCATGAAGGAAATGGTGCACGACATCGTCGCTGATATGAATGGGTCTTTCAGCGCCGAACACGGGATCGGTCAGCTGAAACGCGACGATATGGCCCGATACAAAAGCGCGGTTGAACTGGATCTGATGCGGCGCTTGAAACAGGCCATCGACCCGCACGACATCATGAACCCAGGAAAAGTCATTCCCGGCTAAAAGTATAATTCCTCAGGTCGCCATCCTGACGATTTCGGAACGTAAAAAGAGTAAACGCCATGATTCCCTATAACGCCCCCACACAGGATATGCGCTTCGCCATGGACGCGCTGGGCCTGTTGCCTGCGCTATCCGCCTTACCGGATTACGCAGACGCCACCGCGGATTTACGCGATGCGATGCTGGAGGAAGCCGGGAAACTGGCGACGGAGAAACTGGCGCCGCTCAATTATTCCGGCGACAAGCAGGGCGTGGTTCTGGAGAACGGAATTGTCCGCACCGCCGATGGATTTAAGGAAGCCTATAAAGCCTTCGTGGAGGGCGGCTGGAATAGCGTCCCGTTCGATCCGGAATTTGGCGGACAGGGTTTGCCCTGGCTGTTTGGCTTCGCAACCTCGGAAATGTGGATTTCAGCGAACAGCTCATGGGGGTTATGCCCGATCCTGACCGGGGGCGCTGTGGAACTACTGCGCGTGCATGGCACAGACGAACAAAATGCGTTGTATCTGGAAAAACTGGTGTCCGGCGAATGGAACGGCACCATGAATTTGACGGAGCCGCAGGCGGGCTCCGATGTCGGCGCGCTGCGCTGCCGCGCCGAAAAAGAAGGCGATCATTATCGGATCCGGGGACAGAAGATTTTTATCTCCTGGGGCGAACACGACATGACGGACAATATCGTCCATATGGTTCTGGCCCGAACCCCGGACGCGCCCGACGGGTCGCGGGGCGTCTCTTTGTTTATTGTGCCAAAATTTCTGGTCAATTCCAATGGTAGCCTCGGCGCGCGCAATGATCTGCGCTGCATCTCGCTGGAAGACAAACTTGGCATTCACGCCTGTCCCACCTGCGTCATGTCGTTTGGCGATTCCGACGGCGCTATCGGCTATCTGGTGGGCGAAGAGAATCGCGGTTTGAACAACATGTTCACGATGATGAACAACGCCCGCCTCGGTATTGGACTGACGGGCCTCTCCATCGCGGAGCGCGCCTACCAACAGGCCCGTGATTACGCTAAAGAGCGCGTGCAGGGTTCCGCCGGGAATGCAGTAACGATCATTCAGCATCCCGATGTCCGGCGCATGTTATTGACGATGAAGTCCACGGTAGAGGCGATGCGCGGCCTGATCTACGACACCGTCACCAGCCTCGACATCGCACGGGCGCATCCCGATGCACAGACCCGCGAAAGCGCACGCAAACGCGCCGACCTGCTCACGCCGGTGGTCAAAGCCTGGTGCACCGATAGCGGCGTCGAGGTCGCGTCTCTGGGAATCCAGGTGCACGGGGGAACGGGTTATATGGAGGATACGGGCGCCGTACAACACTGGCGCGACTCCCGGATTGCGCCGATCTACGAAGGCACCAATGGAATTCAGGCGATTGATCTGGT
>JBLHZD010000197.1:0-7796 GCA_047631095.1 Alphaproteobacteria bacterium
TTTTATGTCTGAGCTCATAATTCGGCGTTCGAATTGCATGAGGGCTCATTTCTGAATTTGCGGAATTTATACGACAGCGCCTTTTGATATTAACTCCAAGGGGGCTGTATTTAAGTTTATGCGCAAAGCGAAGAAACGATACGGTCGTACAGAAAGGGTCGCTTAAATACAGGTGGGCAACGTTTTCAGGCGCGTCCTCTTGTCTTCCGACAGCACCAATTGAACGCTTTGGCCGCGACGTGATTCCCTAATAGGCCCGGAAGTGAGGCATGTTGCTGTTCGGCGCATGAATCTTGACAGCACCGCAAATACGGCGGCTAAATTGCTTAAATAGGGAGGGTGCGTCATGACATCGAATTGGGTGGGCGGCTGGTCCGCAACGCCAGCACCGGCGGATGGGGTATCGTTGAGCAGTCCCACCATTCGCATGTTTCCGCGCATCAGTCTTGGCGGCGATTTAATCCGCATTCGGTTGTCCAATGCCGCCGGCAAAGGGGACTTGATCATCGGGTCCACTCATGTCGCCCGCCGGGCGCCGGGGGCGGCGATCCAGCCTGAAACCGACCGCACCGTGACATTCAATGGACGGGGCGATGTGAAAATTCCAGCGGGCGCCTTCGCTATCAGTGATCCGGTGTCACTGACCGTGGCGCCGTTGGACGATTTGGCCGTCAGTCTTCATATTCCCATTGATATTCCCGCGAGCTTTGGCGTGACCGGGCGATATTCCCGGCAATTCAATTATTTGTCGCCGCCGGGGGATTTTTCGGGCCACGAAGTCATGCATACCAGCCGGGTCGTGGACGATTGGTACTTTTTAGCGGGCATTGATGTGTTGGCCGATGACGCTGTCGGCGGGGTCGTTGCGTTCGGCGACTCCATTACCGATGGAAACATATCGACCTATGATGCGTTTTGCCGATGGCCAGACCAACTCGCCCGGCGGCTTATAGCGCGGCGCGGGAAAATGTTCGGCGTGATGAATCAAGGACTCGGCGGCAACCGGATATTGCATGACGGTCGCGGTGATTGTGGCGTAAAGCGTTTTGACCGGGATGTTTTAGCGCAGCCGGGGGTGACCCATGCAATCGTCGTGCTGGGCATCAATGATATTCGCAACCGGGGTGGTTTGGCTGAAGAAGTCGTCACCGCCGAAGGCATGATCGATGGGCTCAGGCAAATGACGATGCGGGCCCGCGACCATGGGGTTAAGATAATTGGCGGCACGCTCACGCCGTTCGAAAACGAAACCTTCATGCGGGGCGCTTTTACGCCGGAGGGCGAAGCAAAACGGATTGCCGTGAACGAATGGATTAGAAAATCAGGTGCGTTTGATGCGGTAATCGATTTCGACGAAGGTCTCCGCGATCCCGATCACCTCACGCGAATGCTGCCGGAATATGACAATGGCGATCATCTTCACCCTGGCGATGTGGGCTATAATCGTATGGGCGACCTGATCGACCTATCCCTCTTCGATTGATTTTGCCCAGGACTCTATCAAAATTGATGCCCAAAAGTTCAAGGTTTAAACTCAATCTCGTCGGCCCGCATGTGGGTCGCCTATTCGTTCAAGCAAGAATGACCAAATTTATCACCGTGGCGGCTACGCGAAATGAGGCCACCTAAGCTAACAGCGCCTAAGACAGGGCTGATGACATCGTTTGGGGAGATAAAGGATGCGTTTAAAAGACAAGGTTGCGATCGTGACGGGCGCGGCGTCGGGGATGGGGGCGGCGACCGCAAAGCTATTTGCTCGTGAAGGCGCCAAGGTCGTTGTGGTGGATCGTTTGACCGATGAAGGCGCCAAGATTGTTTTGGAGATTAGCGATGAGGGCGGCGAGGCTCGGTTCCAGGTCCTTGACGTGACGCGCGATGGGGATTGGGAGACGCTCGTCGCAGATACAATCTCGGCATACGGTCAGCTCGACATTTTGGTGAACAATGCCGGTGTGAGTGGCAGTCACCCGGACCGGCTCAATATCGACACTTGGGATGAGCAAATGAACGTCAACGCCAAAGGCGTCTTCCTGGGCATGCGGGCTGTAATCCCCACGATGCAGAAGGCTGGCCGGGGTTCAATTGTTAATATTTCATCGATCTCGGGGTTTGTCGGTCAACGCTTTGTGCATATGGGTTATAACGCTGCGAAGGGCGCGGTGCGCCTGGCTACCAAGGCGGCGGCTGTCCAGTTCGCCCGCGATGGCGTCCGCGTCAACTCAGTTCACCCGGGCGTCATGCCCGCAATGCGTACCTCACAATTGACAGCGGACCCCGACCTCCGCAAAAAAAATGTTATCGGCGATCCCGGCGGGGCGCGAAGGTCGGGTGGAGGAAGTCGCGTTTACGAATTTATTTCTCGCAAGCGACGAGGCTTCCTACATCACAGGGATCGAGGTTTCGGTGGATGGGGGTTTTTTAGCGATGTAAACGAAGGGCGGCGCCGAACCTTGCGAGCGTTTGTCGGTAAGCTCGGCTCGTTGCCCTGCGCCTCGGCGTCCCATTGGCCGGACCTTTTAATTACAGACTTAAACTGAGTCTGTTACAGGGAATTTACTAATTTATTGGTAATGTTGCGTAATTCTTTCACGGATGGGCGTGGTTTGGTAAAATCCTTCGCTACATAGAATCCTATTCACGAACGGGCTAGATTTATGACTGGTGAAATTGAGACAGATTCCGATCCGACGGCGACGCCAAGTTATGACGCCATTATTATCGGCGCCGGTATTTCGGGCATGTATCAATTATATCGATTGCGTGAACTGGGTATGTCGGTTCGCGTATTTGAGGCGGGGTCCGATGTTGGCGGCACATGGTATTGGAATCGATATCCTGGCGCGCGCTTTGATTCTGAAAGCTGGTCCTATGGTTTCTCCTTCTCTGAAGAACTGCTTCAGGAATGGGAGTGGCCGGAACATTTTTCGGCTCAACCTGATACGCTGCGGTATTTGAACTACGTTGCGGACAAATTCGATTTAAGGCGAGACATGCGCTTTAACAGTCGTGTCGCCGCAGCTCATTTTGATGAGTCGGAAAGTCACTGGATTGTAACCCTGGAGAACGGGGAAAAGGCCATCGCGTCGATCCTGATCACTGGACTTGGTCCGCTTTCCGCACACACACTGCCTAATATTCCGGGGCGAGAAAATTTTCAGGGACCCGCTTTTCATACCGCTCGCTGGCCGCATGAGCCCGTCGATTTGAAAGGTAAGCGCGTCGGCATAATTGGCACCGGCGCTTGCGCAATCCAAACGATACAAACCATCGCCAAAGATGTTGGCGACTTAACCGTCTTTCAACGAACGCCAAACTGGGCGGCGCCGCTGCACAATCGCAAGATTACCCCTGAAGAGCAGATGGCGGTCAAGGCTAGCTACCCTGAGATATTCGCACGCTGTCGCGAAACGATTTCCTGCTTCATACACAACCCCGACTCCCGTAAGACCGTTGATACGTCACCGGAAGACCGTGCTGACTTTTGGGAGAAGTTATACGCAGAGCCGGGTTTTGGTATCTGGATGGGTAATTTCCGCGATATGATGGTGGACGAAGAAGCCAACGCGCTGGTCAGTGAATTCGTTGCCCAGAAAATCAGGCAACGTGTAAAGGACCCGGAAACGGCGGAGAAATTGATTCCAACCGATCATGGCTTTGGAACGCGTCGCGTGCCTTTGGAAAGTGGTTATTTCGAAGTTTACAATCAGGATAATGTGCATCTTATCGACATTAACGAAACGCCAATTGAACGCATTACCGCAAAGGGAATCCGAACCAGCGATCGGGAATACGAATTCGACATTCTCATCTATGCGACAGGGTTCGATGGTGTAACCGGCCCCTATGACCGGATAGACATTCGGGGCCCCGGCGGCAGACGGCTTAAGGATGATTGGGGCGAAACGCCGCGCACGTTGCTGGGCGTACAGGCGGAAGGGTTTCCCAATTTGTTTATGGTGTTGGGGCCGCATACCGCGCGGGGTAACATCCCCCGCAACATTGAGGAAATCGTCGATTGGGTTACGGGGTTGGTCAAATTTATGCGTGCGCACGACCTTACCCGTGTGGAGCCCCGCAAGGCGGCGGTGGATGAGTGGGCGATACTTGTGGAGAAGGCCTCCGAAAAACTTTTGTCCAGCAAAATTGGCTCCTGGCAAACCGGCGTGAACCATAACGTTGAAGGTCGAAACAAGCCGCGCATTCTTGGCTACAATGGCGGCGCCGTTCGCTATCGCAAAAAAAGCCAGGCCGTCGCGGAAGGCGGGTATCGAGAGTTTGAGTTCCGGAGCTGATTTGTGGAAAAATGTTATTCACAAACTTACGTCGTCTTAGCGCCTATTTTTATGTTGGAAAATCGCAATGTCTGAAAATCAAAAACATGCAACATCGGTTGACGCGGTAATTGTGGGGGCTGGTTTTTCCGGCCTTTATCTACTGCATCGATTGCGGAAATCGGGATTCACAACGCGGATTTTTGAGCGCGGCGGCGGGGTCGGTGGGACATGGTATTGGAATCGTTATCCTGGCGCCCGTTGCGACGTGGAAAGCATGCAATATTCCTATTCATTCGATGAGGACCTGCAGCAAGAGTGGCGATGGCCTGAAAAATTCTCTGGGCAACCGGATATTCTCGCCTACGCGAATCATGTTGCGGACAGGTTTAATCTGCAGGAGCATATTGAGTTCAATACGGAAGTAAACGCCGCGAAATTTGATGCAAGTGAACGCTGCTGGAATATTGAAACCAGTTCTGGGGAGCAACTGACCGCGAAATTTTTCATAATGGCGACGGGGTGTATCTCAACCGCGCAAACCCCCAAGATTGACGGTCTGGCGGATTACAAAGGCGATACGTATCACACAGGGAATTGGCCGCACAAAAAGGTAGATTTTACCGGTCAGAACATCGCGGTTATCGGGACGGGGTCTTCGGGTATCCAAGCGATTCCCGTGCTCGCGGAAGAAGCTGCGCATGTCACCGTTTTTCAACGCACGCCCAACTATTCCATTCCGTCGCGTAACGAGCCCATGACGCCGGAATATTCGCATTCCTGGAAGGATGGATACCAAGAGAAACGCGCCGAAATGCGGTACGCGCCAAACGGCGTTTTGCGAGAGCTTAACGATAAGCCTGCGCTTGTCGTCAGCAACGATGAACGCCAGGCGACGTACGAGGCGCGGTGGGAAATTGGCGGTTCCGGATTTCTCGCCTCTTTCAACAATCTCCTTACAAGCCAGGAGGCAAATGATACCGCGTGCGAATTTGTGCGCGATCAAATCAGGAACATTGTAAAGGATCCCGAAACCGCCGAGTTGCTGGCGCCGAAAGGTTACCCTATTGGCACCAAGCGGCTGTGCGTCGATTCCGACTATTTCGAAACGTACAATCGCGAAAATGTCGATTTAGTTGATATCAGCGACAAGGCAATTGAACTTCTGACAGAAGACGGATTGGTCTCCGACGGGCGTAAGTATGTTTTTGACAGCATTGTCTTTGCGACGGGATTCGATGCGATGACCGGCTCGCTTTTCAATGTCGATATTCGGGGCGTTAATGATGTGGCGTTAAAGGAAAAATGGCGCGCCGGTCCACGCACTTATATTGGATTGATGACCGAAGGGTTTCCAAACCTCTTTATGATCACCGGTCCGGGTAGTCCTTCGGTCAAAAGTAATATGATGACTTCGATCGAACAGCATGTCGATTTGGTCGCGGACAGTCTTCTCCATATGCGTGAAAGCGGCTTGGATCTGATGGAGCCAGAATTGGACGCCGAAAACGAATGGGTCGACCACGTCCAGGAGGTCGCCCATAAAACGCTCTTTCCCCAGGCTAACTCCTGGTATATGGGCGCAAATATTCCGGGAAAACCTCGCCTCTTTATGCCTTATATTGCAGGCGTAGGCGCTTATCGAAAAATTTGCGAACAGATGGTCGCTGACGACTACTCGGGATTTCGGTTCGAAACGAATAAAGCCGCTGCGGCCGAGTGATGCGCCTCATAGTCAAAGATGAGTGGCCTATCGACATCGCTCAAATTGGCGACCGAGGCTGCGGCTAGACAGAGGTTCCCCTGGACCGCCTCGTCGCCTGGTCGGACCAGCCCGATTTTACCTATCGCCACGAAGGGCGCGTTAGCGATGTTGTGATATGGGACAATGCTTCTGTTATGCATCGCCCCTATACGTCGCCCCAATGCATCGCCCGGGCGGCGGCCCTTCAGAACAGCGCCGTTTTGTGAAACGAGCCGGGTTCCATTTTCCTGAGCCTTTGGGCGTACCCTACTAAAAATACGCCCTGGCGCGATCAGGTGGCGTAATCCGCCCCTTCACGATCGAGTTGGCGGCGAAGCGCTTCCCAGGTCCGTTGACCTTTTTGTCCTGTGTCGAAACGCTTCTTATACTGGCGATGCCCTTCAGCGACGATCTCCGGCGGAATTTCCGACACTTGGCCGCTCGCCATAACGTCGACCTGAATCTGGCAGGAGGTATCCAAATAATAAGTAAGCTCGAAGCATTCCGGGATTGTGCGACCGACGCAAAGCGTGCCGTGGTTTTTCAGTATCATGTTCATCTTGTCGCCCAGATGGGCCGCCAGGGATTCACGTTCAGCGAGGTCGTTCGCCGGTCCCTCATAGTCGTGATAAGCCAAGCTGAAAAGTGGCGACAACGAGTGTTGCGAAAGCGGTAGTAATCCACATTCCATCGCTGAAACCGCGACGGTGGCGCGCGTATGCGTGTGAGTCACAACCATGGCGTCCGGTCGGGCGATATAGACGGCGCTGTGAATACAGTAGCCTGCGAAAATGAACTCGCCTTCCGGACCAACGACATTGCCGTCCATATCCAGTTTGACCAGGCTGGAGGCGGTGATTTCGTCAAACATCTGGCCATAAGGGTTGATCAGGAACGTGTCAGGCTCGCCAGGAACGCGCGCGGTCAGGTGGGTATAAATCAAATCTGTCATACGGTATTTCGAAAGTACCCGATACAACATTGCAAGATCGACCCGAGTTTGCCATTCGGCGTCGCTCATGTTCGATTTGGAAATATCCTCAGCAGCTGACATTCTGACCTCCATTTGTTTCGTTTCAAGCAATACCGGACGTTCCGAATCGGGTTTTGTGGGTATCAAGAACCCTGACTCAAGCAAAAGCTTACTAAACACCCGTCGCATTGTACAAGAGTCGGCGCGGCGGGTTTCGTAACGGCGCCTGACGTCACCCGTTAGGCTTCAGATTTGTAACGCGCATGAGTCCCGTCGACGGGCCTGTCGTCACGGACTTCGTGTCCGCCGCCATCGGCTTTGGGTTTGAGGTCAAAGCCAAGGGGGCGCCCATGCAGGCTGGCCTGTTCGGCGGCGGGGCGGGCGGCATCCCACGATACGGCGTCATACCGCATTCCGCAGACGCCGTCGGTCGCGTCGGAGACCAGCCAAACAGCAGGCGCTCGCATTTGATCCGGGTGCATCATATGCAAACGTCCCGACGCCGTCGCGACCCGCTTTTCTTCCGGTGTGGCGAAGCCCGGCGTATCGCCAGCGGCGCCAGGGTTCAGAATATTGACGGTGACGCCGGTGCCGTCCAAATCCTTCATCCAGATTTCGGACGCCATTTCCAGGGCGGCTTTCGAGGCGCCATAGGGAGACCCGCCGGTGCGGTTCATGGTTGTAAGGCGGGTCGTTACGTTGACAATCCGGCCCCATCCCTTAGGGTCCGTCCGGAGACTTTAAGAAGGATTACAGAGTTTTCGGAGCATGAGTCGGATGGAGGCGAGCTTGAGGAAGGCGGGCGCGT
>JBLHZD010000198.1:0-7737 GCA_047631095.1 Alphaproteobacteria bacterium
CAATCTTATGGCCCGCCGGAATATCGGCCCGTGGCGCAATCCCTTCATCCACAATTTCTGTCCCGGCGGCGATATATCCCCGCGACACGATTACATTGTCTGCTGGATTCAAGCGGATCGTCAAAGGCGCATTTGGCGTCATTAGTTTCTCAATTTAAGTTATCGATAGGGTGACAAAAATACCGACGCTAAGAATATCAGAAATCCTGCACATACACACCAACGCCGGCGTCGGCGTCCTAGAATACGGTATAGCCTTCCTGAATATTATCACCATCCGTATCCAGGCTCGCTGTCGATACCGTCCAATTGTCGCCGACGATGTTGACCGTATCGCTTTCATCACCCCGCACCAACACGGTGTTCGTCTCGCCGGTCAAATTGTTCAGTCCACTCACCATTCCCACAACATCATCAAGCGCCATCGAAAACTCAGAACTGACGCCGTCGCGTAGGTCGAAAAACTCAATGCCCCGCAGGGTGGTGTTCGCGACCGTCTGTAGATCCAGCGAAAATTCAAACGAGACCGTATCCGTCCCGGCGCCACCATCGACAACCGAAAAATTTCTGTCGGTCAGGATAAATTCATCGTCGCCCAAACCACCGATCAAACGATCACGACCGCCGCCGCTGATTATGCGGTCGTCGCCCGCGCCGCCGACCAGCCCATCGTCCCCATCGCCGCCAGACAGAGTGTCGTCTCCGTCCCCTCCGAAGACAAGGTCATCGCCGCCGCCGCCACTGATGGCGCCACCGACATCATCGAGTGCGATAATAAACGATGTGTCCTCGTCCGCCGACAGCCCATTCAAAGCCAATTCGCGTACGGAACCATCCTCAAATTCAAACACGATTGTCTCGACCCGTTGGGTCGTAAAATGTTCCTGGATCCGGATAACTGAAAATTCCAAATCAATAACCAGGTCTTCGCCATCCCGACTAACGGTAATCAATTTCTCCAGTGATTGACCGGCGCCACGAACGATAATCTTGTCCTGGCCGCCGATGTCGATTATCAGGAATTCTTCCGCTGTCGGCAGGAGCGAAATATCAAAAATAAAGGCGTTATTCCCCACGCCACCCGAAAGAACGCTCTCTCCACTGCCCGCAACCAAAGTGTTTCCCGATGAAGGCGGAGGCGTTTCACTTGCGTTTTCATCAGGATTCGATTGAGCATCGTTAGTGGACTCGTCAGGAACCGGCGCTCCGGCGCCGCTATCGTCAGGTCCACTATCCTTATTTTTGTTTAAACTGTTGAAGAATTCCTCATCGCGCCCAAAATCGCCTTGCGGGATCGGCGCCCCCACTATTCCTGCGGCCTCGGTTTCCTCATCAGCGTTATCATCTGGACTGTCCAGCTCGCCAGGGCCAGAGGCTGGCGCCAAATCGCCTTCTTCGTCCTCTTGCAGCGCCGCGCCACCTACGCCGTCACCCTCGCCAGTCCCGCTCTCTTGTTCGTTTTCAAAGTCTGGATTGTCCGTAGTTTTCGAACGGCTTTGCTCACCTGAATTTTTACCAGTCCCTTCGTCGCCCCCTGAGTTACGGTCGTCGCGACCTTCAGTCCCACCGAAGTATCCGTTCGAAACATCTTTGACCTGGCTGTACGCCAGGTCGAGTTGTGCGTCGCTCAAAATGACGCTCTGGGACGGCGCGGCTGAAAACCCGGTGACATAGGTCGTCTCATTCGCCTGGTCCATCAACACGAAACCGGCGTCTGTTCGAACGACGATTTGACCTTCGATGACCGTGAAGGTGCTGACTTCGCCGGGTGACTTCACATCGCCCGCAACTTTCGTACCCCGAATGCCAATCGTGGCAACCGTCGTTTTGATGATCATATTGTCGTAATTGAATTTGGCGATTTCACCACTTGAAAATACGAAAATACCCTTGAGAATGGCGAAACTTGAATTCCCGGCGCCGGTATCCGGGTTATAGACCAATTCATCAATCGCGAGGCGCGCATCCGCGCCCAGCGCGAATGTTGTTTTGTCGACGAACATCAGATTAATCGCCGCGCCATCGGCGGTTTCAACGACATCGCCCTGAAAGATCGGGTCGCCCGCACTCAACAAGGCGCGGGTTCCGTCTGTTCTGACCGCGAAAACCTCACCCGAAAAATTCTGGACACGACCGATGGGGTCTTCCGCTGGCGCCCCACCCACTTGTGCGTACTGCCCAACGGCTTCTGGCGGCGTAAAGGAAGCGACGAGTTCTGGTGACAGGCGCCCGCCTAACGGAATCGTAAGGGCCGGCGGGGTTTCATTCAGAAAATAGCCCTGCAGCACAGTCACGGCGCCATCTGGACTGATCAGCAAAAGGTCATCGCCCTGCCTCAGGAATTGAGCATCCGTGGCCGACAGGTCGCTTGGCAATTCAACAGTCGCAGTATTGAAGGCGTCGAGAACTGTTGGCGCAGGGCTTAACTCGCCCTCCCGCGCCGTACCGTTCTCGTTCATCTTACGCCCGCCAATCGCCAACTCAAAAATCCTTTACCAACAACTCAACTGATTGATTCTCAGAGGTTTTACAGATTCGCTCTGATAAATAAACTATTTCAGTAAAGTTTTAGTAAATTAGTGTTTATTGAGTCGTCCTCCATATGGGGTAGTAAGTAGGAAAAACCCACTCAACCCCTTAAAAAAACGAATGTTTTGGCGTTTTTGGCGGGTAAAAATTAGCCGCCGAGGGCGCGGGTCAGATCGTCCTTGATATCGTCCGCATCTTCCAGCCCCACCGACAGGCGCAGCAATCCGTCGTTGATGCCAAGATGCAACCGGTCTTCCTCTGGCATCCGCTGATGCGTTGTTGTCGAGGGATGGGTGATCAAGCTTTTGGAATCGCCCAGGTTATTTGAAATATCGATGAGGTTCATGGCGTTCAGCGCCTTGAAGGCGGCGGCCTTCCCGCCCTCCAGTTCGAAGGCGACCATATTACTACCGCCTTTCATCTGGCGTTTGACGAGGTCAGCCTGGGGATGATCGTCGAAGCTTGGGTAAATTACCTTTTTCACGCCCGGCAATTCCCGCAGATGCAGGGCGACCTGACGCGCATTTTGGCAATGACGCTCCACCCGCAACGTTAACGTCTCCATGCCTTTTAGCATGACCCAGGCGTTAAACGGGCTCATGCTGGGCCCCGTGTGGCGCATGAATTGTTTCAAATGGTCTTCGTCAAAGGATTCTGGTCCCAGGATCGCGCCGCCCATGCAACGCCCCTGCCCGTCAATATGCTTGGTCGTGGAATAAACGACGATATCGACGCCAAAATCCATCGGACGCTGCAAAACAGGCGTTGCGAAGACATTATCCACAATGACGTTGGCCCCAGCGGCGTGGGCCAAATCGCACACTGCTTGCAGATCAATAATCTCCAGCGTCGGATTCGAGGGCGTTTCCAGGAACACGCATTGGGCGCCGGGCGCAAGCGCGGCTTCCCATTGGTCCAGATCCGTTCCGTCCACCAGCACGGTTTCAACACCGTAGCGCGGCAAGATATCGTGGATGATATAGTGACACGATCCAAACAGCGCCCGCGACGCCACAACCCGGTCCCCGGCTTTAACCTGGGACGCAATCGACGCGAAAACCGCCGCCATGCCGCTCGCCATACCACGGCAAAACTCCGCGCCCTCGAACAGCCGTAAGCGTTCTTCGAACATCGCGACGGTCGGGTTGCCATACCGGGAGTAAATAAACCGATCCACATCGCCCTTGAAGGCCGCTTCCGCTTCTTCCGGCGAACTGTACACATAGCCAGACGTCAGATAGAGCGCCTCGCTGGTTTCCTCGAACCCGCTGCGCACCATGCCGCCGCGCACCAGTTCGGTTTGAGGTCGGAAACCGGAATTATCTTTCGCCGCCATAAGTCAGTATCCTTTGTCGCCCCATCGGGCCTTTTCGCCGCGCCAATTCGGTCACGCCAAAATTATCCAAATTAATTCAAAAATCCAGCCACGTGCATACGCAACCCAATGGTAGGGTGATTCGCGCCAGACAATAAATCCCACCGCGCCACATTGCTAGACGAAATTTACGAAAGAGATGGGATCGCGCAACGTTTTCTGAGCGCTTTAACCCGCAATCAAGCCGCTCCCATCACCCCTCGGACCGCTCGGCTATTCACCCCATCGCGCCATAATCAACAGGCTTTTTGAGGTCGATAAATTCGCCCGCTTCCGGCATGGGGTATTTTAAGCCTGTCGCGCAATTAAACAGCATGACTCGTTCATCCTTGGACACCTGTCCGGATTTCAACGCCATTTTAAACGCGGCCAACGTCGCGGCGCCTTCCGGGCAGAGTAGAATTCCGTCCGTTTTGGCGCATTCCGCCTGCGCCTCGTTGATAGACTCATCATCCACCGCAATGGCGAAACCGTTACTTTCCCGCACCGCATCGAGAATGAGGAAATCACCGAGCGCCACGGGAACCCGAATACCCGACGCGATTGTATGCGCATCTTTCCACGGCTCCGAATATCGTTCGCCAGCCTCATAGGCTTTCACAATCGGCGCGCATCCCTCGGCTTGCACCGCCACCATGCGCGGCCGCTTCGAGCCAATCCAGCCAATCGCCTCCAATTCCGCAAACGCCTTCCACATACCAATCAGGCCCGTGCCGCCGCCTGTGGGATAGAAGATAACATCCGGGACGTCCCATCCCAGTTGTTCCGCCAGCTCCAGCCCCATCGTCTTCTTGCCTTCGATCCGATAGGGCTCTTTCAGGGTCGAGGTGTCGAACCAGTTCATCACCTCTTTACCTTCGCCCACGATACGACCGCAATCATTGATATAGCCGTTGGCGACAAAGGTATGCGCCCCTTGCAGCGCGATTTCGCGAACATTGACCTGTGGCGTGTCATCGGGGCAGAAAATGTAGGATTCAATCCCCGCCGCCGCGCAATACGCCGCCATGGCGGCCCCGGCGTTGCCATTGGTCGGCATGGCCATGCGCGAAACGCCCAATTCCTTGGCCATGGACACCGCCAGCGCCAGACCACGCGCCTTGAACGAGCCCGTTGGCAAACGTCCCTCATCCTTGATCAGAATTTCGCCGCAACCAAACGCCGCGCGCATTCGGGGCGCGGGCAGTATCGGGGTCATGACTTCCCCCAGCCGTATAACGTTTTCGGCTTTGCGGACCGGCAGGAATTCACGATAACGCCAGAATTCCGGCGCGCGTCGCGTTAGATCGTCCTTGGACACCGATTTTCCCAAAGCCTCCAGATCATAGCGCACCAGCAAGGGCTTACCCACATCGGATAATCCTTGCAGCGTGTCCGCCTCGTAGCGCGCGCCCGTCTCACTACATTCCAGATGAGTAACGAAAGTGGGTATTTCGCTCATGTCGAGGACCTCGCATCGGTTTCTGAATGATCAGCGCCCGGAAAATAAGTGGACGGCGTGACCGCCTTGACCGAACTCGCGCGTTTCTCCAACCAATAATCGTAGGCGGGCGGCGTCACCTGAAAAGCGCCTTCAGCGCCGAGCTTCAAGGCGGCGTCCAGAGCCCAGTTCGGGTTGTGCAGGAACTCCCGCCCAACCGCGATCAGGTCGGCCTGGCCCTTTTGCAGAATTTCTTCCGCTTGTTCCGCATGAACAATAAGCCCGACCGCCATCGTGGCGATACCGGCTTCGGTGCGAATTTTTTCCGCATAGGGCACCTGATAGCCATAACCAACGGGCCCGGCGCTAATGACAGGGCTGCCGCGCATACCGCCAGAGGAACAATCGATCACATCGACGCCCTTTTCCTTAACCAAACGGGAAAGCGCAACGCTTTCATCTGGTCCCCAACCAGCGTCGTCTTCCACCGACAACCGCATGAACAACGGCTTATCGGCCGGCCAGTTCGCCCGCACCGCCTCAGTGACTTCGATCGCAAAGCGCATGCGGTTGAGGTCGGACCCGCCATATTCGTCATTGCGCAAATTGGCCTTCGGCGACAGAAACTGATGGAGCAAATATCCATGCGCCGCATGAATTTCCAACACATCATACCCCGCTGCATGCGCCCGCGCCGCGCCCTTGCCCCAATTCTCCACGGTCACTTTGATATCATCGGCGGACAGGGCGCGCGGGACTGGTTCACTGTCGCCAGAGCCAATCGCGCTGGGCGCCACCAATTCCCAATCATCCCAGTCGTCGACGCCCGCTTCCTTGGCGCCTTCCGGCGTCAAAGGCGCGCCGCCCTGCCAGGGCCGAAACCGCCGCGCCTTGCGACCACTGTGGCCGAGTTGCAGCGCCGGCACGGAATCCTGCGCGCGAATGAAATCCGTGATGCGTTTATGATGGGAAATCAGGTCATCATTCCAAAGGCCCAAATCTCCCGCCGTCCCGCAACCGCGGCGTTCAACCTTGGTGGATTCGATAAACACCATTCCCGCGCCGCCCGCCGCCCATCGCCCCGCATTCATCAAATGCCAATCCGTCGGATAGCCTTTCACCGCCGCATATTGGTGCATGGGCGCGACAACGACGCGGTTTTTCAGCGTAACGCCTTTGATTGTCAGCGGTTCAAATAGCAATGGCTTGGACATTTTTATTCCTTGGCGAATTTGGGGCAGGTTTCGGGACGATTATCGACGAAAATAACCGGAAACTTTTAATGGGTAAACGCCAGTTTACACTGCACACCGGGCTGCATCCATGGCGCAGCGGCGAAAAAACGTCAAAATCATTAGCATTACTTAACATTGATTAGCATTTGTCTATGCCCGGCCACGGCAACGACACGACTGATATAGGAATATAATCTAGCGCCTTCGGATTTCAAGCCGCTCGGTTAAAATCGGAAAAAGCCTATTTCAGCGCTTCGACATTGCGCGCCCGTTGCGGATCTTCGAAATCCGTTATCACCACCTCTTCGCTCACCGTGTCCAGAACCGCGCAACTGAGGGCCCGACCGTTACTCTGGTCGCGCCCGTCGCCCGCCGATCCCGGGTTTATCACCAGGCTGGCGCCGATGCGCCGCGCGATTTGTTGGTGGGTGTGCCCATACAACACAAAATCAGCGTCCGTTTCGCCGAACCGGTTGATATTGGGACTATGGGGATAGACATATTCGCCCCTCGGCTCCCAGGGCGTGGAATGCACCATCAGCACTGTTTTGCCGCCAAACTCCAGTGTCCGACGCGCCGGCTGGTCTGCAAGCCATCCCAGCAATTCACGATCAACCGTATCGCGCGCCCGCGCGCGAGCGCCGCCAATCCCTAGAAAAACTTCCTCATGGTTGCCTTGAATGACCTGCGCATTGCGGTCTCTCAACGTCGCCACGACCTCATTGGAAAACCGGTACTCGTAAATGCTGTCGCCGAGGCACAGGAGTTCATCAACCTGCCCCATAATCTCAAGGGCCTTGTTGAGGCCCTCAATATTGCAATGAAGATCAGAGACAATGCCGAGTTTCACGCACACATTCCTTCACCAAGCCACAGGGTCGACACCGAACCACCGATTAGTTGGATTAGCATAAAAACCTCAGCGCAAATTTCAATGCCTCTAAGTCGCAAGTCCATAATCTGAGGAGCGCGACCGCAGGATGACTTTAATCGTCGGTCGGGTCCATCAAGCGGTGGATATGGACAATAAAGTATCGCATTTTTGCGTCATCGACCGTCCCTTGCGCCTTGGATCGCCAGGCATCCTTCGCCTGCGCGTAGTTGGGATAAAGACCGACGATGTCGACGTCGTCCAGATTTGCGAACTCATTCTTGTCCAAATCCTCCATTTCACCGCC
>JBLHZD010000199.1:0-7706 GCA_047631095.1 Alphaproteobacteria bacterium
CCAACCTCGTGCTCCTTCAAAATACCGATAATCTGTTCGTCTGAAAATCTGCTCTTCATTTTGTGTCTCCGTTTCGTGATCGAAAACACTAACCTTAAAATGGATCAAGATTCAGGGGGAACGTCACACTTAGCAGAACTCAACGTGCTATTTCCAATGTCTGCTTATGCTCCCGAAGGCGACGTATCGGGCGGTAGTGTCTGAATCGCTGCGGGACCCAGGGCTGTTATTTCCAACGTTCCTGAAGGTTCGCAATTTAGAGGTTTTCTGCTGAAGAAAGGCGTTCGGACCGTTGGTTACTTGAGATTACAGTGCGTCTTGATAATTAACCCATAACTTGTATCGTGGAAGGTGAATCAAAGTCGCTCGTTTCCAGATTGAGAAGGGTAAGCTGTGAAGGATGAATTCGAAAAAAACGGTTATTACGTTCTTCGAGGTGTCCTGACGGACGCGGAATTGGACCGCCTCGCACGGCCGATCTGCGCTGCATTCAGCGCCGGGGATTACGACACTTACAAGGAGGGGGCGGCCTATCCGTTGCCGGGGATCCATTCGATGGGGCCACGAGTTTTGGAAGAACACCCGGACATTGCGGAATTGAGCCTCGCGCACCCTGCAATCATGGCGGCGGTCCAAGAGCTTTTCGGCGAGTCCGCAACGTTGGCGCAATACTGGTCGATCATGCGGCCACCGGGCGCGGGCGTCGCCGATGAGCCGTTCGTCAAGGGCAGCGGCGCCCATTACGACTACAAGCCGTGGCGCTGTGTCGGCTCGTACGTCAAGTGGATGTTCGCGGTCATCCCGTTCGTCGACTATACGGAGACTGTCGGCCCCTTGGTCGTATCGCCGGGTTCGCACCGAAAAACCACGGTGCGGCCATCAAACGGGCGCGTGCATCAGGTCGATGCCGCGCAAGTTCCATCCCCGGACAAAATTAAGCTGGTGGACCCGTTGCTGAAAAGAGGCGATGTCGTCTTGATGGATGGATTCCTATGGCATGAGGCGCGCCCGAACTACGGCAATTCTGATCGCTGCGGGCTCTATATGAAGTTCCACGCGAAATCATCGCCGCCCGCTTGCGGGCCGACCATCTACCCCTCAGCCGTTCATGACATTCTGCCGGACGACGCCAAACACCTCGTGCCCTATCATCGGCGTGACGGTCAATACGCTGCGCTGCGAGACGAGCCCGTGGGCGGCGTCGACGAGGCGGAGCTGTTGATCGAGGACAGCGAAGAAAGGGTTTTGGTTCTGGGAAATGACGCCGATGGCTGGCGACTGCCGAAATTTTTGGCGACGGAGGATTCAACCGCGGGCATTCTGGACGTGTGCAATGTCATGGGATCCGTACTTGCACAAACGCACGATCAATTTGGATTGCAGTTGCCGTGGCTCAGCTGGTTGGCTGACCTTGTGGACTCGGGCCGAGATGGCGATACCCGAGACGGCGACGCCCGGGATAGCGATACCCGGGACGGCGATACTGGGGACGACAAAATCGGGGAGTGGCGCCGCCGGGTCTATGGTCACTGTTTGCAAACTGCGGCCCCGGAGATCAAAACTGCGGCGGATTCAAGCCGTCAGCATCGCTGGATGTCGGCCGACGAACTGGACGGTGTCCATTCAGACGGGCTTCTGGATCATGGTGCGGACGTACTGGAATGGCTGCGCATGTGGCAGAACGAGGAAGATGAGACCGGGCGCCCAATCACGCGAAGCTTTGGCTTGCCCACGACCGATGTCGCGCATTATTCGTACAATCGGAACGGTAACCCGGAAGGCGCCTTTCTGATCGGTGAGTTCGACGAGAACGGTCGGCCTGCGTCTGCCTGAGGATCGGTGTCACTCGGCAAAGTCTCCGCCTTTGCCGAGTTCGACGCCGGTGCTCATGCGGCCTCAGACTTACGTGAAATTCGGCATAACCTCTTCGGCGAACATGTGCATACAGCGGCGCATCTTGCCTTGATCAAGTCTGGCCTTGCCAAAGTTGCAGCGGATTGAGTTGATACCCAGGCCTCTTAGCACCTCGATCCGCTCGCTCACGACCTCAGGTGTACCGACCAAAGGTAGAATACCGATCTCTCGCGCCTTCTCCCCACCCGTTAGCCGATCCTTGTCGCGATCCTGCCAGTGTTTGTAGTCGGCTGGCACCACCCCGGAGGCGTTCTTCGGATTGCCGACGCGTAGGAATTCAGCGTTGATTTCATCCTCGAGCCCGGCGATGTCGCGCTCTGCTTCCTCCATCGTCGGCGCCACATAAACGTCCTGAGCGGCGCCGAGATTAATGTGTTCGTGGGGGTGGCCGTAATGCTCCATTCGCTCGTGCCACATCTCGATCACCTGGGGAATTTGGCCTATGACAGCCGTCGGCCCTCCCACCATGATTGGCAACGCCTTGGAGGCCGCGAAGTCCACGCTTTCCGGACTGGTGCTTACGGCGATGTGCATTGGAATTGGCTTTTGTATGGGCTTCGGAAGCACGTTCAAATTTTCAACATCAATGAACTTGCCTTTGAAGGTCAGGGGCTCATCTTTCCAGCACCCATGAATGACATCCACGTATTCACTGAAGCGCGCCCGCGCCTCCGCAATATCGACCCCCATGCCATTGAACTCGAGCGCCTGATAGCCTGCGCCAACGCCGAGCGTTAGTCGGCCGCCCGACAGGATGTCGATGGTCGCGGCTTCTTCCGCCACTTGAATTGGGCTGCGCCATGGAAGGACGACGATGGCGCTCCCAATTCGCGCGTTCTTGGTGCGTTGCGCGACATTGCCGAGCATCGAGAAAATGCCGGAGACAAGTCCGTGTCGGGTGAAATGGTGCTCGCCAATCCAGATTTCGTCGATACCGAGCGTATCACCGAGCTCAATTTTCTCCATGACAGCCTGGATACTTTGCGCGGGCGTCAGACTCGGATGCCAGCGGATGATTTCGAATTGGCCGAATTGCATGATGTTCTCCCGTCGTCGGAATGTGGATTCAATGGTGGAAACATTACGGCAAGATTGTAGGTCTCGTCAGCTGGCGGGAGCCAGTTGTTGTCTAAGATGTTTTTCGGCAAGTTTGCTCGCAAACCTGTGCAGTGTACTCCAAGTCCATAGATCAGTTTAGTCAAAGTACAGGCCCACTCAAGGCATCCCGCATCGATAATCTGGCGCAAGCGAGGGAGTCGATACCTACTTCGGGGAATGGTCAAACTCTGACTTTCGAGCGCCGCTGATTGACGTCCGCATTGTCCTCGAATGCGGGCGTTCGAGCGACCTCAATATCTTGTCGTATCGTGGTCGAATATAAGCCGCCACAAAATCACGTCGTTAGAATGATAATCGTCATTGCGGCGCGCTCAACGCGACGTCCGACATCAGGAGAGACATTCATGCCAAAAATAAACGCTGAGCGCCGCCGATAATCCGGGAATTCGACTCGCTCAATTCGCAGGTACAAAGCGACTCTGGATATCCCTGATCCGGGCCAGCGCCTCCGGTGGGAGCGGGCCTTTTTCGACGGCGGCGGCGGCATGCTGCACTTGCTCCAGATTGGCGATGCCGATTTCGACTGTCGAGAGGGTCGAGTGGGAGATCGCATAACGGACCGCGAGCTCCGGCAAGGTTTCCGCGACGCCGTCGTCAAGGAGCGACTGAAAGGTGAGTCCGCGTTGTACGTCGGCGGCGTAGTCGGTGTTGGAGCCAATGGGCGCCACGTTTTGCGACCCTAAAGGATGACGTTCCTCGCTTCCTGAAAGAGCGCCGCCTGCGAGAACCCGAACGCCGATGGAGCCGACGCCGTTGCGTTCCGCCGCCGCCAGCAATTCGCGGAAATCATCGCAGGGATAGCCCTCCGGGATGGCCTCGCCCGCCGAAGGCACGAGCAGGTTATAGAAAATCTGGGCGCTGTCGAAGGCGCCGGAATCGACCAACGCATGCAAATCGTCGGCATCGCCTTTGGCCGTGAACCCCAGATAGCGGGTCTTGCCCGCGTCGCGCAGTTTCTCAAAGGCGGGGATGACCTCATTAAGCACGATATCGGCGTCGAGTATGCCCCGCTCGGGCGCGACTTTATCCCGCTGCCCGAGCGTATTGTGCAGTTGGAAGAGATCGACATGGTCGAGCTTTAGCCGGGCGAGGCTGGCGTCGATCGAGCGCGCAATGGCGCCGGCGATGTCGTCCATCTCGTCGGCGGCGACGCCGACTTTGGAGGAAACGACGATGCCATCGGTGTTTCCCGCGAGCGCCCGTCCCAAATTGGTCTCGGAAAGCCCATTGCCGTAGCTCGCCGCCGTGTCGAAAAAGTTGATCCCATTGTCGCGGGCCCAGGCGATCGCACGATCCTGGTCCGCCGCGTCACCCTTCGTCATCAAACCACCGACGGCGCCGCAGCCGAAGGTTAGTCGGGAAACGTTCAAATCAGTCCGCCCAAACCGTCGCTTTTCCATGAATTCGTCCTTTTTTATAACTCTTTCACCAAATATGCAGGAAGAAGGCGGAAGGATCAAAAAAATACGCGGCGTCGGCAAAGCGCGTTGCACGTTATCCCCTCCGAGTTTGGGAAGGATAAACCATCCAGTCAAAAGAGCCTTTGTCGCGGCGACGGTGGCGCCATTTACGCCGCAACCCGCGCGCCGCAAGGGACGGGCGATACCGCCAGGTAAATAGGGAAATTGTGTGTTTGCAAGACATTGCCCGGGCTTTCGTCGCCCAGGCCGCCCGATTTTACGTTCCCTTGATCGCTGTTATTTGCATGCCGCTAATTGCGAGAGATTTACAGTCGTGTTCTGCCGCGGAGAGAAGCTGCACAAGAATCCTGAAGGACTGTAGATCGCGTACCAGTGGCTTTCCCAGGTCTTGACGCCCCCGGAAATCCGCCAATGGTTTCCGGGAGGACTGATAACGCGGTTTGGGTTGGGATTACCGGCGTAGTCAATCCAGTGGATTGCGATCTGATAGTTGGTATCGTTGTTGAGTTGGAATGTGGTAACGTCCGTACGGTTTCCGCTTGACGCCACCAACGCACGCCGAGATGCAACATTATGAGTCTGTGTTTGGGCCGGCCGAGCTGGCGTCACGGACGGCGCGACCGGGGCAGCCACGGCTGTCAGCTGTTTTTTGGCAACGATGAAACCCCAATTACACGGGTTTACATTACAGCTGGACATGGTCACTCAGGCCCAGTAATTCTGTGTTTGACGAGGCTTAACCTCAAGCTCGGGTTTACCGGCCCCGCGTGCGATTAGCCGATTGTTGCCATCGTATAATACGAGATCAAATGTGCCGCACCCGCTATCGCAAAACCCGATCAGCCCGTATTCCCACCCATTATTCAACGCGCCCAATTGCACATCCGCCCACTGACTTTGACTAAGCACACCCCACTTATCCGCGTGCCAATAGGCGCCATTCTTCTTAATTATAATCTTCGCCGCCTCGAACAGCTTTACGAGTTCTGCATATCCCGCACTGTTACTGTTCGACTGGGCCGATGCAGAAACCGACGACAACACTATCGAAACTAAAAACCCGATCGTCAAAAACCATGGTCGCATACAATAATGTCCTTTTAGTGCTGAGACGCACCATTCAACGAACCATTGAACGCGCACCGGGTCAACCGTAGCGTCGGCGGTTAAGAAGGCGTTTTTGTGGAGTGACGTTCCCCCTATAACGTGACGCATTTTAAGGTCAATGTTTTCGGTAACCGACCATGTCCCCTACGTTGGCGGACATTGCGGGGCCTTATTCAAACGGACATAACCCTGGATAAACGGTATCCGTCCGGTGTAACCGATCCACCTTATAGACTGGCCGGTCGCGGGGTGTCCATAGAGCGGAAACTCACCACAAGTCCTGAAAAATCAATCTCAAAAAAGCGAAGCCACTTATGGTTGCGACCATTCCGATTATGGTGCATTGGATCGCGCCCGCTCTGACATTTCGTTCCAAAACGGCGTTGGCCGGATTATCCGGACCGAAAGGGACATCGACATTTTCGCCGGGAAAATATTGCGCCACTCGTCGCTCTGATCGCGCCATGGCGCCTGATCCACTACTGTCGTCTCCGAAAAACACACGTTTTGACGCGTATTGTGAATCTTTGACGCTATAGCGATAGATAATGTTCGCCCGGTAATCCCAATTTACGTTGGCGCCACGGTTAAAGGTGACGGTATTATTGTTGCGCTCGACTTCAGAAGTGACAACGACGCCACGAACCGATGGCTCCGTTACGCTGGGTCAGCGTAACGCCAGGGCAAAAGTTCGTCGAGTTTTGTGACCTTGGGGTCAGCAATACGGTTCAGCACGTCGGTCAGCCAGGCTTGTGGGTCGATACCGTTGAGTTTTGCCGTTTTGAACAGGGTGAGAAATCGTAATCAGGAACCCCATTTCCGGAATAGACCCACTGCGGACCTTGGCGGCCAACTAAATACACAATAAGATCAAAACATCAGTTTCGCACCGATCACGGCGAACAACGCGGAAGGGTCTTCCCCTTCGTCTCTCGCGAAGTCGGCGGTGCGACTAAACTTTCGTTCGTAAACGACGCCGATATAAGGTGAAACGGCGCGGTCCACGACGTCATAGCTAAGCCGTGCGCCGACCTCGATACTATTCAGCCCCGAAGCGACGCCGATCTCCCGATCATCGGACAACGCAACATCAATCTCCACAGATGGCGTCAATATGAGTCGATTGGTGATGAGCAATTCATATTCGGCGTCAAGTCGAGCCGAAATGTCGCCGGTTTCGCTGACAAACAGATCGGCGTCGACTTCAATCCATTGCGGCGCCAATCCCGCAATACCGAGTACGCCAAACCAGCGGTCTGCGCCCTCCGGTGAATCCAGCCTGACCCCCGCCTTGAGGTCAAAGAAATCGGAAATCGGCTTCTGAAGCACCAGCCGGTTCTCCATTGTTTCCAGCACGTCGCCTTCAGTATCGTATTCACCCTTCCCGAGCCATCGTAGCTTTAGTTCATCGGAGCCGATAAAAGCGTCGCCATCCCATACCAGAAGGTTTTGATTCCGGTCGCCCTGACGGTACTCGAGTTCCTCCATCTGGACGCCATAGAAGATCAGGTTGGTTTCCTGAGCTTGAGAGGACGCGGAAATTGCAATTGCGGCAAACCCGGCAAAGGCGATTGTCATCAGTTTGTTTTTCATGTTGTGGTCCTCACCGCGCGGATTTCAGTTCAGCGGACTTTTCTCCGCCTTCAACGATGACCTTGCGGAACATACCGGCGGCCGCATGATAGGAAAGGTGGCAATGGAACGCCCATTGACCAGGCGCATCCACTTCCGTCTCCATATAAACTGTCGTCCCCGGAGAGACGCTTACAACATGCTTGATCGGGTTCCATTTCTTCGATCCATTGTCCAGAATGGACCACATTCCATGCAGGTGCATCGGATGGGTCATCATCGTTTCGTTGACGAATTTGAACCGAACCCGTTCCCCGTACTTCAGTCTAATAGGCTCTGCGTCGCCATATTTGACGTCATTGAGCGACCAGATATAGCGCTCCATATTGCCGGTGATGCGGATCTCAATTTCGCGCGTCGCCGGACGATGCTTATAAAGCGGCTTTTGCGCTTTGAGATCTGCATAAGAAAGAAACTTTCCGCCATTGGCCGCAGTTGGCATCAGGCCACTACCCTTGGGGTAAAAGGGATCTTCCTTCTTCGCCATGCCCGTCATCTTTGAGTGATCCATGC
>JBLHZD010000200.1:0-7648 GCA_047631095.1 Alphaproteobacteria bacterium
CCGATAAAAAAATAGTTGCCATCAAATCAGAGTGAGACCGGGCGACGCCTGCCGAAAATTAGCGGCCGCTCAATCGTCAAGATTTTGGTGGCGTCGCTGCTGGTCGGCATTATTTTGGCCGCGCTTGATATCGACCCTCGAAACTTGCTAACAAGCGCGCAGGTCGCCTTTGAAAAACTCGCCGATATGGGCGTGTCGTTTTTCAACTGGGCCTTTACCTATATCCTGATTGGCGCGGTGGTCGTCGTCCCCATATGGCTTATCACGTACTTATGGCGGGTCGTCCGAAACAAGTCCTGACGGCGTTGGCGAGACCCGGACACGGCTAGTCGGCCGTCTCTTCTTCTTCGTCCTTGGGAATTTGATATTCCCGCCTCGGCGCCCCCGAAGGACCGGAAGACGCGCCGGAATCGGAAAATAATCGAGAGATTATACTAGTAATTTGCGTCACTACGTCTGCGGCGTCAGTTGGGGAGTTTCGATCCCGGCGTGGCGTCGGCGCAAGATCGGATTGCGCAATCCGCACGCCTTTGGCGAGAGGTCTGGGCGGAATTTTCACCGATGCGCGCTCGATAAACCGCCGCCAGATCCGCGCCGGAGTTTGCCCGCCCGTAACCTTGCGCATCGGCGCGTTGTTGTCATTGCCGACCCAGACGCCCGCCATCAGATCAGCGGTGTATCCGACAAACCAGCCATCGCGAAAATTCTGACTGGTCCCGGTCTTCCCCGCCGCCGGCCGCGCGCCCGGTCGCGCCGCGCGGCCGGTGCCCGATTTCACGACCGCTGACAACATCTGGTTCATCTGCGCGACATGACGCGCCGCAACCACACGACGCCCGCGAGAACCACCACGCCGATACAAAAGGTCGCCGGCGCGCGTTCGCACCTCCAGGACCCCGTGGGCGATGACCCCGCGACCGCCATTGGCGAACGGGGCGTACGCCGCCGTTAATTCGAACAGACTTAACTCGGACACGCCGAGCGCCAGAGACGGCTGCTTCGTCAAACGACTGGACACGCCCAGACGCCGCGCCGTCTTGGCGACATTGCCGCGACCAAAGCGTTCTGACAGCCGCACGGCGGGGGCGTTCAGGGATTTCGCCAACGCCGTCTCCAGCGACACGTCGCCAAGATACTTTTTGCTGAAATTCCGGGGCCGCCAATCGCCAATCTTGATCGGCGCATCGCGAACATTATCACGCGGCGTCATGCCCGCTTCCAGCGCCGTCAGAAAGACGAAGGGCTTAAAGGCGGAGCCCGGTTGGCGCTTGGCCTGCGTTGTGCGATTGAACTGGCTGGCGGCGTAAGATCGACCGCCCACCATCGCCCGCACCGCGCCAGAGGGATCAAAGGCGATCAACGCGGCTTGCCCAATTTTTCGTTTTGCGCCATCGCGTTTCAAATGCGCCCTGACCGCCGTCACTGCGGCTTTTTGCGCTTTCACATCCAGCGTCGTCATGACGATCAAATCAGCGTCGGGATGACCGATCAGCGACGGCAATCGCTCATGAACCCAGTCGATAAAGTAGCGCGATTCATTATTCACCGCGCTTCGGGTCAGTTTCGCAGGCGCCCGCACCGCCGCCTTGAATTTTGCGTCGTTGAGATAGCCTGCTGCGACCATATTCTTCAGGACTTGTTTGGCGCGCGCGTTCGATCGTTTCAGATTACTGGTTGGCGCATAACGCGACGGCGCCTTCAACAACCCCGCCAGCAACGCCGCTTCCGATAAATTCACACGACGGGCGGATTTTCCAAAATACTTCTGGGCGGCGGCCTCCACCCCATACGCGCCCGCGCCCAGATACACCCGGTTGAGATACAAGGTGATGATTTCATCCTTGCTCAACCGCGCTTCCAGCCAGATCGCGAGCATCAATTCCTGAATTTTGCGCGTCACCGTCCGCGTCGGCGTGAGGAACAAGTTCTTGGCCAATTGCTGGGTCAACGTGCTGCCGCCCTGCACGATGCCGCCCGCGCGAATATTGGAAATCAGGGCGCGGGCGAAACCGATAACATCCATGCCAAAATGATTGTAGAACCGCCGGTCTTCCGTCGCGATCACGGCTTGTGACAAATGTTTGGGCAATTCAGACACAGGGATGAGCGCCCCGTTAAACGCGCCGCGTTGGGACAACACCGTTCCATCCACGCCGTAAAATGTCGCGCCGGGGCTATGGCGCGCGCGCCATAGTGTGGCGGTGTCGGGCATGGGTGGCGCAAAAAGGAAAAACAACACGCACCACAAGACGGCGCCCGTCATCGTTCCCAGCACCAGGAAGCGGCCAATCCGCGATAGCCAGGACATCCGGCTGCCAGTCGGCGCTTTTCTCGGCGCTTTTTTTGGCGCGTTCGGTGACGCCTTTTTACGCTTTGTGGCCGGTTTTTGCGACTTCGCGGGAGGTTTACTCACGCAGGGACACCGCGCCGGGCTTGTGTGACAATTTTCATAGGGCGTTTTGTCAGTCGCGCTTTCGCGGGTCAAGCGACAACAGGATGCCCTTGGGACCGGAAAGGGACGACGGTTGCGAGGATGCCGGTTGCGATGATGCCGGGGATGCGACGACGGGGCCGCCGCGCAAGCGCGTCATCAACCGTTTCAAAACTCGCCATAGCTTTGGCAGCAACCAGGCCACGAGAATAGCGAATAACAGGAAAAATCCAAAAAACAAAACCGGGTTATAGACCGCCAGCGACAACCCGCCGATGACCAGAATATCCTCGGTAAAGGACGCCACCCAATTGCTGAACGGCTCGGGCGACGTGTTTATAACCGCCCGCGCGCCCGCCTTGGTCGCGTAACTGCCCGCTGCTACCACGCCCCCCATCGCTAACGCCGCCGCAACCTGATAGGGCTCGCCAATTTCCGCGACCGCGCCGCCCGCCAAAAGCGCCCCGGCGGGAATTCGAATAAAGGTGTGAACCGCATCCCATAGCGAATCAACGCCAGGAATCTTGTCGGCGAAAAACTCGACGAAATACACGACGCCCGCGGTAATCAGCACCACAGGGTGGGTTAGAATCTCCAGCTCTCCGGGCAAGGCGACAAAGCCCAGCGAGCCCAGTCCGCCCAGAAACAACACAACGGCGTAAACATTAACGCCGCTCGCCCATGCAGCGCCGAGCGCCAAGGATATAATTTGAAGCGCTTCCACAGCCGCTCCCGCATAATTCACATCTGGCGGCGCTGATGTATTGATCGGCCGCGCCCTCTAAACATGGGGTTTTCCGTCGATCACTTCAAATTGAATTTGCCGATCGCCCAAACACGCCTAGTTTAGGGCCAGACCTAATCATTGTCGTTAAAGGGATATTTAGATGTTTTTCAAGCGCAAGCGCGGATGGGAACTGCCGGAATCCATGGCCACTGATGAATCGGTGTTCCTGCAACGTCGCAAATTACTCAAAACGATGGGGACCGGCTCCATTCTGATGGCCGCCGCCGTACCGGGCGGGCAAGCCCTCGCCAAGGCCGCCGCCAATGCGGGAGACCCCACCGCCGATTTGTATCCCGGAACCCGGAACGAGAAATTTGTCATGGACCGCCCCTTATCGGCGGAAAAAGACGTTCTGACGTTTAATAATTTTTATGAATTCGGTAGCCATAAAAGCATTTCCGAGGCGGCGCAGAAACTGAAAATTCGCCCGTGGGAAATCAAGATCGACGGCATGGTCGAAAATGAAATCGTCACCGGTTTTGACGACCTCATCCGTAAAATGCCCATCGAGGAGCGTTTGTATCGTCACCGTTGTGTTGAGGCCTGGTCCATGGCGGTCCCCTGGTCGGGCTTCCCGTTCCGCGCACTTGTCGATTTCGCCAAGCCCTTGAGCAAGGCGAAATATGTGCGGATGGAGACGCTGGAGGATAAAGAGACCATGCCGGGGCTGCGCCAGTTCTGGTATCCCTGGCCCTATACGGAAGGCCTGACCATCGAAGAGGCCACCAATGATCTGGCCTTCATCGCGACGGGGCTGTACGGCAAGCCGATGCCAAAACAAAATGGCGCGCCGCTCCGCTTGGCGGTGCCGTGGAAATATGGTTTCAAATCGACCAAATCCATCGTTCGGTTCACCTTCACCGACAAGCGCCCCATCAGTTATTGGGAAGCGACGGCGAAATCTGAATATGGTTTTTGGGCGAATGTGAACCCGGAAGTGCCGCACCGGCGCTGGAGTCAGGCGACGGAGCGGGTGCTGGGGTCGCGGAAGCGCGTCCCGACGCTGATGTATAATGGCTACGGAGAATTCGTCGCCGATATGTACAAGAACATGAAGGGCGAAAAACTGTTCATGTAGGCGGACGCCGATTGACGCCGCGGTCGGCGAACCCTTGCCGGTAGCGCGCCGCTCGCGGCTGTCAAACATTGCTTTCTTCGCGAAATTTGGGAATCCTTGGTGATCGCAAGCGCTTGCTCGCCTCGTCGCCGAAAAGGATTCGCCAATGGCGCCGCCCGAAATCGACAAATATGCATCCCCCGCCGCCCCAAATGGCGGGGGCATTGGCGACCCGGTCCGCCGCGTTGAAGACACGCGCCTGCTCACGGGTTGCGGCGAGTATAGCGACGACCTGAATTTACCGGGACAGGTCTACGCAGCGTTCGCGCGCACCGATCAGGCCCATGCGCGGGTGTTATCCATCGAAACCGGCGCCGCAGCGGCGATGCCCGGCGTGTTGGCGGTGCTGGGCGCCAAGGAATACGGCGCGGACGGGTACGGCCCATTGGCGGCGAAAGGTAACCCGCTGGACGTCGCGCTGCGCAACCGGGACGGTTCAGACATTTATTATCCACCGATAGCGTTACTGGCGACGGATAAAGTACGCCGCGTTGGCGAGGCGTTGGCGATGGTCGTCGCTGAGACCGCAGCGCAAGCGTCCGACGCAGCGGCGGCGGTAACCGCCAATTATGAACCGCTCCCCGCCGTCACAGAACCGCTAGCCGCGCTGGCGGCGAATGCCACGCCGTTATGGGATGAATTCGGCTCAAATTTATGCGTCGACGATCAAAAGGGCGACCCGGACCTAGTCGCGGCGGCATTTGCGACAGCCGCGCATATCACGCGGTTGGATGTCGTCAACAATCGCGTCACCGGGGTGCCGATGGAGCCGCGCGCCGCAATTAGCCAATATGATTCGGAGGCGGGTCAATATGTCCTGTTCACTGGCGGGCAGGGCGTGAACCGATTCCAACGAGAACTGTCTGGCGCGCTGGGCGTCGACGATGACAGAATTCGCGTTGTATCGCGCGATGTCGGCGGCGGATACGGCACGCGTAATTCACTGTATCCGGAATTCGCCCTGGTCGTATGGGCGGCCAAGCGGCTGGGAAGAGCGGTCAAATGGACCGGGACGCGCCACGAAATGGCGCTGGGGGATTACGCCGGACGCGATCTGATTACGCGCGCGGAACTGGCGCTCGACGAAAATGGCCAATTTCTCGCCATGCGTACCGAGAATATCGGCAACCTCGGCACGCACGCCTTGTCCTTCGTTCCCATCGCGCGGGGGCCGACTGTCACCACCAGCCTGTATGACATTCCCCTCGCTGATGTCGTCACCAAGGCGGTCTGGACCAACACATCGCCGGTCACCGCCTATCGCGGCGCCGGGCGCCCGGAAGCCATTTTTACAATGGAACGCTTAATCGACCTGGCCGCCAGCGAAATGGGATTGGACCGAATTGAAATACGCCGCCGGAACCTGATTCCCGAATCCGCCCTGCCCTACACCAATCCCCTCGGCGTCACGTATGACAGCGGCAAGTTTCATAAAAGCCAGGACATGGCGCTGGAATTATCCGACTGGACCGGCTTCGCGGCGCGGAAGGCCAAGGCGTCTAAACGCGGTCGCCTGTTGGGCATCGGATTGGCAAATTATGTCGAAACGTCCACCGGCTGGCCACTGGAACGCGCCGTGATGCACGTGTTGCCGGAAGGCCGACTGGATATGGTGATCGGCACGCAATCAAGCGGCCAAGGCCACGAAACGACGTTTCGCCAAATTGGCGCGCAATTCCTGGGCGTTCCCTTCGACAGCATCGATTTTCGGTATGGGGATACGGCGTTTGTGAAGGACGGGTCCGGGTCGCATTCCGCGCGCACCATGCGGGTTGGCGGGCATTTGTTCAGCCAGACCCGCGATGAAATTATCGAACGCGGCAAAGCCATCGCCGCGCACCTTCTGGAATGCGCCATCGCCGATGTGCAGTTTGGCGGCGGCGCCTTCACCGTAACCGGCACGGACCGCGCCATGGGATTGTTCGAGGCCGCGCGCGCCGCCGAGACGAACGCCGATTTGCCGGAAACCTTGCGAGGTCCGTTGCGCGCGGTCGCACGGATCGACAAGCCGATGCCCGCCTATCCCAATGGCTGCCATGTCGCAGAGGTGGAGATCGACCCGGACACCGGCGCGGTGGCGCTAACGCGATACGCGGCGGTGGATGATGTGGGCACTGTGGTCAACCCGATGATCGTCGACGGCCAGGTTCATGGCGGCATCGCGCAAGGCGTCGGACAAGCGTTATGGGAAGAAGTCGCCTACGCCCCGGATTCCGGCCAGCTTCTGACCGGGTCGTTCATGGATTATGTCATACCGCGCGCGGATGAGTTTCCGTCCTTCGCGGTTGGCCATAACGAAGTGCCGACCCCGACCAACCTGATGGGTGCGAAGGGCGGCGGCGAAGGCGGCACAACCCCCGCCCCGGCGGCGGTGGTCAACGCCATCGTTGACGCCCTGTCGTCGTATGGCGTGACCCATCTGCAAATGCCGGTCACATCGGAGAAAATCTGGCGCGCGATCAACAGCGCCTAACCTGTCGCGAAAAAGGAACCCTACATGGCGCAGCAAATACGCTTCGAACGAAACGGGCCCTTCGCCCATATTACCTTTAACCGTCCGCGATTGGGCAACCCGATCAGCGATTCCATGCTGACGCGCCTGACCAGGCTCCTGCAGGACCTTGGGAAAAACGAGGATTTACGCGCCATCGTGCTCCGCGGCGCGGGCGCGGATTTCTGCACCGGACGCGAACGCGGCAAAGGCGGCGCCCCCGGTTCCGCCTATGTCCTGCACGGCAAGGTCATGGCGCGCATTCTGGCGGTGTACAAAGCGTTTCGCGATTGCCCCGCGCCCATCATCAGTGCGGTGCAGGGGCGTGCGCTGGGGTTCGGCTGCGCGCTGGTCGGCGGATCGGACATCGCCATCGCAGGCGACCAGGCGCGTTTTTCCCTGCCCGAAATGACCCACGGCACCGCCCCGACCCTGGCGATGTCAGCCCTGACCAAAGTGTCGCCTAAAGCCCTGGCGGACATGATTTATTCGATGGATGAAATTGAGGCCGACACGGCGCTGGCCATCGGGTTGATCGGTCGCGTGGTGGCGAGTGACGATCTCGACGATTCGGTTGCCGCGTTTCAGGAGCGCATGATGGAATACGACATCCCGCAAATCCGCGCCGTGAAACGCTTCATCGCGCGCGGGCTGAATCTTGATCCGGAAACAACACCCGATCTGGCGGGATACACGCTAGTGGATTGACTCCAACGTTTGGAACCCACGCTTTACGGCAGCAATTATCTCATCGGGATCAGCTTTCCAGTTGAATGGTTTTGGTTTGTCGTTGTGTTCCTTGATGAAGCGATTGATCGCGGC
>JBLHZD010000201.1:0-7647 GCA_047631095.1 Alphaproteobacteria bacterium
GATCCGATGCTGCAGTTGGCTTCGAGGTCATCCCCAGGCGGTGGGTCGTGGAAAGAACCTTTGCCTGGCTCGGAAGATGCCGCCGTCTCGCCAAAGATTTTGAAAACCACAACAGAACCGCCCAAGCCTTCCTTCTCTTGGCGTCAATTCGTCTGATGATGAGAAAGATTTGTTTAAACGCATGAACTTTCCGGACGGACTCTTAGGCCAGCGGACCGGTTATATCCTGACGATTGTGCTCTTTGGCATTGGATCAATCCTGAGCGCGACGGCGCCCAATATCGACACCCTGATTGCCGGGTGGATATTACAGGGCGTTGCGTCGGGCATCGGTCAGCCGCTCGCGATGTATTCCATGTTCCGTGTGTTTCCACCAGAACGCCGCGGCCTCGCCATCGGAATCTATGGTCTGGGCAGTGTGTTGGCGCCAACATTTGGGCCCATTCTGGGCGGTATCGCCATCGATACGCTCAGTTGGCGATATCTGTTTTTGTTGCCGTTGCCGATTTGTGCGCCCGCGCTCCTGATGAGTCTGATCTTCATGCCGCACAAGCGTTATTCCAGCAATGCGCCGGCCTTCGATTGGACAGGCTTCATCCTGATTTTCATTGCGATTTTTTCGTTGCTGAGCGGATTGTCGAACGGCCCCCGGATGGGGTGGGGCTCGGATTATATTCTGATCCGCCTCCTCGGCGGCGTCGGCGTTTTAATGGTTTTCATCTATTGGGAGTTGCGCGCGGAGTATCCGATACTGGATTTGACGCTGTTTCGAGAGCACGAATTCAGGTTAACGATGCTGTCGGGGTTTGTTTTTGGCGCCGGTCTGTTTGCGTCGAGTTATTTTGTCCCGGTTTTTGTGCAGACCATTCAGGGCTACAGCGCGACGCGAGCGGGGTTCCTGCTGGCGCCGGGCGGTTTGATCATGATGTTATTTTTCCCGCTGGCGGGACGAATTACCAACACGATACCCGCTCATATTCCCATCGCCGTGGGGTTGCTGGTGTTCGCCGTGGGGTGTTTCCTGATTCAGGCGGTGGATGTGAACACCACGTTTTTGCGTTGGTGGCCTATACCGCGCTAAACCGCGTGGGACTGAGCCTCGTCATTCCCTCTTTGAACGTGGCGGCGTTGCGCGCGGTGCCTGCGGACAAAAATTTCTCGCGGCGCATCGTGCTCTACATTTTTCCGAAATATCGGCGGTGGTTTCGGGATTGCGCTGTTAACGGCGTATTTTGAACACCGCACCTGGTTTCATGGCGAAGCGTTCACCGCGACGCAAACCTCGGCCAATGACACAACGCGGAGTCTGTTGAATTCGACCCGCCAGCTTCTATCGGAGGCGGGCGGGTCCGAGAATGCGCAAATTGCCGGCGCGCTTCGCTATTTGTCCGATGTTATTCAGGCGCAGGCCACGACATTTGGATTTAAGGATGTTTTCTTCGCGATTGGGGTCGTCGCGTTCCTGGCGGCGGGGCCGGCATGGATGATCGGCGTAAAACGACGCAAATAAGTCGGTTGTGCAGAAAAGGCGATAACGGGAGCGACCGAAGCCGCTCCCGATCGTCTTACTTTTCGGTCGAAAGAACGACCGTACCGGCGGCGGACAACATGCCGCCCATACCGTTTACCAGCGACAGATTGCAATTGGGGACCTGACGATCGCCGCATTCGCCGCGCTGCTGGCGGGTCGCTTCGATCAGCGGGAAGATGCCATACATGCCCGAGTGGGTGTAGGACAGGCCACCGCCATTGGTGTTGATCGGCAAGGAGCCGCCGGGGTTGGATTTGCCCGGTTCGAAATATGAGACGCCTTGGCCAGGCTTACAGAAGCCAAGCGATTCCAGCATGATCGGCGGACCAGAGGAGAACGCGTCATACAGCATGACGTGATCGAAATCACCGGGTGAAACGCCAGCCATCTGGAAGGCTTTTTCGCCCGACATGCGGGTGGCTTCACTGAACGGCATGTTTTGCATTTCCGTCACAAAGACATGTTCCGTCGCTTCGCCGGCGCCACGGAGATAAACCGGCTTCTTGGCGCAATCCTTGGCTCGGTCGGCTCGGGTCAAAACGACCGCGCCGCCCGCATCGGTCACCAGACAGATGTTCAGCAGATTGAAGGGGTAGAACATGGGACGGGAATCCAGCACATCCTGAACCGTGATCGGATCGCGGAATTTCGCTTTCGGGTTCAAGGCCGCCCACTCACGTGTCGAGACCGCGACTTGCGCCCAATCTTCCAGCGTTGTGCCGTGATCATGCATGTGACGGTTGGTGATCATGCCGAAATAGGTCGGCGCGCCGCCAAAGCCGTAAGGTGTTTCATACTGACCGACAAGGCTGGTGTCGCGTGCGCGTGTGACGCCCGTGCCGCTGCGTCCGCTTTCCCCGTGCGAGATGACGGCCACGTCGCACAGACCATGATGCAGGGCTAGCAGTGCATGGCCCATCATGATGATGAAGGAACAACCACCGACCGAGGTGCCGTCGATATAGCGCGGCCGAATGCCGAGCGCTTCGCCCAGCAGCGCGGGCGAGTGTTGCCCGGCGGTGAAGATGCCATCGACGTCGGAAATTTTCAGTCCGGCGTCTGCGACGGCGTTGTGAATAGCCTGCAAATGGAGGCTTAGTTGGCTGACATGGGGCAGGGTGCCGAGTTCATCGGATTCATCCACGCCCACGATCGCTACAGCGTTTGATAACTCTTTCATTTTAGCTTTCCATGAAATTCAGGTGTCGGGTCTCTTTCAGATGCCGCGTGCGGCGCATTCATCACCGAACGGCGGCGCGCGCCTTAGCTCGCGGGCTGAAAGAGGGGGATGGTGACGTCGTCATTCTGTTTTTCGAAAACGACCTCGACCGGCATATCGATTTTCACCGCTTCGGGCGTCGCTTCGATATTGATCAAATTGGACATTATGCGCGGACCTTCCTCCAATTCGATCATCGCCAACACATAGGGAGGCTCAATCTTGAAGGCCGGGTTCAACGAACGATAGGCGATTTCGAAGGAATAAAGCTTCCCTTTACCGCTGGCTTGGGTCCATCCGACATTGCGCGAATGGCAATGCGGGCAGGCGATGCGCGGATAGAAAAATGCTTTACCGCAATCTTCGCATTTCGGCAGCATGAGTTTTTCGTCCTTGAGCCCGTCCCAATAGGGCTTGGCTTCGGGAGTCATGGGCGTTGGCAACGGTCGTTGGAGTTCCACGGTCTTCCTCTCTCTCTTTAACGAAGGTTCAGGTTCGCAAATGTGCGGACATTTAGCCTCAAATTGGTGCGGACAAATAGCGGCGAAATTGTGCCGGTAATTTTATGGGGAAGCAAGGTTAAGCGACGCTGCAATGTGGATTTTAACCATGTTGTCCCGCTGGCCGCTGATTCCAGGGGGCTGGCTACAAAATTGCGCCGATCGCAAAAAATATCAGGCTGGCGAGAACGGCGGAGGCGGGCACGGTGATAAGCCAGGCGCCAACGATGGTCATGATATGGCGGCGCCGGACCAATTTCCGCTTCCGCGCTTTCGCCCAGCGGTTAATCTGGAAGTCGGATTGGGCGCCAAGGTTTGTGGGCGCCGTCGGCGCGACCACCGGGATGCCGAGGCGTCGATTGGTGATGAATTCGCGCAGAAAGCCGACGCCAAAGACCGCGCCGACAGCGATATGCGTTGAACTGACCGGCAAGCCCAGCGTAGACGCTACAATAACCGTAATCGCGGCGGACAGGGCGACGCAAAAGGCGCGTATACGGTTGAGGCGGGTGATTTTTTCACCCACGATCTCGATGATTTTCGGGCCATACAGCAACAGACCGACGGAGATGCCGGCTGCCCCGATAAACAGCACCCAGAGAGGCAGCGTGACCTTCGCGGCGACCTCGCCAAACTCGACCGCGCTGACGATGGCGGCCAAGGGACCGACGGCATTCGCCACATCGTTTGAGCCATGGGCGAAGGACAACAGGGCTGCGGCGCAGATCAAGGGTGTCGTGAACAGCTCGCCAACTGATCGGCGTCGGTTTTCAAGGGTCGCCGCCGCGCGCGCAACGCGGGCCCGGACGACAAAATACGTTGCGGCGAACGCCGCAGCGCCCAGGAAACACAACGTAACGAAATCGGGTTTCCAGAGGCGTTTCAGGCCTTTCATGACCAGATAGACGGAGAAGGCGGTGGCCATAATTGCGACCAGCACAGGCACCCAGCGTTTTGCGGCGCCGATTTTATCCTCTTTAAACAGGATTGCGTATTTAATGAAGGCGAGAAACAGCGCCGCCACTACACCGCCCAGGAACGGTGATATCACCCAGCTGGCGGCGATTTTCGACATGACGACCCAGTCGACCGCCGCCATGCCCGCCGCACTGATCCCGGCGCCCAGGACGCCGCCGACGATTGAATGGGTCGTGGACACGGGCGCGCCAATCATCGTCGCCAAATTCACCCAGATGGCCGCTGATAAAAGCGCCGCCAACATCGCGTAGATAAAGACATCCTTATCCGCGAATGCTTCGGGGGACACGATGCTTTTGGATATTGTACTAACCACTTCACCGCCCGCGATCAGGGCGCCCGCAGCTTCAAAAACCGCGGCAATCGCCAATGCGCCCATCATGGTCAGGGCTTTAGACCCGACTGCTGGACCGACATTGTTCGCGACATCATTGGCGCCAATATTCATCGCCATATAGGCGCCGACAATCGCGGCGATGGTAATGATGGAGTTGGTGTCGCCGTCGCCATTCAGAAAAAAGGTAAACGCCCAGACGACCAGCAGAAACATCAGGCCGAAGCCCAGGTTCAAACTGCGTTGACTGGTTAGCAATGACGCCTTTTCAAGCTGGACGAACCGCCGTAAATCTTTATCAACGGTTGTCTTTTTCCCTATCTTTTTATCAGCGTCGTCGCCAGACTCAGGTGTATTCGTCACAGGCGTATCCTGGGCAATTGGAGTAAGCGGGGATCCAAGCGGAAGTAGAGCTTTGCCTGATTGGCGTCAACTCCATACGAGACGGCGTTGTCACAGAACTGTAACGTATTGATATTATATTTGAAATTGCCGCATGCTTTGTCGTGGGATGATTTGCCGAAAATTTATGTGTCGAAGGAAACCCCCGAATCGGTCGGCCGCGCCGCTAACGCCGCTCCGAAAAATGGAATGCCAACAGTACCTTATGGACGAAATCTTCTCCAACAATGATTAAACTCAACAGCCACCGCCAATGCGCCGCATTGCCGTATCGGCTCCGTGACGGCCTGCTGTCGATACTGCTGGTGACGTCGATCCGCACAAAACGATGGGTTTTACCGAAGGGCAATATCGAACCCGGTCTGACGGCGCGGGAATCGGCGGAGTTTGAAGCGTTGGAGGAAGCTGGCGTGGTTGGCGCGATAGCGACCCGCCGAACGGGAACCTATCGCTATCGTAAGTCCGACGAAAAATCCGGTCTGTATCAGGTTCTCGTCTATCCCCTCGATGTCCAGCGCGAGCTAGACTCTTATCCGGAATCAGACCTGCGCGACCGGGAATGGATGAGCGCCGAAACGGCGGCTGCGCGCGTCGATGAGCCTGACTTGAAGGAATTGCTTTTGCAATTCGCCGACCGTATTCAGACGGCAGGCTAGACGGGCCGAACCCTAAACGGGACGCACGCCGTTGATGGTGACCCGGTTCATATAGCGTTTGTAGCCGGGATAATCGTTTAACGCGCGATGCATGACGCAGCGATTGTCCCAAAAGGCGATAGAGCCTTTACGCCAGCGAAACCGGCACGTGAATTCGGGCTTCTCCGCATGGTCGCATAGATATTTGAGGAGGGGTCGACTTTCGTCTTCGGTCATCCCCGCGAAACGATGCGTCCTAATTTTATTAACATAGAGCGCTTTACGTCCGGATTCCGGGTGCGTGATGACGACGGGGTGTTCACATTCCGGTTCCTCAGCCTCGCCCATGTCATCGCGCAATTTACTGGATCGTTCTTCATTTCGATCTGCGGAGACTTTAGGCGCCTGAATCCGGTTGTCATGGACGCCTTTCAACCCGGCCAACGTTTCCTTCAGGCCGTCCGACAGGGTTTCATAAGCGAGATACTGGCTGGAAAACATCGTATCGCCGCCGATTGGAGGGACGTCCAGCGCATATAAAATCGCGCCCAGGGGCGGTTCCGGTAAATGGGTCAGGTCGTGATGCCACACGCCGCCGACGATTTTCGCAACGTCGGGGTCCTTGCGGATTGGAAAGATCTCCGGATGTCCCTCCAGCGGCACATAGCGCGGATGAATATTCAATTCGCCAAACCGTCGACCAAACGCCTTATGCTCGTCTTCGGAAATATCCTGATCGTGAAAAAAGATGACCTGGTTTGCGGTGAAGGCCTGTTTGATCTCGTCAAAGGTCGCGTCGTCAACGGGTTGCGAGAGATCGACGCCGCCAATTACTGCGCCACAGGCGCCCGCAATAGGGTCCACGGTGATGTGTTTATAGGCCATCGTCAGTTCTCTCATGTTGTTTCGAAGGGTTAATTATGTCAGTTGATGCGCCGATGCGACAAGGCGCGCCTATACGCGGTCGATTGGCGCGTTGAGGATGGTGCCGGGCCCGACGATGCCGCCAGGCCGGTCGATGTCGTTACGCGGGCCATGTCGTTCATAAAAGGCGTCAGGCAGCGGGCGACCATCCAGTGCTTTAAGCCAGATGCGCACCAGATGGCGCTTTTTGTCGGGGTCGTCCCGATCCTCATATCCCAATCGGGTGTGAAAGATGACGTGATTGTTCAGAAATTGCATGTCGCCGCGTTGGAACCCCATGTCGAAGCGTTGCTCACGCGATAATTCCTGCACAACGCGGGCGGCTTCCTTTTGATCCGCCGTCATTTCCGGCACATCGTCAAACCGATGCGCCGATCCGATATAGGTCGGTTCGATGGAGGCGCTGAAATAGCCCTGATGGTAGTTAAAGACCGGTAGTGTGTACCATGGCGCCAAATTCGGCGGAACTTCGTCGCGCCGGTCGCGGTAATAGGGTTTCGCCAGAACACGGACAAGGTCCGGGCGGCGCTTCAGGAGTTCGTTGTGCACGCTGACGGAGCTGGCGAGGCAGCTTTCGCCGCCAGAGACCGGCGTTTCCAGGCACAGCAGGCCAACGACATCGGCGCAATCGACGTGAAAGGGAATTTCCTCCCGCGAATACGGGCCGCGCTGGGACGGGTTGGATTTTGATTCGCCCAAATCCGTAACGTGGCCCAGAACATGGCCGTGCTTGTTTTGTGATAAGACGCCGTCGCCGAGGTGTTGGCTGATCGCCCAGAAGGCGGCGGCCGCGCCGCGTTTGCCGAAGTCATCCACGGGCAAACCGCGAAAATGGATGAAGCCGCGACCGTAGATTAAATCGTTGCGGATGTCGCGCAGCGCGCTGGCGAGGTGGGGCAAAGGAAAGGCGTCGCGGCTCAAGGGCATTAGGTCGACGTTGTTATCGGTCAAACCTTGTACGACAACGCGTAAATCGTCGATTTCCGCATGAGTGAAATCATGCCGCCACGTATCATCGGCGGCCAGGTCGCTGGCGGTCCAGGCAGCAGGGTCTCTTATCGGCTCAAAGGGAACCGCCGGGGCGCGCGCGTTGATATAGGGGTCGTGCGGGTTCTCCAGGGCCA
>JBLHZD010000202.1:0-7641 GCA_047631095.1 Alphaproteobacteria bacterium
GCAATAAGGCCGCCGCAGAATCTTCATACCGTCGGTTGATCCGGGATAAAAACCCCAGCGTATTCAAATAAACCGGATTGTCGGAATCATGAGCGACCGCCTGGCGCGCCAAAGCGCTGGCCTCTGCGCGACGACCAACCTTATGGGCGATCACCGCAAGAATATGATGCGCTTCTGCGTGTTTTGGCTCCAAGGCCAACACCCGCCGACAAATCTTCTCCGCCCCCGCGAAATCATTCGACCGGTAACAGACCATTGCGTTGGCGAGCGCCTCGGAAACGGTGACCATTGCTCCCGGCGCGGCGGCGGATGTCTTTTTGAGGTTTGTATTTTCGATGTTCTCTGGCATGACGAATTATCGCATTGATTTATTGAAGAAGCGAAATAGTTTAAGTTCGCCGATTAGAATGGTATGGACATTTGAGGCCAAACCGCTAAATCGGATAGATATTTTAAGCAGCTATAACGGATAAACCGCATTATGGACAACGCCGCGCCACTCAAAGGCATTCGCGTCATCGAAATGGGCGGCAGCGTCGCCGTGCCTTATGGCAGCTGGATTTTAGCAACCCTTGGCGCCACGGTCATCAAGGTCGAACGCCCGGAAACGGGGGATGATTCCCGAACCTGGATACAAGCGAAATACGAGGGAATGAGCACCCTGTTCCTGACCCTGAACGCCGGCAAACATTCCGTTACCGTCGATTTGAAGGATGAAGAGCAGCTTGCCCAACTCCGCAAATATATCATCGACGAGGCTGATATCGTCATCCAGAACCTGCGCCCCGGCGTCGCCGAAAAAATAGGCTTGGGCGCAGATGACCTTATCGCGGCCAATCCGGAACTGATTTATTGCAACAGCGGTTCCTTTGGAACAGAAGGCCCCTTGGCGATGCGTCCCGGCTATGACCCCCTGATGCAGGCGTTTTGCGGCCTCATGAACGCCACCGGCCACGAAGGCCAACCGCCTGTGCGCGTCGGCACGTCCATAGTTGATATGGGCGCCGGCATGTGGGCCGTTATGGGCATATTGGCGGCGCTGCAAAACCGAAACCGCACCGGCAAGGGTGGCCGGATTGACACTTCGCTGTACGAAACCGCGCTCGGATGGATGAACTATCACGCAACCAGTTATCAAGCGGAAGGCGTTAATCCACAACGGAACGGCTCATCCGGCCCTGGCATGACGCCCTATCAAGCCTATAAATGTCAGGACGACTACCTGATCATCGCCGCCCCCAACAATCGGATGTTCGCGCGACTGAACGAAGTATTGGACCGTAATGAATGGACAGAGGATCCGCGGTTTACAAGCAACCCCTTGCGATGGGATCACCGGGAATTACTCTGCGAGATGATCGAATCCGTCACCACGACCCAACCACGCCAGCATTGGCAGGACAAATTGGAAAAGGCGGGCATTCCAAACGCGCCGATACAAGATATTGGTCAAGCCGTTGAACATCCGCAAACCAAGGCGCTCGGCATCGTTCAGGAAACCGAGGACGGACGCTTCAAGTTGATGGGCATGCCGTTACAATTCGACGGCGTACGGCCAAAACAACGAACAGGCGCCCCGGCGCTGGGCGAACACACCGAAGAAATCTTTGGCCGGAAAGCGTAATCCGGCCACCACCAGAACCGACCGATACAGGAAAACGCACTATGCAGGAAGAATACGAGACCCTCAAAGCGGAGCGAATTCAGGATCACCTCCTATTGGTGACCTTCAATCGCCCGAACAACGCCAATGCGCTGAACACCCAGATGGGCCGCGACATGCGCGATCTTTGGGGCGGGTTCTATGTGGATCAGGAAGATATCCGCTGCATCGTCGTCACCGGCGCCGGGGACCGCTTCTTTTGCGCGGGCGGTGATTTGAAAGAACGCAACAACATGACCGACGAACAATGGCAGCAGCAGCACGCCTTGTTCGAACAAAGCGTCGTGATGATGATGGACTGCCCGATCCCGGTGGTCGCCGCCGTCAACGGCGCCGCCTTTGGCGGTGGTTGCGAATTTGTCCTCGCCTGCGATTTCGCCTATGGCGCAAAGCGCGCGCGCTTTGGCCTGCCGGAAATAACCCTGGGCATCATGCCCGGCGCCATGGGCACGCAGAACCTGCCGCGCGCCGTGGGGGTTCGCCGGGCGAAGGAAATTATCTTGTCCGGGAAACCTTTCACCGCCGACGACGCCGCGGAATGGGGCATCCTCAACAAAGTGTGCGACGACGACAAACTCATGGAGGAAACGCTCGCAATCGCATCGATAATTTGCGACAACGCGCCGATCTCCACCCGTCAGGCCAAAAAATCCATGAACATCGCGACGCAAACCGATCTGAAAACGGGATACGCCTTCGAAATTGAAGCGTATAATCGGATGGTGCCGACGGAAGATCGACTGGAAGGCGTACGCGCCTTCAACGAAAAACGTAAAGCGCAATTCAAAGGCCGATAAGCCGTCCAGCCCCTCTTTAAAGGAGAATAAATATGCGATCCGGAATTGATGTTGAATGCCGCGAAGTCGGCCTCCGCGATGGCCTGCAAATTCAGGAAACCTTCTTCACGACCGAAGGTAAAATCAAATGGCTGACGCTGGAAGTCGAAGCGGGCATGCCCGAAGTCGAGGCCTGCTCCTTTGTACCGCCGAAGCTGTTGCCACAATTCGCCGACGCCAAAGAAGTGGTCGCGGCGGCGCTGAAAACCAAAGGGTCAATCATTTCCGCGCTTGCGCCCAATTTACGCGGCGCGAAGGACGCTTTCACCGCCGGAATCCATAAATTGAACTATGTGACCTCCGTCAGTGAAAGCCACAACATGGCCAATGTGCGCCGCACCGTTGATGAATCTGTCGAAGACTTCAAACAGATCGTCGAATTACGGAACACGACGCCGGGCGCTGAAAAAGTCGTTCTGGCCGCCGGCCTGTCGACCGCGCTTGGCTGCACCATTGAGGGTCAGGTCAGCGAAGACGCCGTCATGCGTTTGGCCGCGCGCTTTGTCGAAGCGGGCGCCGACGAGCTGATGGTCGCCGACACCGTCGGCTACGCCAATCCGCAGCAGGTCAAGGGTATGTTCAGTAAGGTCATCAAGGAATTTGAGCCCGCCATTCCTATCGGCGCACATTTCCATGACACGCGCGGCCTTGGACTAGCCAACGCCTTCGCCGCCCTGGAAGCAGGATGCCGTCGTTTCGACGCCAGCCTGGCGGGTCTTGGCGGGTGCCCGTTCGCGCCCAACGCCACGGGCAACATCGTGATGGATGATCTTGTGTTCCTGATGGAGGGCGCAGGCATGAAGACCGGCGTTGATCTGGACAAGTTGGTCGCCATTCGTGAAATCGTCGAACAGAACCTGCCTGGGGAAACGCTGCAAGGTATGTACGCCAAAGCCGGGGCGCCCAAAGGCTTTACGCCCGCCAGCAGCGTGGCCGCATAAAACACGAAGAATACTCAACGGCGCTACCGCAATACGGAACAAGCCCTATTCAACAAGAGAGACAAAACATGACGGACGCTCAAGCGATAATGTCGCTGGACGATGAAGACTACCCTGAAATTCGCGACGCGGTTCGAAAGATTTGCGAAGGGTTTCCCGGTGAATACTGGCGCAACCTCGAAGACCAGCCTGTTGAGGGCAATTATCCGACGGAATTTGTAAACGCGTTGACCGAATCCGGTTATCTCGGCGCTTTAATTCCCGAAGAATACGGCGGCGCGGGCCTGCCAATCCGCGCGGGCGCGGTCATTCTGGAAACCATCCATGAAACCGGATGCAGCGCGGGCGCCTGTCACGCCCAGATGTATACAATGGGCACTGTATTGCGCCATGGCAGCGACGCGCAAAAGAAGGAGTATCTGCCCAAAATCGCCAGCGGCGAGCTTCGTTTGCAGGCCTTTGGCGTCACCGAACCCACCACTGGCTCCGACACAACCCAGCTAAAAACCCGCGCCGAAAAAGACGGCGACGATTACATCATCAACGGCCAAAAGGTTTGGACCAGCCGCGCGCTGCATTCCGACCTCATGTTGTTGCTGGCGCGCACAGAATCTGCCGATACAGTCAAAAAGCGCAGCGATGGGTTATCGACCTTTCTGGTGGATATGCGCAAAGCCGTTGGAAACGGCATGGAAATCAAACCCCTGGCCGCCATGGTGAACCACAATACGACCGAAGTGTTCTTCGACAATCTGCGCATTCCCAGCTCCGCCCTGATCGGCGAAGAAGGCAAAGGTTTTCGCTACATACTGGACGGCATGAACGCCGAACGCATCCTGATCTCCGCCGAGGGCGTCGGCGACGCCAAATACTTTGTTCGTCGCGCCGTTGATTACGCCAATGAGCGGGTCGTGTTCGGGCGTCCCATCGGACAAAACCAAGGTGTTCAGTTCCCCATTGCGAAGGCCTATGCGGACGCGGAAGCCGCCGCCATGATGGCGCGTAAGGCCGCCGCCCTGTTTGACGCCGGAATGCCCTGCGGCGCGGAAGCGAATATGGCGAAACATTTGACCGCCGAAGCGGCGTGGAATGCAGGCGAGGCTTGCATGGCGACCTTTGGCGGATTCGCCTTTGCGCGGGAATACGATATCGAGCGGAAATGGCGCGAATGCCGGATCATGCGCACCGCGCCCATTTCCACCAATCTGATTATGGCCTTCATTGGTCAGCACGTGCTTGGAATGCCGCGCTCCTACTAGGGCTACCATGCCGACTAAAAGCGTCACCCTCGCGGTCGCCGCCACCTTTACGGTGCAGACAATGGCCGCGATGGCGTTGTATTGCATTCCTGTCTTCGCGCCGGTCGCCGCCCTCGATTACGGCGTACCGGCGACGCAGGTGGGCCTGTTTTCCGCCATCGCTTATTTCACCGCGATGGCGGCGGGTCTGCTGACGGGCGGCTTCGTCGCGCGTTATGGCGCGCTGCGCACCGGTCAGTTCTGTATGATCTTCGCCGCCTGTGGCATGGTCAGTTTCATCTTTGCGTCCCCGTGGATCGCCATTATCAGCGCCATTTTCCTGGGCCTCAATTACGGACCGGTCAATCCATTGAGCGCGCATATCCTGACGCGCGTCACGACCCCAAAGACCCGACCACTCATATTCTCGATTAAACAGACGGGCGTTACAATTGGCGCCGCCTTCGCGGGCATCTCCGTGCCCTTCCTGATTTCGCATTTTGGCTGGCGCACCAGTGCGCTCATCCTCGCCGCCGCCATGATCGTCGCCATGGCGCTGGTCCAACCACTTCGAAACACGCTCGATCACGACCGGCGTCCCGGCGCACCCTTGCGCGGCGCGGCGGTTCTCGATTCCGTGCGCCTCCTCGTGAAGGATCCCGTCACCTTCCACCTTGCGGTCATGGCGTTGATATATTCTGGCGTCCAGCTTACAGCGGCGGCGTTTCTGGTCATTTACCTGAATGATTTTCTCCAACTGAGCCTTGCCGAAGCGGGCGCGCTTTTCGCCGCGTTGCAGATTGGCGGCGCGTTTGGGCGTATTTTCTGGGGCGCCATCAGCGGGGCGCTTTTCTCCGCCCGCCTTATTCTGGGCGTGCTTGGGGTCATTTCCGCCGCGTGCCTTGGCGCCCTGGCCTTTATCGAACCCGGTTGGTCCTTCACCGCGTTGAGCGCCCTTTGTTTCGCGCTTGGCGCCAGTAGCTCCGGGTGGAACGGCGTTTATTTATCCGAGGTAGCCTCCGCCGCACCGCCCGGCAAAATTGGCGAGGTCACCGGCGGCGTACAATTTTTTATGTTTGCGGGCGCATTCATCACCCCCCCGATTTTTAGCGCCATCGCCGCCTATTACGACGGCTTCGCTGTCGCCTATATCGTATTTGCAATATTTGTCGGATTGACGGGGTTGTCATTGAGTTGGCTTTCCAAATACCGTCGGCCCGAGGCATAATTCCTCACATCGTAAATTTTCGGGGGAGAGAAACATGCGCGGCGTTATATTTTTAGGAGACCGCAAGCTCGACATCATTAATTTCGAGGACCCCACGCCGGGACCAGGCGAGGCTGTTCTTGAAATAAAAGCGTCGGGCATGTGCGGCAGCGATCTGGGGCCCTATCGGTCTCCCGCAGATGCCCCCAATGCGCGGGCGCTGCCCGAAGGCGGCCCCGCCATTCGCGGTCATGAGCCCTGTGGGATCGTCGTCGCGGTTGGCCCCGGCGTCCCGCCTGCGCTGGCGAGCGTCGGTATGCGGGTCATGGTGCATCATTATAGCGGTTGCGGCGTCTGCCCGCATTGCCGTAGCGGCTGGGCGCAAATGTGCGTCGATGGCTCCACCGTCTATGGCGGCGGTAATGGCCATGGCGCGCACGCCGATTACATGAAGGTGCCCGCCTTCACGCTGGTCCCCCTGCCCGACGCGCTTTCCTTCGCAACCGGCGCGGCGATTTCCTGCGGCGCCGGCACCGCATTCGGCGCGCTGGGTCGGATGAACTTGTCCGGGCGCGACACCATCGCCGTATTTGGCCAAGGCCCCGTGGGCTTAAGCGCGACACAGTTTGGCGCCGCCATGGGCGCGCGGGTCATCGCGGTCGATATCAGCGATGAACGATTGGCGCTGGCGAAGGGGTTTGGCGCCGAATTTACGATCAACGCAGAAACCGACGATCCCGTCGCTGCAATCCGTGATTTAACGCACGGTCTTGGCGCGGAAAAGACCCTCGATTGCACCGGCACCGCCAAGGCGCGGCGCGCGGCGGTTCAGGCGGCCGGACGATGGGGCGTCGCGTGTTTCGTGGGCGAAGGCAACGACGTGACCATCGATGTCAGCCCCGACATGATCCGCAAACAATTGACGATCATCGCTTCCTGGACCTTCAGCAACGGCGGACAGGCGGATTGCGCACAATTCGTTGTGGATCGTGGCATTGAGGTTGAGAAACTGTTCACCGACCGATACACGCTGGATCAGGCGGAAGAGGCCTATACCCTGTTCGATCAACAGAAAACCGGTAAGGGCGTGTTTTTGATGTAGTTTGGTTTAGGTGGGGTCGCCTTAGGTCCCAACCCGCATCGGACTGACCAATCCACGCAAGGTGGCGATCACGCTCAGCGGCGTCAACATGCCGGTCGCAGGATGTTCCAGCGACGGTATACCTTCAATCGTCATCTCGAAGCGGGTCGCGTCGGAATCGACCTTGATGGTGTGTGTATTGCGGGTCACTGTTGGGTCCGCCCAGATTTCGACGTGGGTCGCATCCGCGCCGATGCCCGCCAGACTAAGCGCGGCAGCGACATTCACATTCGCCGGAAACCCTGCGGCGGCGGCCCGGGCGGGGCCTTCATATACCTTCAAGGGCGCGGTCAGATTATCGATCTCGATGCCGTTCTCGATCAAATGCGGCGCGCCTTCGAGGCCTTTGGGTGGCTTGCGCGTCACCATCGTCACCGAATGTATTGTCCCTTCCGACGCCGCGCGCACCGCATCCAGCCCCAGCAAGGCGCCCGTCGGCACGATGATGCGTCCGCCCGATTGCGCAGCGCGCGCGGGTAAATCTTCGTGGCTCAACAACACGCCGCAGCTTAACGGTATAAAAATTCGGCCGGCATCCAGCGCCGGTCCCGCGACATCCATAAACACCGCCGCTGGCGCACACTCAACAACCACGTCCGCAACGCCGCCAAGCTC
>JBLHZD010000203.1:0-7630 GCA_047631095.1 Alphaproteobacteria bacterium
GGAACCTCGGTTTTCTGATGTCCACATTAGCCTTGCCCTCCATTCGGCGGTAAGACCCTTGAATCACATCCGACTCATATGATTCAAGAACTTTTCGGACGGACACTAAGGCTTTTATGGTTAAGTTGGGAAATCCCTACATCATAAATTCTGGAGGTCTTGCATCATGCCCAATTATCACCTGAATCACATCAATATTCGCGCCCGAAACCTTGAAGAAACGCGCGATTTCTACGCCGATGTCCTGGGACTGGAAGAAGGCTTCAGGCCGCCCTTTCCCAGCGAAGGATACTGGATGTACACCGCCGGCATGCCCGTTATCCATATTTCCCAACATGAGGAAGGCAGCGACGTTCGCACCAACCCGGACGGTATGGGCACAGGGCTGGACCACTTCGCCATGTGGGGCGCCGGACTGGCGGACCAGCTTGCGACCTTTGAGAAACACGGCGTAGAATACACCAAACGTCTCGCGGGCGGCGGTTCGGTTATTCAGGTATTTTTTCATGATCCCAACGGCGTACAGATTGCACTTGGGTTTGTGCCGCAAGCCGAAGGCGTCACCAAAGATAACTTCGACGGCGAACTCCACAGCTAGGATATCATTGTGATAATTGAAAGCGTAAGCGTCGACATTGTCGAAGTCCCTTTGGAAAATAACTATGTCGCTGGCGGACAAGCGGTTACGTCTAATTGCCATGTCTTGGCGCGTATCCGCACGAAAAGCGGAATTGAAGGCTTTGGCTATATCGTCAAGCAACGCCCGCAACTGATCAGCGCGGTTGCGCAAGCCACGCGGGAATTAGGCGCAGAGCTGATTGGCGTCAATGTCATGGATGTGGAAGCGGCGTGGACTGATTTGGCCGCAAAGGCCAAATGGGTGGGTCCGGGCGGATTGCTGCATTGGGCGATGGCGCCCCTGGATATCGCCATGTGGGACGCTGCGGGCAAGGCCATCGACCAGCCCTTGTATCGAATGCTCGGCGGATTTCGCGACCATGTACCGACCTACGCCAGCGACCGGCTTTGGTACAGCTTGTCGCTGGATGATCTAGGCCGCTCCGCGCAAGATCATGCAGCGAACGGTTATAAGGGGTTAAAACTCCGTCTTGGTCGTGAGTTTACGGTCGCTGAACAGGTGGAACGCGCCACAGTCGCGCGCGACGCCGCGGGTCCTGGCGTAGAGATCATGGTCGATGGAACGGAAAGTTGGGACCTGCCTTACGCTCGTATGGCGGGCCGGGCGCTTCAGGACGCGGGCGTCACCTGGCTGGAGGACCCCGTTCACCATGACGACCTTGCGGGGCTGGCCAGCCTCACCGCCGCGCTCGACATTCCCGTAACCGGCGCGGAGAACCTTTATACGCTGGCGGAATTTCGCAACACATTGGAAGCCCGCGCGCTTGATATCGTCATCCTCGACCTGGCGCGGGTCGGCGGCGTCACGCCCTGGCGAAAGATCGCCGGTTTGGCCGAAGCTTATAAACGCCCGGTCGCCGGACATGTCATTCCCGAAGTCCATGTCCATTTGCTGGCCGCTGTTCCAAACGGCCACAAAGTCGAATATATGCCGCGTTCTACGGAAATCCTTGAGAATATGCCAATTCCCAAAAACAGTATCCTCACCGCGCCGGACGGCCCCGGTCACGGATTAAGGTTAAACGAATCCGCTGTGGCGCGGTATAAAGCTGGGTAATCCCCATAAGCCACACCGGAGCCCGTTTTCATGTCGTCAAATCTGGAAAATCGTCGCGTCGTGCTGACGAAACGGCCGAAAGGCGTACCCGGCGCCGATTATTTTGCGGTTGAAGACGTCGCGACGCCTGAATTGTCGGACGGTGAATTTCTGGTCAAATGCGAATACTGGTCGATTGACCCGGCGATGCGCGGATGGGTCAACGATGCGCCCAACTACCTACCGCCCGTGGAAATTGGCGCCCCTATGCGGTCGTTCTCGGTTGGAGAGGTCGTGGCGAGCCGACATCCTGATTATAGCGAAGGCGACGCCGTATCCGGCATGTTTGGATGGCAGCGTTTTGCAGTGAGTAATGGAAAGAATGTGGACCGCAAAATCACGGAACGCGATCTTCCTTTATCACTCGCCCTTGGCGTTTTGGGATTGAATGGCATCACCGCTTATTTCGGCCTTTTGGAGGTATGCGAACCTCAATTCGGCAAAACCGTCATTGTCTCCACCGCCGCAGGGTCCGTCGGTTCCGCGGTCGGGCAGATCGCAAAAATAAAAGGATGCCGTACAGTCGGCATCACCGGGAGCGATGGAATTGGCGCTATGCCGGGATTCCTTCGGCTACGACGCCACCATAAATTATCACAATGAGAACATCGCCGGCGCGATAGGGGCTACCTGCCCCGAAGGCGTCGATTGTTATTTTGATAACACCTGCGGCCCCATCAGCGACGCCGTTATGATGCATCTGGCGCAGGGCGCGCGCATCGCAATCTGTGGCACCGCCGCTTTAACGGACTGGTCCCCCATTCCGACCGGCCCCCGCACCCACCGTCAACTTCTGGTCGCGCGGGCGCGAATGCAGGGGTTTCTCGTGCTGGACTACAAGGCGCGATATAGCGAGGCGTTAAGCGAGCTGGCGGATTGGGTGCGCGACGGGAAACTGGCCTATAACGAACATATTCTCGATGGCGCGGAGGCGGCGCGTGGCGCGATCGAGATGCTGTACAACAGCCAAAACACCGGCAAACTTCTCGTGCGCGTTGATTAAAGCTAAGTTTGCGACCCGAGAAGGCTCGCTCAGGAACCCGGTGATAGTTTCTGTTTCAAATCCGCGACAATATCTTCTGCGACAGCGCTGAAGATGCTCTTGTAAGCGCCCCAGTATAAGCCCTGCCAGCGTCAATCGTACGCCTTGTTGAAATTTCACCGACTTTTTTATCACCGTCACGCAAAGCGCTATCAACAGACAAGATGGTCGAGCCATACCCTGGCCATAACCAGCGTTTAAACGCGCTTCCCGGTCTGTATTCCTTTATTTCGGGAACAAGAACATACCCTTTCCCACGCCCGTCAGCGCTCGCCAGCATATTACTTTCTTTAAGTTTAGCCTCCAATTGAGCTTTCAGTTCCTGAAGGGGATCCAAAGCTACTTTTTCGTCATCGGGAAACGGCGGCGATACATTGGTAATTTCACCAATTGCGACCAAGGGATTTGCGCGCGGCGTAAACCCGGGCTCCAGATTCGACGTAAGGTTTGATGTGCCACAGCTCGCCTACAACAATCCTGTCCCTAAAAGGAGCGCCGGAGAGAATCTGAAACGTCGAAGTAACAAAATTAACAGGTCCATGGATTTACCTCAAAAATCAGGCAATGCTGTAGATCGCATTCTCGTGTGATTATTCCAATAACGATAAAATGGTAAAGAACTTTCTCACTTCTCGTTGATCGAGCATTCTGTTTGCTCCCTGCTGAAGGAACTTCCAAATGTTAAAAGGCAAAACAGCGTTGGTCACCGGCTCGACGCGCGGCATTGGCGAAGCAGCGGCGCGCGCGCTGGCGGCGCAGGGTTGCAACGTCATGATGAACGGGTTCGGCGACCCGGACGAAATTGAAGCGAAGCGCGCCGCTATCGAATCCGAAACGGGCGCCTCTGTGCGCTTTCATGGCGCTGATTTATCCGATTCCGACCAGCTCGACGCGTTGGTCGACGCCACCGAGGACGCTTTTGGCGCGCCCGATATTCTCGTCAATAATGCGGTCATCCGGTATTTCAACGACATTGTCGATTTCAATCGCGACGAGTGGCGCCACGCCCTGTCCGTCAACCTGACCGCGCCATTTTTCCTGATCCAACGCGCCCTGCCCGCCATGCGGGATCGAAACTGGGGGCGGATCATTAATATTTCCTCTGTTATGGGGTTGGGCGCGCGATCCGGGCGGGCGGATTACATTACCTCAAAAACCGGGCTGATCGGATTAACTCGCGCCGTGGCGGCGGAGACCCGCGAGGACCCGCATTTAACGTGCAACGCGATTTGTCCGGGATCGGTTCTAACGCCCAACACGGAAATCAAGATTGGCGAGTTGGCTGAGGCCGAAGGGCTCGAATTTGAAGACGCCAAGGCGCAGTACCTGCTGCGACGCGGCCAGAAAACCGGTTATATCGACCCGGCCCAGATCGCTGATCTGATCGTCTTCCTGTGTCAGGATTCCTCGATGGATATCACCGGCGCCGCGATCCCGATTGACCGGGGTCGCTCGGCCACCTGGCTCGAAGGCGCTGCTGGTTAGCCATGCCCGCCACGAGCTATGTGTATGTATTGGGTAGCGATGGCGCCGGCGGATACAGAACCTATGTTGGTTGGACACTCGACCTGGAACGGCGGCTGAACGAACATAATGCCGGAATCGGCGCCAAATCCACACGGGGCCGATCCTGGGACCTGCTTTACGCCGAACAGCACGGCCGTCGCGAAGACGCCATGAGCCGCGAATGGCGCCTGAAACGAGACCGGCGGTTTCGAAAATTGCTTTGGCCTCTCTGTATATCGGTCGCAGAATCAACGATCGATCTATAAGCGCGACTTGTTTCCCTCAATTTTTTCCAGGAAGCTGAGCGGGCCAGAAACCCCCAAATTTTGGAAACCTTCCTCATGAGCGACGTTGAAAATCTCGACAATCCTTATACGCGCGCAATAGCCGACTTCGTTTCCGGCCTTCAATATGATGACATTCCAACCGAGGTGCGCAGCCGCATCAAGTTACTGATTCTGGATTCGCTGGGTTGCGCGCTATATGGCCCCAGCCTGCCGTGGAGCCAAATTCTGCTGAAGACTCTGGCGAACGGGGACACCTCGGACACGTCCGGCGTATGGGGTACGAACCAGCGCCTTTCCCCCCGCCAATGCAGCGCTGGTTAATGGAACGCTGGTGCAGGGGTTCGAACTTGACGATGTGCATCGACAGGGGGTTTTACATGTCGGCGCGGTCACCCTGCCCGCATTGATAGGCGTATTGGAATCACGCCGCGCCATGAGCGGGAAGGAATTTCTGACATCCGCCATCGCGGGATATGAGATCGGCCCTCGGGTCGGCATGTGCATGGGGCAGGAACATATTGGGCAGGGCTGGCATTCCGGCGCGACCTTGGGCGTCTTTTCCGCCGCTGCGGGCGCCGCGCGCGGTTTGGGATTAGATGCGGAGAAAACCGTTCACGCGTTGGGCGTCGCCGGCACGCAATCTGCGGGACTGATGGCCGCACAATACGGCGCGATGGTGAAGCGCATGCATGCGGGCCGGTCGTCGCAAAGCGGTCTCTACGGCGCCTTGTTGGCGGAAAACGGATTCACCGGCATCGTGAACGTGTTTGAATCGCCCTATGGCGGATTTTGCTCCACTTTCTCCCGCTCAACGGATCGCTACGATCTGTCGAAATTAACCGCCGGGCTGGGGGAGACTTTCGAGACGATGCGCATCTCGTTGAAATTCTACGCCTGCGTCGGCTCTAATCACACCACACTCGACGCCATTCGCATCATGCAGAGCCGCCACCCCTTCGGCGCGGATAATGTGGAGAAATTCGTCATCCACGGATCGCAAGTCACGATGGACCATGTGGGCTGGAAATACCGGCCCGAAGGCCTGACCTCTGCGCAGCTCAACCTGCCGTTCTGCATCGCGACGCTCATGTTGGAAGGCGACGTCTTCGTTGAACAATTCCCAGAATCCAGCTTTACCGACGCCGCGCGCATCGCCTATGCGGACAAGGTCGAAGTGCATCACGATGCCGAGATTACGGCGAAGGGTTCCAACTTTCGCCATATGATTCGCGCCGAAGTTCACCTGAAGGACGGAACCATCCTGAAGGAAACGGTCGAAGCGCCGCGCGGCAGCGAGCATTCCTTCGCGTCCGAAGCGCAAGTCGTGGAGAAATTCGAAAAACTGGCGGGCCCGACCTTGGGCGCCGCGCAGGCCGGAAAACTGCGCGACGCCGTGCTCGGCATGGACGCGCTAGAAGACGCGCGGGAGATCGCGCGGTTGCTGACGTTAGAGTGACCTAAAGCTTCGACATCACTTTGGACGAAAAATCTTCAATTGTGCGGTACTGGCGATCCAGCGGAAAACTGAAACTCATTGAGTTCAGCCCTTGGGCCTCCAGTTCCCAAAGCCGTTCGATGATTTCTTCTGGTTGACCGGCGATACAGAAATTCCGGATCATTTCCGGCGTAATAAAGCGCGCCTCGTCGGGATCTAGATAGGCGTAATGGCTGGCGTGCAGTTGTTGATGACGGCGGTCGGCATCGCGGGTTTGGTGAAACGCCATGTATTCCTCCCAGATCGGCATGACGTAATCCGGCGGCGTTTTGCCGGTCTCCTTCACCCAATCCACCAGATAATGCACATTGGCCATGATCGCGGACCCGCATTCGGCGATGACGCGCTCGGATTCAAGTGTTTCGCCGGGCTCCAGCATCAATAAATTGGCCAGCGCGACCGTCTCAAACCCTTTCATGGTGCGCCCCGCCTTATCGGCGCCCTTCTTTACATTCGCCAAGGCCTGGGGAATGCTGCCGCCGCGCGGAATGCCTGTAATCAACCCGTCGCCGAGTTCGCCCGCAAGCGCCTGCGCGCGCGGGCCGAAGCCGCCAACATGGATGGGAATTTCATGCTCCACATCGACATAACGATGTTCCAGATTCTGCATGCGAATGGGATGGGTGACGCCGTCCAGCGTGTATTCAACTTCCTCGCCCCGCGTAAGGGCGCGCACGACGCGGATATATTCCTTGAAGACCTTTATCGTCGCCGGTTTATGCCCCATGGAGCGCATCGCCGTGTTACCAGTGCCAACCCCCATAAAGGTGCGCCCCGGCGCCAGAAGGTTGATCGTCGCAATGCCATTGGCGGCCACGGGCGCCAACCGCAATCCTGGTATCGCGAGCCCGGTGCCAAGACGGATTTTTTGGGTTTGTTGCGCGGCCAACGCCATCACCGCCCAGGGATTGGAGCGTATCAACGGTGAATCGGAAAACCAGCAAAAATCAAACCCCAGGTTTTCCGCGCGGGTCACCAGACCAATTTCATTCACCTTGGTCGTTAGAATGCCAAAATCCATTAATTACCGTCCTTTGTGCAAAACACATTATCCTAAACAAGTCTCGTAGAGCATTGCCAGCTTAGCGCCCCTTCCGGCGTCCCAAAGCCATTCGCCGGACATCGTCATCGGCGCAAATAACGATTCCGACGACCCAGCCTTCCCCAAGACTTGGTTTCGTCATACGCGCGGCTTACGATGCCCAGCATACCCACGTGCGCGTGTGGGTCCCAGGCAAATAAATTTTCAAATGTGAAAACACAGGAGCACCATCGATGAAACTATTCTATAGCGGCAATTCCCCTTACGCACGCCGTCTGCGCCTTGTCATAAGCGTGTTTGGCATGGCCGATACCGTCTCTGTCGAAGACGTCGCGCCGCTGAATACAGCTGACCACGTCCTCTTTAAGTATGGTCCGGGCGGACGGGTCCCCGCGTTGCTGACCGATGAAGGGGATTTCCTGTGTGAATCACTTATCATCGCCCGTTATCTCGACGAAGTGCTGGATGGAAAACTCTACCCAACCGACCCCGCCGCGCGGCGTTTCTGCTTCCGGCTTGAGGG
>JBLHZD010000204.1:0-7617 GCA_047631095.1 Alphaproteobacteria bacterium
AATTCCGTCGCGATGCCCGATTCCCGAAAACCCTTGCGGTTATTGAGATATGACAACGAATTATCGAAGTTTAGCGTGAATTCGCCACGCTCGAACGCCTGCGCCATCGGACCATTGCCCTTCATGCCCCAGACGTCTTTCACTTCGACGCCCAGCAAGGACAACGCCATCCGCTTGTTAATCGAGGACGAGGTCGGTGTTTTGCCGCCAAAGACCAGCTTGTCTTTCGGATGCGAGCGCAATTTGGCGACGAAGTCTTTCGGGTTCAGACCTTTCAGGCCCAACTCGGTGCGGCCGTAGACCATATTGCCACGCGGCAGCAAAATGATCGGCTCCCAGCCCTTGATGTCGAATTTTACGCGGGGGTCGCCAAGCAGATAGTTCATGACGGTCGATGTCGACAGCGCAAACGCCCAGGTTCCGTCTTTAGGCGCCCGGTCTTCAAAATAGTTGCCGCCCACAATGCCGCCAGCGCCGGGCTTGTTGACCACAAGAATTTTAGGATTGCCCGGAAGATATTTTTCCATGAAGGGCACGAGCGCGCGGGTCAAACTATCCGTGCCGCCGCCCTCGTTGAAGGGCACAATAATCCGAACCCGTTTACCCGAAAAATCAACCGCCATGGCTTGTTGCACGGGGATCGCTGTGAGACCCAGCGCCATTGCGCCAGCGCCCAATAATCCTGTTACGCTTCGTCGCGTAAGACGTTCAAACATAGGAACTTCCTCCCTGTAAAAGTGTAGACGCCGTTCTCATGCGTTTATTGTCGATCAAGAACGTCGCTCTGACAATACCATACAATGGACTGTCCGGACATATCCACTGAATTTTAAGAGCCCGCCGGACCACCAGAAAATTGTTGATCGGATATAAAGGGCGGGCAGCTATTGATCGCAATGCGATCTTCCGGCTTTGGATCGTTGAGCAATACACAATCATTGTCGAACACCATTGTCGGGCGCGCCTTGCCCTCAAAGGGCGGCCATGCGGGCAAACCGCCATGGTTGGGATCGCCCGCGCGCGCGAACGCCAGCCAGGCGCCCATGACCTTTTCCGAGAGAGTTTCTTGCGTGGCACCGGCGCCGACAAACGCCTCGGACGCCGCCAACGTCCCGAAGACAAAAGGAATGCAAAGCGTATGGGGCGTTTTCAAAATTCCGCCCAGCACCGGCGTCTTCCAGGTAAATTCATAAAGATACGCGGGTGCGCCCGGCGCCTGTGATTTTCGTTCCGCCGCCTCAATATCATTGCGTCGATACATATGGTCGCTGGTCAGCACATTGTAGAGATCGCGCCCGGAGATTCCCGGACGCCGGCTTTCATAGTCGCAAACCAACGCCAATGCAGCGGCGGGATCCAGTCCGATGAAACGTTGAACGCTTTGTAACAATTGCGCCCGCGTCATCGGCAAGGTCGCCGGGTCGACCGTGATATCGTAAAATGACTTTTCAGTTTCGCACGACCCGATCAACAACGGTATATCCGCCGCCAGATCCGGCGCGGCGCTATCGAACGGATGGTTCAAAATAGCGCGGCCATCAACGACGGGGCGGAAACTGTCATCCCCATGATTGGCCGCCACCGCCGCCGTATACGCGGCCAGCAATCGATCCGTGGGGACCGCTTGCAATTCGCGGGGTCCCGCGCCGGGCATATCCAGCTGCGCCAGCAGTTCATGGCGCGCCTTCGCGGCGGTCTCCTTTGTGGCCAGGTGCAAATGCGACGAAGAACTCTGCATGATCGCCTTGTGAAAAAGCCCTTTGGCGACCGGTATGGTCATCAGCACCGCGACCTTGGACGCGCCGCCGGATTGTCCAAAGATCGTGACATTCGACGCGTCGCCGCCAAAGGCGCCGATATTCTCGCGCACCCATTCCAGCGCCGCGACAATATCCAGCATACCGACATTGCCGGACTCGGCGAAGGAGTCGTCACCCTCAACGTCAAAATGACAAAACCCGAAGACGCCAAGGCGATGGTTCACGGTGACTACGACAACGTCGCCCTTTTTCGCCAGTATCGCCCCATCAATCCCCGGCGCGTCTCCTGATCCGGCGTGGTATCCACCGCCATGCAAATATACCATCACCGGGCGCGTCGCCGCGTCGCCTGCGCCTGTTGTAAAGACATTGAGGCTGAGGCAATCCTCACTCCGAGGCGCATCACTGCGAATCCATTCATTCGCAGGCGCCCCCGCGCGGTCATTTTGCGGCGCGCGATGACCAAATTCAAAAGCGTCTTGAACGCCGGTCCAAGGCTCCAGCGCCTTCGGGGGCATAAATCGCCCTGCGCCTTCTGTCGACGCCGCATAAGGCGCACCTTTGACGCTGAAAACGCCGTCCGTCATCGCGCCGCGTATGCGCCCCAGTGATGTTTCAACAATTGCGCCGTCTGTCCTGGACAAAACATTCATGGTGCATCCTTCCCCGATTAAGAACCCTCAACGTTCGAGCGTTCGATTATGCCGCTGGTATGGCCGGTATAATTGTCACCCACATGGGCTCATCGCCAATATCGCGCGTCGCGACCTTGGTTAACCGGCCTGTCTCACCATCATCGGAATCGCCATTGATGGAAAACGTAATCAACTTTCCGGATGTGAGCCCGGCGGACAGCAAAAATTTTCCCGCCGGATCAATGGAAAAGGCGCGCGGCACGGGCTCCGCCGCTACATGCCCAAGCGCCGTTAATCGTCCCGTTTCCGAATCCACCTTGAATTCTGCGATACTGTGATGTCCGCGATTGGGCGCATAGAGGAAGCGGCCACAGGGCGTTATCTGGATTTGCGCGCATTTGTTTTCACCCGACCAGTCATCGGGCAATGTCGAGATCGTTTGCAGCTGCTCGAGCGTCCCGTTCGTTGCGTCAAAGGCGTATACGCTAACGCTGCACCCCTGTTCGTTAGACGCATACACAAGGTCGCGCGTGGGATGAAAACAGAAATGCCGGGGACCGGTAAAATCCGGCTGCGCAACCTGCGCGGGATCATTGGGCGTGATCCGGCCCGTTGTTTCATCGAACCGAAACTGAAGAATGGCGTTCAACGCGCCGTTGCCGTCGATATGGGGCACAAACGCAAATTTGTTGGAGCGATCCGTTTGAAAGCAATGCGCGCCGCGCCCGGTGTGAAGCCATTCAACAGGCGGATAGACCGCCGCGCCATCGTCGCCCACCCCATGCACCGCCGCCGTTTCTCCCAGATAGTAGGCGGATAGGAGGTAACGCCCGGTTTGATCCATCGCCATATAACACGGGTCCGTCTCGATAGGGATCGTTCCCAGCGCCGTTAAGGCGCCGCTGGCGGGATCAATCCAAAAGCTGGTGATCTTGTTGTCTGTCCGGCGGGCGACATGCATGGTCCGGCGGTCTGGTGAAAGCGCGACGGGCGCGGGACGCCCCGGAAGCGCGACATCGTCGCGCGGGCTCAACGCGCCTGTATTCTCATCCATATCAAAACGCGCAATGCGTCCCTCTGCGGATACGGTGATATAAACATGATAGGACATGGGACGTTTTCTCCGGAAATTTTCTCCGAGCGGAAAGTCGACCTCCACTCTAGGCGTTGATCAACGCCAATGTCCACGCGGAGCATCCAGAGTCCAAGGCGCAGGGTCAACGGAGCAGCGCAAGGTCCACGGAGCAGCGCTCAAGCGGTTTCTTTGATATTACTTGGAAATGTAATTTCGAACATCACGCCTTCACCAACAATACTTTCGCAGCGAATAGCGCCGCGCAAGGTTTGCGTCACCAAATTGTAGACGATATTCATACCCAACCCACTGCCGCCCTGACCGCGCCGGGTGGTGAAAAAAGGTTCAAATACCTGCGTGCGGGTTGCGTCATCCATGCCCCGTCCATTGTCAGCGTATGTCAACGCAATTTCCCCGTTTGCTTGCGTTATCGATATTTGAATGGCGCCCACGTCTGTTTCGGAAAAACCATGTATGATTGAATTCATCACAAAGTTAGTCATGATCGGCGCAAGTGCTCCGAGATCGCCATGCGCCGTGATCATTGGGTCGCACAACACCGCGACCTTATGGCCACTTTTCCGCAATTGAGGGGCGAGGCTCAAAAGCACTTCGTCCAAATACGCGCCCACCATAAAATTCCGGTGTTCTCCGCTTGATTGATCAACGGCGACCTGTTTGAAACTGCGGATCAAATCCGCCGCGCGTTTTAAATTACTCAAAATAATGTCGGATGACTGGCCCACCGATTCCAAAAAATCCCGCAGACCTGACTTTGATATTTTTCCCCCCACGAATTCTTTTTCAAAACTTTTGGAAATGTCACTCAAGTGCGAGGCTGCGGTAACGCCAATGCCAACCGGGGTGTTGATTTCATGCGCAACGCCCGCGACCAAACCGCCCAGAGACGCCATTTTTTCCGATTCCACCAGTTCGTTCTGTGTCTTCTGTAACGTGTCGAGCGTATCGCGAAGCCGTGTTTCCGCTTCCTTGCGTTCAGAGATATCGCGAACAATACCAGTGAACATCAATCCGTCTTCCAATTCGCTAGCACTAACGGACAGGTCCATAGGAAATTCTACACCATCCTTGCGCAAACCAACAACTTCACGACCGGCGCCAATAATCCCGGCTTCTTTTGTATCGATATACTTTTGCAAGTACCCGTCATGATGTTCCTTAAAGGGCGCTGGCATCAACATATTGACGTTCTTGCCGATTACATCCACCACGGACCAACCAAATATTAACTGCGCGGCGTTATTAAAACTGGTGATGATCCCCTGTTCGTTGATCGTTATGATGCCATCGGCCGCCGTATTCACGATGGAGCGGTTACGCTGCTCGCTTCGAAACAACATGTCCTGCGTTCGTTGGTGCCCATCAACCTCTAACTGGAGCGCCATGGTCCGTTCTTCAACAAGTCTCCCCAGGTTTTCGTTTAATTTTTTAACTTCAAGCTCAGCGTGCTTGCGGTCGGTAATATCGCTTCGGATAGCGACAGTGCCGCCAATCGAAATTTTCTTTTCCTCGACCCTAAACCACTGGTCTCTCGGATTCTTATATTCAAATGGACCGGACGGGTTTCGAAAACTGCTCAATCGCAGTTCTAAATATTCGGTCGCAGTCCCGCTATCGGGCGGTATGCCACCATGTATCAATGTCGACGAAATCACCGCCTCAAATGTAACGCCCTTCTTTATGATACCTAAGGCGTCAATTGCAGGCAGAGAATCCCTATAGGCCTGATTGCACATCACCAGTCCTTCATCGGCGTCATATAAGGAAAAGCCTTCTGAAATTGTGCCGATTGCTTCGGAAAGGAGGTTGCGAAATTGCGTTAGCTCGGTCACATCCTGAATCGTACCCACCATCGCAATGGGCTTTTTACGGTCGTTAAACGTAACTTCGCCGATACCGATGACATGCCGCACCGTCCCATCTGGCAGGACAAGCCGATGTTCTTCTTCAAATTTCCCATGGCCTTTAAACGCTTCCTTAACCGCTTTCTTTGAACGCTCCCGGTCATCGGGGTGAATTTTTTCAAGGAGCCTACTGTACTCCGCTCTGAACGATTGTGGGTCTTCACCAAGAATCCGGTACATTTCGTCGGACCAGGTCTGCGAACTCGTTTTGATATTCCATTCCCAATTCCCGATATGCGCAACTTTTTGGGCCCGGTTGAAATCCTGGACCAGTTTCTCAAGCCTGATGATGACCGGCGCCGTAACACGGCGAAATATAAAAACAGCGATCATAATCGCAATAAGAGCGACGATTGCAGAAACACCGACCGCCGCCAAAAATGGCTGTCGCACGGCGTCAATTTCCATTTGCGCGACCAGCCCTTTATGCAGCGCCGGTATATGCACATACGCCGCAAGCATGTCGTGCCCTTCTCCATCACGATAGCCCATTATTCCCGACAGCCCATTCAGCGCCTTGCGCATTGGCCCATCGCGCGCCAACATCGATTCAGGGTGCTCGATGACATGCCCCACCCGACCATGCGATGCGATATCGATGACGATCCCAACGCCATCCCGAGACCCGATAATCAACTCCTCCTTCGCTCCCAGCGCGTCCAGATGATCAAAACTGTCTCGAATTTGCTGCAAGGTCGCCGCAGAGGCCCCACCCGTGATGTTCTCCAAATTGATCTGTTCGTCGAACCTGGCCACGGATTCAATTAAGGTCGCCTGACTGCGCGCCAAGGTTCGCAGGCGTTCTCGGTGATCGCTCAGGCTCACCTGATAAAGGAAAAGACAGGTCGCCGTCATCACCGCGACAACAACGAACCCCATGCACAGGGTTAATAATCCAAACCGGCCCCGGCTGGTGAGGCCGGAGGCGCCCATGGAAAAAATTCAGTCTTGAAAGACAGAAGCAGGACGATCACCAGCAACGCCCCGGCGCCGCTGGACAGCCATATCCAATTTTCAGCGAAAACCTGGAGAAAGTCCCCATTGCCGCTGTTTGGAAATGAATCGATTTCGCCCGGAAAAATGATCGGAATTGTTGGTGGTACTCTTTGATCTGTGACTTGCGATGTATCGGCGATACAGAGTGAAGCGCTAAACAACCCCACCACAATGACCAGTAAACCGCAGAACGACCGGAACATCCCTGTTCACCCTAATATTTGGACCAGACGGCGCAATAGCCCACACACCGAAACCATCAACTATGGTTAATGTATATCGCATAGATGCAAACAAATTATTAACGGGTAAGGTGCGGGCGTTTCTGATGGCTAAAACCAGACTCAGGTCTCCCACCGTGCGTTCGGGGGCATTCAGGACGCCTTGTCTTCCAAAATCATGGCGGCGCCCTTTTCAGCGATCATGATCGTGGGCGCATTCGTGTTTCCGGAAATCAAAACCGGCATGATGGACGCGTCTATCACCCGCAGCCCGTCGAGCCCGCGAACGCGCAATCGCTCATCGACGACCGCCATTGTATCCTGCCCCATTTTACAGGTGCCTACAGGATGGAAGACCGTTGCGCCTTCCCGTCGCGCGACGTCCAGCAATTCATCATCGCTTTCCGCCCCCGCCACAGGCGAAAGCTCGTGCTCGACGAACGGTTGCATCGCCGGCGCGGCAACCAGATTCCGCGCGATCCGCATCGCCGCAACGATCGCCTGACGGTCAATCTCATCGGACAGGAAATTCGGCCGGATTGACGGCGGGTCTTTGGGATTGGCGGACTTAATATGAATGGACCCACGGCTTTCCGGGCGCGATTGGTTTGGCGCGATGGTGAGGCCCGGGAAGTCATCGAGGATTCGTTTCCGAACATCCTTGAACGAAGCGTGCGCCGCGCGCATTTGAAGGTCGGGCCCTTCCAGACCCGGGCGACTGCGCACAAACCCTGACAAAATTCCGCCCGGCAAGGTCAACACGCCTTTACGGGTCAGCACCCATTTCGCTGTCTCTTTGAGAAACGATAGCCCTCGGGTTTGTTCATTCAACGTGCGCGCGTTCTTGATCCGCCAGACCATGCGGATCAAATAATGGTCGCGATAATTTTCGCCAACGCCGGGGAGTTCATGGCGTACTTCGACGCCGAGGTCGGACAATAACTTTTGCTGTCCGATGCCCGACGCTTCCAGAATTTGCGGCGACTGAACCGCGCCCGCGCTCAA
>JBLHZD010000205.1:0-7615 GCA_047631095.1 Alphaproteobacteria bacterium
GCCTGCACTGACGTCACCGGGTTCGGGCTTCTGGGTCATCTGGTGGAAATGGTCCGGGCGTCCGGTGTGGATGTCGACCTCGATTTATCCGCCATACCCTATATGGAAGGGGCGGAGGAAACCGTGCGCGCCGGGATCGTCAGCTCCCTGCAACCACAAAATGTGCGATTGCGCCGCGCCATCGCCAACCTGGACGACGCCAGTCAGGATCCACGCTATCCGTTGATTTTCGACCCCCAGACCGCGGGCGGCCTGTTGGCGAGCCTACCCGCCGAACGCGCCGAAGGCTGTATTCAGGCGTTGAAAGGTCTGGGTTATGACCGCAGCGCCATTATCGGACGGGTCAAAGTCGAAGGCGACGCGCTGCAGCCCATCACGATTATTCGCTAAGCGTTTGGATTAATTTGACCCAGGCGGCGCGCTCCAGCGCCGGATCGAATAACGGCGCCCGTTTTGCGATTTGCGCGCTCAGATTGCGCAAATATGTGGGGTCCGTTTCAGCGCGTTGAAACAGCACGGACAACGCCGCCTCATCCTCCACGGGATAATACCCGTCGTAATCATCCCCCAGCAGCCCGACATTGCCATCGATATCCGACGCCAGAACCGGTAACCCCGCGACAATGGCTTCAGACACCACATTGGCGCCGCCTTCCATCCGCGAACTCATCACCATGGCGTGGCATTGCCCAAACAGGCGGCGCACTTTCCATCCCGGCGTCTCTCCGCGCCAGACAAAGCGAGGGTTGCGGACCATTTCATCGGCGCCTGCCTGCGCCCATTCTTCATTATGCGCCTTGCCCAGATGAAGCACTCGCAGGCGCGATTCCGGCGGCGCCAATCGCGCGGCGAGCGCAGCGCGCAACGAATCCTTCTCGTCGCGTAAATGCCCGACCACGCAAACATCGAAATGACGCGACGATGGCGCACGAGGCTGCGGCAAAGGCGACGCTGATTGATGCACCACATGCAATTTATGATGAAAGCGCGCCGGAATGGCCTGATGCACCAGACCATGTAGACAGATCAGCGCACTCGCCTTTTCCATCGAGCCCTGGGTAATCTCGGGGTGGCTTTCCTGAAACCGGTAAATATCGGTGCCCGCCAAGGTCACGACCAGCGGTCTGTCCGGATGGCGGCTTGCGAATTGATTGATCGATTCGGCGCTGCGCCAGGCGTGCACCGCGACCATCATGTCAGAATCGGCGCCGTCATCCGCTTCAGCAACCTGCACCCGATGCCCCAGGTCCCGCAAAATTCGCGCCCAGCGCGACGCGGTGGCGCGGTTTCCCGAACGGGACTGTTTTCCAGCCGGCGTAACAAGGCTAATCTTCATAAAACCATCCGAGAGCAAATCATGACCAAACCCGTCGATACCCAGACCCTTATCGCGATGCTGCGCAGCACGCGGAAGCGCACGTTAGAACTCATCGAGGGGTTGACGCAAGAACAGCTCATCGGACCGAAATTACCCACGGTCAATCCCATGATTTGGGAGATCGGACACGTCGCCTGGTTTTACGAAAACTTCATTCTGCGGCGCCATCTGGGCCACGATCCGCTACTGGCGCGCGGCGACGAACTTTATGATTCAATCGCCATCGCCCATGAAAGCCGTTGGGACCTGCCAATCTATCCCATGAATGAGATGCGCGATTATATGGCGCGCGTTCTCGACACGATCATCGACCACCTCGGCGACGGCCTGGCCGATGAACGTGAAAGCTATCTGTACCAATTCACCGTTTTTCACGAAGACATGCATTGCGAAGCCTATACTTGGGCGCGCCAAACCCATGGCTATCCGACACCGCTGTTTGACCGCGATGGTCCTGCGCCCACCGCGCCCACGAAAGGCGACCTTGTCGGCGATGCGGCCATTCCCGGCGGCGTCTTCAACCTGGGATCGCAGCCGGACAGCGCCTTCCTGTTCGACAACGAAAAATGGGCCCATGACGTTGAGGTCGCGCCCTTTCATATGGCGCGCGCACCGGTCACGAACCGGGAATACGCCGCCTTCGTAAATGATGGCGGTTACGAAAAGGAAGCGTTGTGGTCTCCCGAAGCATGGCGCTGGCGCAATGAGAACGCCGCCGATCACCCACTCTACTGGCGCCGCAAGGATGGCGACTGGGGGTCGCGCTATTTTGACCAGTGGCGAACGCTGGCGCCGGATGCGCCCGTCATTCACGTCGGCTGGTATGAGGCGAACGCCTATTGCCAATGGGCCGGACGGCGCTTGCCGCGTGAGGCGGAATGGGAGTTCGCCGCCACCATGCGCCCGAATTCAACAGGCGCCCTGCAAAAATACGATTATCCCTGGGGCGATGGCGACCCAGCGGCGGATCAGGCCAATCTGGACGGTTATGCGATGGGTTGCGTTGATGTCGCCGCCCACGCCAGCGGCGACAACCCGTGGGGCTGCCGCCAATTGATCGGTAATATCTGGGAATGGACCAACGATACGTTCGCCCCATTCGGCGGATTCGCGCCAGATGATTACAAGGAATACTCACAACCCTTGTTTGGCGACACCAAAGTGTTGCGCGGCGGCGCGTGGACGACCCGCAACCGTTTGATCAATGCGAGACATCGAAACTATTTCGGACCGGACCGTCGCGATGTCTTCGCCGGGTTCCGCACCTGCGCCCTCGACTAGCCGCGCCGCATACCCTTGCGTGACGCGAATATCGCATTACCTTGCGCAGCCGGAATGAAACAAACGCTGGAGCGAGCGACATGGCGAAGATGACGGGTGGGCAGGCGATTGTGCGAACATTAACGAGTCACGGCATAGACGTGATCTTCGGTTTGCCCGGCGTACAGCTCGACAACACGTTCGACGCCCTGTTCGAGGCTCAAAACACCATTCGCACCATCCACACCCGGCACGAACAAGGCGCGGCCTATATGGCGCTGGGATACGCGCAGGCCAGCGGAAAAGTCGGCGCGTGCATCGTGGGGCCCGGACCGGGTCTGCTCAACGCCGGCGCTGCACTCTGCACCGCCGCCGCCTCCAACGTTCCGGTTTTCTGCATTGCCGGTCAATTGCCGTCCAGCCAGATTGGCGGCGGCGTGGGCATGACCCATGAAATTCGCGACCAGAGCGCGGCCATGCGCGGCGTCGTCAAATGGGTGGGCCGCGCGGAAACCGCCGCCGACGCGCCGCGCGTCATACAGGAAGGCTTCCGGGAAATGCTGGAGACCCGCCATCAACCAGTGGTGTTTGAAATGGCGCCGGACATTATGGGACGCGAAGAAGATGTCACCCTTTTGGACCCCGAACTATTGAATCCAGAAGAATACGCCGCGGAATTTATGCTCGACGAGGCGACGCTTACGGAGGTCGCAGCGCTCTTGGCCAACGCCGACTCCCCGGCGATCTTCGCGGGCAGCGGCGTCTTTGGCGCAGAGACCGAGCTGCGCTGGGTCGCCAAACTGCTGGAGGCGCCGGTCATCATGAGCCGCACCGGACGCGGCGCAATTGACGATGCGGATTACCACGCCCAGGGCATGATCGCCGGTCAAACCATCTGGAAAAACGTCGACGTCGCCCTGGTGGTTGGCACGCGATTTACGACGCCGATGCTGGCGTGGGGCCGGGAGAATGACGTAAAAATCATCCGTATCGATATCGACGCGGAACAGGCGCGCAAACCCAGAGAAGCAGACATCACCATCATCTCCGGCGCGCAAGCGGGATTACAGGCGCTGGCCGAGCGTATCGCGCCGCAAAACCGTGTTCGACCCTCCCGCGAAGACGAGCTGCGCGCGGCCAAGGCGGAAGCGCAGGCGGGGCTGGAGACGCTCGACCCGCAATACGGTTTCGCGCGCGTCATTCGCGATGAAGTGCCCGAAAACGGCGTTATCGTCACCGACGTCACGCAGATGGCGACCTATTTGCAGAACTGGATGCCGGTTCATCAGTCCCGCACCCTTATTACGCCGAGCTATCAGGCGACGCTTGGATACGCCTTTCCAACCGCGCTGGGGGCGCAGGTCGCGCTTCCGGACCGAAAGGTCGTGTGCATTTCCGGCGATGGCGGGTTCATGTTCAACGTCCAGGAGCTTTCAACCGCCGTCGCGCATGGCATCGACGTCGTCACCATTGTTTTCTCGGACAGCGCCTTTGGCAATGTGAAGCGCTTCCAGAAGGAAAATTACGGCGGGCGCCACATTAGCGTTGAGTTGCACAACCCGGATTTTGCCGCGCTTGCGCAAACCTTCGGCATGACCGGTATCCGCGCGGAGACGCCTGAAGCCCTTCGCGCGGCGCTCCGTGAGGCTTTCGCCGCCCCCGGCCCCGCCCTGATTGAAGTCCCGGTTGGTGAAATGCCCAGCATATGGAAATTGATCCAGCGCCCTTCTTCCGCTAGTTGAATGAACAGGACGCTTTACAGCGCATCGCAAAAAATTTTCCGGACGAGAGTATAGCCAGAGGTTAAAAATACCTTTATCAAAACGATAGGGTCGTCTGGGAAATGTGCGCCGAAACGCTGTGAATAGGCGAACTGGCGCAGTTTAGACATTTGAGGTCTAGGGAGCTGTTATGGAAGTCGACGTTTTAATCAGCGCATTCACGCAGTTGATCCAACCCAGCCATCTTATGTTTTTGCTTCTTGGCACCACGCTGGGCCTGTTGATCGGCGTCCTGCCGGGCCTCGGCGGCGTCGCCGGTCTCTCGCTGCTGCTGCCCTTTGTATACGATATGGACCCCGCCAACGCGTTGGCGATGATGATCGGGCTCCTCGCCCCTACCACCACCTCAGACACCTTCCCCTCCGTGCTCATGGGCATCCCGGGCACCTCGGCCTCGCAGGCGACGGTGGTGGATGGATTCCCCATGGCCAAACGCGGCGAGGGCGCCCGCGCGCTGGGCGCCGCCTTCACCGCCTCCCTGTTTGGCGGTTTGTTCGGCGCGGTCGTCCTCACCTTCGCCATCTTCGCCGCCCGCCCCATTATTCTGGCGATGGGCTTTGGCGAACAGATGATGCTGATCATGCTCGCCCTCTCCATGATCGGCATGCTCACCGGGAACCACGCCTTCAAGGGCCTGGCGACCTGCGTCATTGGCTTGATCATCGGCATGATCGGATATGAACCCCACGGCGCCTTCCGGTTGGCGGGTATTCCCGGCGTGTATGAATCCGCCTATCTGAGCGACGGCATCAAGATCGTGATTATCGGTTTGGGTATGTTCGCCATGCCGGAGATCGTCGACCTTGTACGCCGCAACGACACGATTTCAAAAGACGGCACCCTTGGCACCGGCTGGGTAGAGGGGTTCAAGGATGCGATAAGGCATTGGTGGATCGTCGTCCGGTGTTCGACCATCGGGTGTATCGTCGGCGCGCTGCCGGGCCTAGGCGGCTCGGTCGTGGACTGGATCGCCTATGGCCATGTCATCCAGACCTCCAAGGATAAATCCAAATTCGGAACCGGTGATATTCGCGGCGTTCTGGCGCCGGAATCAGCGAATAACGCAAAAGAAGGCGGGGCGATGATCCCCACCATTCTGTTCGGCATTCCGGGGTCCGGCAGTTACGCGATCCTGCTCAGCGGTTTTATTCTGATCGGGCTGGAGCCGGGCAGCGAGATGATTACCGAGCATCTCGACCTCACCTACACCATGATCTGGTCGCTCGCGCTGGCCAATGTCTTTGGCGCCGGCGCCTGCCTGTTGCTGTCCTCGCAAATCGCCAAATTGACGACCATCCGGTACGGATTTCTGGCGCCCTTCATGCTGGTGCTGATTTTCTTCGCCGCGTTTCAGGCGACGCGGGATTGGAACGACCTGATTGCGCTTTTTGTATTCGGCACGTTGGGCACCTTCATGAAGCGCTATGGCTGGTCCCGCCCCGCGCTGTTGATCGGGTTTTTCCTGTCGGAACGCATTGAGACATCGCTGTATCAATCCATTCAGGTATATGGATACAGCTTCTTCGAGCGTCCCATCGTCATCGTCCTGTTGATCCTGACGGTAGCGTCGATTATCGGCGCCTTGCGCTACAATCCAAACGCCGGGAAAGTCTACACCGAAGACAGCGAGGCCTCCACACGACGTAAATGGCCCCAGATCGGCTTCACGCTGTTCATGCTGGCGATTGTCATTATCGCGTTCCAGGATGGCTTTCGGTACGAAACTCTGGGCCGTATCTTCCCCTTCTCGGTCGGCGCGATCGGCTTCATTTTTGTCATTACGGTGCTGTTTCAACAAATTCGGGCGACAGCGCCCTGCCCCGTGTTGATTGATAAAGAACTGGTTGGCGAAACAGAGCATTCTGAGTTTTATTACCTTGGCTGGATCGCAGGCATGCTGGGCTTCATTGCGCTGGTCGGGTTTCCAATCGCCGCGGCGATCTTCATCTTCCACTTCATTACCGCCAAGGTCGAAACCAATCATTTGCGTAATGGCCTGCTCGGCCTCTCCGCCGCAGTCTTTTTGGGGGCGCTGTCATACTTCCTGACGCTGGAATACCCACCAGGCGTGCTGCAATGGGTCACGGCCGAATATCTGGGCTTCCAGATGCCGTTCTATCTGGGTGGCCCGCAATAGGCTGGATCGTTGAACGAGCATCGCAATGAGAGTCGATATCGTTCAGTTTCCCGAAACAAAGGTCGCCTCGTTGACACATCGAGGCGCGCCGACGCGGGAGTATGAGACAGTCAACAAACTGATTGCCTGGCGCTGAGAAAACAAACTGCCGCTATCACCCATGCATCGAAATTTTGGATTGCATTACAATACGCCACTTGAAGCATCGTCTGCGACGTATCAGGTCGATTTTTGTATTTCCGTGGAACGAGACGTCGCGCCGATCCCATATGGTGTGACCGACAACGTTATTCCGGCGTCAAGGTGCGCAAAAGCACAACATTTAGGAACCCGCGAAAACATACTTGCGGCGCAATATCTCCTTAACGAGTGGTTGCCACAGAGCGGCGAAACCATGAGCGAATACCCTCTGATTTTCCACTACGTAAATGTCGGGCCAGATGTCTTGGAACGAGACATGATTACCGACGTTTATTTGCCGTTGCGTTAGCCGGAGCATTCGTCCAACGATCCAGCATCTCTGTTCTAATAAGAGAAACCTGTCATTATTCACAAAAAAAAGGCCCCCGGCGAAATTCGCCGAGGGCCGTCAACGCACAGATCGTTAGCGCGTTTAATTACATATTCAGCTTCAGATTATAGCGAACCTTCACATATTCCTTAATGTAAGCTTTCTCCTCTTTGGACAGGATAATCGCTTTGTGAAGCGCAACACGCGCGGGTTCTCCAATCGTCACGGTAAATTTACCCAGAACTTTCGCCTTCTTTTTCGCGAAATCCGGATCGGTCATCGTTTTGGTCAAAGCATCCCGCCATGCCGCCAACGCTTCCTTGTCCGCACCCTTGGGCAGGTGGAAGGATTTATTCGCCAGCGTGCCGACGCGAATAAGAGCAAGTGTGCTCAGCGCTTTAGGACCTTCAAACTTTTGGCCTGTGCCTTCTTCATAGATTTCATAGATGGTTGGTACATTCGGCCACGTCGGATCGCGATAATATTTGCCGTTTGCGTCCTTCCATTTACCCTGCGAATCCGGTGCGCCATGTGTGTACAATTCCGTC
>JBLHZD010000206.1:0-7588 GCA_047631095.1 Alphaproteobacteria bacterium
CCGTCGCCGCGCAGGTTCACGAGTCCCTGGGCGACGATTTCTTGCGGATGCTCGCCTACTGGAAACAGACGGTTTCCCAGGGCGGTAAAATACTCTTGTTCGGCAATGGCGGCAGCGCGGCGGATGCGCAGCACATCGCGACGGAACTGACTGTGCGCTATAAGAAAAACCGCGCGCCAATCGCCGCCATGGCGTTGAACACGGACAGCTCTTCCATAACCGCCATCGGCAATGATCTGGGCTTTGACGCCTTGTTTTCGCGCCAGATCGCGGCGTTGGGGAAACCAGAGGATCTGGTGGTCGCCATCTCCACCTCAGGCCGCAGCCCGAACATAATTGCGGGACTGAAGGAAGCGCGGCGTATGGGGTTGACTGCGACGGCGTTGGGCGGGCGCGATGGCGGCGATATGGTCGGGTTGGCCGATCCGCTGATTATTGCGCCGTCGGACGTGACCGCCCGAATTCAGGAGATGCACATTACGATTCTGCACATCTTGTGCGGCGCGTTGGAACTCGAACTAGGGTTGGTCGATGCCTGACGCGAAACCGGGACTTTAGATAATGGCGCGAAAAGGCATCTTGCTTGCCGGTGGGGCTGGCACAAGGTTGCACCCGACGACCCGGGCGGTCAGCAAACAACTGCTGCCCGTATATGACAAACCGCTGATCTTTTATCCGCTTTCGCTTTTGATGCTGGCGGGGGCGCGCGATATTTTGATTATCACGACGCCGGATGATCAGGCGTCTTTCCAGCGATTATTAGGCGACGGGGCGTCCTTGGGCGTTTCGATCCACTATCGTTCTCAGCCGTCACCCGATGGAATCGCTCAAGCCTTCTTGATCGCAGATGACTTTATTGATGATGACGGCGTCACCCTGGCGCTTGGCGACAATATTTTCTACGGGCAAGGATTGGTCGCGAAAATGCAAGCGGCCTCGGCGCGCAAATCCGGCGCCAGCGTCTTCGCTTATTCGGTCCAGGACCCAGAGCGCTACGGCGTCATTGCGCTGGATAAAGCGGGCCAAGTTCTGTCGATTGAGGAAAAACCCGCCACGCCAAAATCCAATCTGGCGCTCACGGGCTTGTACATGTTCGATAAGTCCGTTGTCGATATCGCTGCGAGCCTGACGCCTTCGGCGCGCGGCGAACTGGAAATTGTGGATGTCATAAAGGCCTATTCCAATACGGATTCCTTGCGTGTTGAAACTCTGGGGCGCGGGATCGCCTGGTTTGATACAGGCACGCCGGATTCGCTGCTGGACGCGGCGAATTTCATCGCGACGATTGAGCGCCGACAAGAGCAAAAAATCGCCTGCCTGGAGGAAGTTTCATGGCGCCAAGGGTGGATCGACGCCGCACAATTGCAGGCGCTGGCGCAAGCCTATGGCGCCAATGCCTACGGCGCCTATTTACGCGGCCTGACGGGAATTCGGAACGACGATGCAGATTAATCCCACGTCCTTACCCGAAGTCTTGCTCCTGGAACCGCGTATTTTCGGCGATTCACGAGGGTTCTTCTTTGAAAGCTGGCGCAACGACCGCTACGCGGCGGCGGGCATGCCCGGCGACTTTGTTCAGGACAATGTGTCGTCCTCTGAAAAAGGAACCTTGCGGGGTTTGCATTTCCAGGAGCCGAACGGTCAGGGAAAACTGGTGATGGCGCTCTCGGGCGCGGTCTTTGACGTCGCTGTTGATATTCGCCGTGGCAGCCCGCGTTTTGGCGATTGGTTTGGCGTCGAGCTCAGCAGCGAGAACCATCGACAGCTTTGGATTCCACCGGGTTTCGCCCATGGGTTCCAGGCGCTCAGCGATGATGCCGTGTTCCACTATAAATGTACGGCGCATTACAGCCCGGCTGATGAACATACAATCCGGTGGGATGATGCGGCTATTGGCGTTGAGTGGCCAATTTCGACCCCCTTATTATCGGAAAAAGATCTTGTGGCGCCTCTACTGTCGGACGCGCCGGTTTTGCCCGTTTTTAATGTTTCAGATGCATAATCGGGTTTCCTGAAAGCGGGGGCGACTATGAAAATACTTCTCATCGGGCGCCACGGTCAGGTCGGGGGCGCCCTTGAGGCGCGTTGGGCGTCGCGCGCGGATTTGGTCGCGATCGATCAGGAAGATGTGGATCTCTCTCAGACGGACGCAATCTCCGCCGCGCTGGATGGAATTCAACCTACGCTCATTATTAACGCCGCCGCATTCACCAATGTGGACGCGGCTGAATCGAGTCGTGAAACCGCATTCGCCGTAAACGCGGCCGCGCCAAAAGTGCTTGCGACCTGGGCGGCGCGCCATGATGCGGCGTTGGTGCATTTTTCCACCGATTATGTGTATGGCGGTTCCGGGTCACGGCCGTGGCGGGAAGAGGACCAGCCTGCGCCGTTGAATGTCTACGGTGCGTCAAAACTGGCGGGAGACAGGGCGATCGCCGAGTCGGGCGCGGCGCATCTAATTCTGCGCACAAGCTGGGTTTACGCCACTGAGGGGCAGAATTTTCTACGCACCATGTTGCGACTGGGCGCCGAACGCGACGCCTTGGCTATTGTGGATGACCAGATTGGCGCCCCGACCAGCGCCGATACTTTGGCCGATATCGTTGAACAAATCATGATGGCCGCGGGAGAAAGCCCGCGTGAATTTTTACGGGCAAAAGGGGGCGTCGTGCAGGCTGTTTGCCGTGGCGGGGTCTCCTGGCGTGGTTTCGCCGAGGCGATTTTCGCCGGCGCCCGGGCGCGCGGCGCCGATCTGTTGGTGCGGGAGGTTCGCCCCATCCCGACATCGGAATATCCTACCCCGGCGCAGCGGCCTTTGAATTCCCGGATGGCGCTTGATCGGCTCCATGAGCGGTTTGAAATTACGACGCCCGATTGGAAAGATGCGCTGGCGACGGTGCTGGATCAGGTTTATTCCGTTGGGCGGGACAGCGACGCGTGACGGCGATGTCCGGCGCCGCGCCAACAATTACGGTCATCGTATTAAACTTTAACGCAGGCGCGTATTTAGCGGGCTGCGTAGAAGCCCTGGCCGCGCAAAGTTTTGAAAATTTTCGCGCCATAATCGCGGATAACGGGTCGACGGATACGTCCTTTGAAGACGCGCGATTGAGGATCGATGATCCGCGTTTTTCGTTCGTTGAATTTGGTGAAAATCTCGGCTTCGCGCGCGGTAATAATTTAGCCGTGGAGGGTATTGAAACGCCGTTGCTCGCATTGCTCAATCCTGATGCAATTCCAGAACCGGATTGGTTGGCGGAGTTGGACAAAGCGCAGCGCACGTTTCCGGACATCGATAGTTTCGGCTCGCTGCAACTTGATCTGAACGATTGCGCGCTGCTGGATGGCGCCGGTGATAATTATCTCGCCGTTGGAATCCCCTGGCGCGGTGGACACGGACGCCCCGCCACCGCCGCGCCGCCGAGGGGCGCTGTATTTTCAGCCTGCGCGGCTGCCGCGATGTACCGGACCGACTCATTTCGGGCGGCGGGTGGATTCGACGAGGATTATTTCTGTTATGTCGAGGATGTTGATCTTGGGTTTCGGCTGCGTTTGCGCGGCGGCGGCTGTATGCATATCCCCGAAGCCGTTGTGGCGCATGCGGGCGGCGTCAGTTCCGGGTCCAGGCGGTCCGAATTCGCCGTCTATCATGGAATCCGCAACATGATCTGGACGTTCGTGAAAAATATGCCGGGGCCGTTATTTGTTTTGTTGGCGCCGGGGCACGCTCTCGTCCTCGCCGTGTTGTTGACGAAAGCAGTGTTGCGCGGCGAGGGGGCCTGCGTTTACCGCGCAATTCGCGACGCGGGTTGCGGAATGCGCGCGGCTTGGGGAAAACGCCGAAAGGTTCAGTCCGCGCGGGTTGCGACAAGCGCCGACATCGCCGCCGCCCTGGTCTGGAACGTATTCGCGTATTTTCGAAAATCCGCCGTGATTCGCGAGCCTTGATGCTGGGCCTGTTTAGTCCAACTCGAAAGCGTCTTTGTAGTCGAGTTTGAGCGCTGGATCCTGATCTTCTTTTCGCAAGAAGGCGTTACCGACCACAAGCACATCCAGTTCCGTGCCCATGAAGCAGCGGAAGGCGTCTTCCGGCGTGCAGACGATGGGTTCACCGCGCACGTTGAAGCTGGTGTTGACGACGACCGGGCGCCCGGTCAGTTCCTTGTAGCGTTCGATCAGTTTGTAATAACGCGGGTTGGTTTCCATGTGCACGGTCTGGATTCGCGCCGAGTAATCGACATGGGTGACCGCGGGAATGTCAGAGCGCGGTACGTTCAGCTCATCGATACCGAACAGGGCGGCTTCCTCTGTGGTCATTGTCCGCTGACGGTCTTTTTTGACATCCGCCACCATCAGCATATACGGCGAATCCGAATCATGATCGAACCAGTCGGCGACATCTTCGCGCAGGATGGAGGGCGCGAAGGGGCGGAATGATTCCCGATACTTCACCTTCAAATTCAGTGTTTTTTGCATGTTTGGCGATCGGGCGTCGCCCAGGATCGAGCGCGCGCCCAACGCGCGGGGGCCAAACTCCATGCGCCCGTTCATCCACCCGACCGCCTGTTCGTTCGCCAGCGCTTGGGCGGTGGCTTCGGTCAACGCCTTGTCGGTTAGAGTCTCAAAAATTGCGCCTGCGCTTTTCAGCCGCGCTTCAATGTCATCTTGTTCATATTCCGGGCCCAGATAACCGCCGCGCATCGTGTCCGTTGGGCCGTTGGGTCCCGTGTGGCGTGGTGCGCGGGGCTGGTCAAAATGTAAATGTTGGGCGCAAAGCGCCGCGCCGAGCGCGCCGCCGGCGTCACCGGATGCGGGCTGAACCCAGACATTCTTGAAGGCGCCGTCCCGCAGCACCTCGCCATTGGCGACGCAGTTCAACGCCACGCCGCCCGCCAGACACAAATTTGGGATGTCGAACTCAGCGGCCAGGGATCGCGTCAGCGTCAACATCACCGTTTCCGTGACGCTCTGGATCGACGCCGCCAGATCCATATGTTTTTGAGTCAGGCGTTCCGATTCCGGTTGCCGTGGCGGACCGCCAAACAAGTCATCGAAACGGCTGTTGGTCATGGTCAACCCGGTGCAATAGTCGAAATATTGCTGGTCGAGGCGGAAACTGCCGTCGGGTTTGAGGTCAATCAGATTATCCAGAATCAGGTCCGCGTATTTAGGCTCGCCATAGGGCGCCAGCCCCATGACCTTGTACTCGCCCGAATTGACCTTGAACCCGATGTAGTAGGTCAGCGCGGAATACAGTAATCCCAGCGAATGCGGGAAATGGATTTCCTTGACGACCTTCAGATCCTTGCCGGTCCCGATGGCGACGGAGGTTGTCGCCCATTCGCCGACGCCGTCCATGGTCAACACGACGGCTTCTTCATAGGGCGAGGGATAAAACGCCGAGGCGGCGTGGCTCATATGATGTTCGGCGAATAAAAGTTTTTCCCGCCAGTCGAAATTCGCGTCGAATTTGGCGAATTCCTTGCGCAACATATCCTTTTAAAACAGCTTTTCCTTCAGCCAGACAGGCATGGCCATGGCGAAGGATTTATAACCGCGCGGCGCGAATGCGAGGTAAGTTTCCAGCAGACGTTCAAATTTCAGGAACGGTTTGTCGTAAAACACCACCGCATCCATTTGATCGAGTGCAAGTCCATTGGCGGCGAGGCAATACTCAATGGCGTGAGCGGGAAATCCTGAATCTTGTTTCTTGCGGGTGAACCGTTCTTCCTGCGCGGCCGCGACAACCTCTCCATCGATGATGAGCGCAGCGGCGCTGTCGTGATAAAATGCGGAGACGCCCAGGATATTCATAACGCTGGAATCCTAGAATATTGTGTAAATAAACGGCGCCACGGCGGAGCCCTGGGTCAACACAAGGAGGCCGCCCAGCAAGACCATCATGACGATAATCGGCATGAGCCAGAATTTTTTCCGAATTCTCATGAAACGCCAGAGTTCAGCGATAAAGGCCATCGATGTTTCCTTGTGAGGGGTCCGTCATGGAGGTTCTAACACCCGTCGCGTCGAATCAAAACTGGTTGCGCATGCTGTCCGATTCGACTGGTTCGCGCCGGATCCAGTAGGTTGCGGCGTTCTTGTTGATGCGTAGGTTTAACACGTCTTTTCCGCACAGGCGCAGGATTAACCCGATCGGCATGATCGTCACATAAAACAGCAAACCCATGATGACCGGGTTGACGATTTTGTGCAGGAGAAGCCCAAATTTGAACCAGATCAGATTGAGCGGTTTCAATAGACCCGGACGCACCAAGGCGATCAACACGAAGAGCGCCGCGACGCCAAGCGCCCAAAAGCGGACCGAACCACTACCCAACAAAGGCAAGAGGCCGATGATGGCGAACACGACCGCGAATACAAATCCAAACGACTTTTCGGATCCCGCTGTTACGGTCGTCTGGCTTGAAAAACTTTCATGGGTGCTGGGCGTTTCGGGCACGGTTATTCTCAGGTTATTATAAGACATCCATTATACGCCAGTCTGGACGAACGCCACCATTAAAGAAAATGAACCAAGCCGACGCGCGGAGTTTTGAAGAAATGCAGGGTCAGTGCAGGCCGCTTGGCGCGAGTCCCTTATTGCGCCGGTTGCGAACTGCCAATATTGTCCGGCATTGAGCGTCATCGTGGGATAAACGACAAAAGCTGACATGCCGATAAATTTGGATAATGCGACAATTATAGTGACGGGCGGCGCCGGATTTATTGGGTCCGCCGTCATTCGCCGGTTGATACGCCATACCAGCGCGCGTGTCGTCAATCTCGATAAGCTGACCTATGCGGCGAATTTGGCGGCGCTGGAAGATGTCGCCGCCGCACCGCGTTATCAGTTGGCGGTCGTCGACATCGGGGATGCGGCGGCGGTGCGTGACGTGTTTGAGGCGCACCGACCCGATGGCGTGCTGCATCTGGCGGCGGAATCCCATGTGGACCGCTCCATTGATGCTCCGGCTGAATTCATCCAGACGAATATCGTGGGCACGCAGGTTTTATTAAGTGTGGCGACGGCGTACTGGTCCGGGCTGGAGGGGGCCGGGAAAGCAAATTTCCGGTTTCATCATGTGTCGACCGATGAGGTGTTTGGATCGCTGGCGTTGGATGCGCCCGCGTTTCGGGAAACCTCGCCCTATGATCCCCGCTCCCCTTACGCGGCCAGTAAGGCGGCGGCCGATCATCTGGTGCGCGCCTGGGGACATACCTACGGGTTGCCGGTTGTTTTAAGCAATTGCTCGAACAATTACGGGCCGTGGCAGTTTCCGGAAAAACTGATTCCCCTGACCATTGCGGCGTTGCTTCGGGATCGACCCGTTCCGGTCTATGGCGATGGTCAAAATCGGCGGGACTGGCTCCATGTCGAAGATCACGCCCGCGCTCTATTACGGGTGTTCACAAACGGAACTATTGGCGAAAGCTATAATATTGGTGGCGATTCCGAGCGCACGAATATTGAAATCGTGCACGCAATTTGCGCGGCGCTGGCCGAGTTGCGTCCCCTGGGCGGTGGTCGGCGCTATGAGGATCAGATTACCTTTGTGAAGGACCGGCCTGGGCATGACTTTCGCTATGC
>JBLHZD010000207.1:0-7553 GCA_047631095.1 Alphaproteobacteria bacterium
CCTGTGTTGGGTGGATTTGGCATCGGGACCGGTTTTGCGCCGGATTTCAACTCAGGATAAACCGCGCTCAACACATCGAAGCCGGTCAATTGCCCCCGTCCAATATCGAAGAATAAATCATCGATATCATCCATCGCAAATTGTTTTAAAACCCCCTTGATGGGCTTGATCCGGAACGTATGACTGTTTTGGCGAAACGCCTTCTCGGCGATTTCGCGACCAAGACTGACATATTCCTGGCGTTGCTGGGAGCGAACATAGCGACGGATACACGCGCGCGCTTTACCCGTGACAACGAAGCCTTCCCATGCCGGCGAGGGATTTTGTGTTTTGGAGATCAGTATTTCAACCTGATCACCGTTATTGAGCTGCGTGCGAAGCGGTGCGACCCGACCGTTAATTTTTGCGCCAACGCAGGTATCGCCGATTTCGGTATGGACGGCGTAAGCGAAATCAACCGGAGTTGCGCCACGGGGCAGCGCCTGCAGATCGCCTTTGGGCGAGAAACAGAAAACCTGATCGGAGAACATTTCCAATTTGGTATGCTCAAGGAATTCCTCGGGCGCTTCGGCGTGATCCAGAATTTCCAAAAGTTCGCGAAGCCAACGATATTGCTTACCGTCCGTTTGAACGCCCTGCTTGTAATGCCAATGCGCTGCGACGCCGAGTTCGGCCACTTCGTGCATTTCATCGGTGCGAATTTGTATTTCGATACGCTGGTTTTCCGGCCCAATAACACTGCTGTGCAGCGACTTGTATCCATTCGGCTTCGGGATAGAGACAAAGTCTTTGAAGCGTCCCGGGATCATTCTGTAGCGCGCGTGAATGACGCCCAGCGTCTGATAACATGCCTCCACCGACCCCACGACGACGCGAAACGCCATAATATCGGACAATTGCTCAAAGCCGATATTCTTTCGCTGCATCTTGCGCCAAATAGCGTACGGGGTCTTTTCCCGGCCAGACACAACAGCGTCCAGACCAGCCTCCTTTAGGGTTCCACCTAACTCCGCCATCACAAGGCTGATCAGGTCGCCGCCTCGGTTCCGCAAGAAATCCAGGCGATTGATAATCGATAAACGCCCGTCCGGGTTCAGTTCGACAAAGGCGAGATCTTCGAGCTCATCTTTCCAATCCCGAATGCCAATGCGTTCCGCAAGCGGCGCGTAGATATCCATCGTTTCTCGCCCGATGCGGCGTCGACGTTCCTCTTTCCCCAAATGATGCAGGGTCCGCATATTGTGCAGGCGGTCCGCCAGCTTCACCAGAAGGACGCGAATGTCTTCCGACATCGCGAGAAGCAGTTTGCGAAAATTTTCCGCTTGTTTGGTTTGATCGGATTGCAGTTCGATCTGGCTCAACTTTGTAACGCCATCAACGAGCTTGGCGACACCGGGGCCGAACAAACGATGAATGTCTTCTATCGTCGCCACGGTGTCTTCCACCGTATCGTGCAGCAACCCCGTTACGATGGAGTCGCAGTCCAGTTTTTTATCAGAAAGAATTCCCGCCACTTCAACCGGGTGGGAAAAATAGGAATCGCCGGATTCCCGCAACTGCGTGCCATGCGCTTGCATGGAAAATACATAGGCGCGGTTTAACGCATCTTCATCGGCGGACGGGTCATAGCTTTTGACCCGTTCGACAAGCTCGTACTGACGCATCATGCGACGAGTCCCCCCATCGCACGATCCATCCGCGAACGACCGTCCGTCACATTAAGAGTCAGGCGTTTCCGTAGTATCCGCAGCGTCGGCAGCCTCCGATTCCGCTGCGTCCTTACCAGTACGAACTTGCATTCCTTGCAATTCAGACTCGTCGGTCAACGCCGCGGCCGTCATCATTCCCATCGGATCGTCTTCTTCCGGTTCGTCAAATTCGAGATGCTTTTGCAGTCCCTGAATGACGCTATCGCTTAGTTCTTTTAGCGCAATCGTCTCATCAGCGATTTCGCGCAAAGCGACGACAGGGTTTTTATCATCATCCCGCTCAACCGAAATCGGCGCGCCAGACGCAATGCCACGGCTCCTTTGGGACGCCATCATCACGAGTTCAAACCGATTGGGAACTTTGAGGACACAATCTTCAACCGTTACACGCGCCATATTTTATCCGCCGTTTCGTCTGTTTTGGAAGCATTCCAATTCGAGCCGCGCAATATATTGCGGCACCCTGTTTTTTACAAGGGTATTGCGCTAATCTTAAGAAACAGCAAGGCTTTCGTCTCAAGCTTATTTTTCGTAAAATTTTACCTACTTTATTCCAGCCCCCTTGTCGAACCCTCATGGTCAACATAGATAGTTGCAGTAGTAAGCTTCCACCAAACGATGAAGTGGAACTTCAATTTACCCATATTTCCGTCATATCCTTATTTTTTAACGTATTTTCAAAAGGTTATTCTCATGAAGCCACAATTTAGTCCTAACGAGAAGATTGGCCTGTTCATTGATGGCGCCAATCTTTACGCAGCCGCCCGGGCCCTGGGATTCGATATTGATTACAAACGATTACTGGATGTGTTTGCAGGCGACGGAATCTTAATTCGCGCTTTTTATTACACCGCCTTGCTTGAGGATCAGGAATATTCGCCGATCCGCCCCCTGGTCGACTGGCTGGATTACAATGGTTACACCATGGTGACCAAACCGGCGAAAGAGTTCACTGACGCGGCGGGCCGACGCAAAATTAAGGGCAATATGGATATCGAACTGGCGATCGATGTCTTGGAAATGGCTGATAACCTCGATCATGTCGTCTTGTTTTCCGGCGACGGCGATTTCCGAAGGCTCGTAGAAGCTGTTCAGCGAAAGGGTGTGCGGGTTACTGTCGTCAGCACGGTTAAATCATCCCCTCCGATGGTCGCCGATGAACTGCGCCGGCAAGCAGATCGCTTTTTCGACCTTTCCGCGCTCGCCGGGGAAATCGCCCGAAAACATTCGCCGCAAAGCCAAGCGCCGGTGCAGGCGCAAGCGCAAGCGCAAGATTTGTACGACGATGATGATGAAGATGATGGCGATATGGAATATGATGACGATTATGAAGATCCCATTGTAACTTCGGCGTAACTTCGGCGTAACCTCGACGTAACCTCGGCGTAATTTTCATCACTTCGACGCAGTACTGATAAAACGATGATTCCCGACCTAGATTGTGACCTCTGTCCACGGCTGGCTGAATTTCGCCTGGCGAACAAGGACCAGTTCCCTGATTGGCATAACGCGCCCGTCGCCAGCTTTGGCGGCGAGTCCGCATCCTTACTCATTGTGGGGTTGGCGCCCGGCTTGCGCGGCGCCAACAGGACAAGTCGACCCTTCACAGGGGATTACGCCGGACAACTTCTATACCCAACGCTTCTAAAATATGGGTTTGCGGAAGGCGACTACGGCGAAGAGGCCGACGATTCCTTTGATCTCACGGATTGCCGCGTCACAAACGCCGTCCGGTGCGTGCCCCCGCAAAACAAGCCCGTCGGCGCAGAAATTAACGCTTGCCGCCCCTTCTTGATCTCAGAAATGGAGAGCATGAATAAACTTCGGGTGGTCCTGACCCTTGGCACCGTCGCCCATGCATCAACGTTGCGCGCGTTTGGTTTACGCCAGCGCGACTGGTCCTTCGTGCATGGCGCCATGCACGAATTGCCAAGCGGACTTCTGCTCGCAAATAGTTATCATTGCTCGCGTTACAACACGAATACGGGCCGGTTAACCGTCCCCATGTTTCACGAAGTTTTTAGTGAAATCCGGCGTCGCCTTGATACAGCCGCCTCTTGATACAGTCGCCTGAGGCGGCCACCTGAAAACCGGCGCGCCAATTAACCGCGATCGCGCAAGACTCGCGCTTTTTGCCGTTGCCAGTCCCGGTCCTTGGTCACCTGGCGCTTATCCATTTGACGCTTCCCTCGAGCCACGCCGAGCTTGACCTTCGCGATGCCCCGATCATTGAAGTAAATCGAAACTGGCACCACCGTGATGCCCTGGCGTTTCGTCGCGCCCATCAGCTTGTTCATTTCGCGTTTATGCAACAGCAATTTGCGCGGGCGGCGGGTTTCATGATCCGGGTTACGGCTGTTCTTGTACGCAGGAATATAACAATTGTGCAGCCACATTGCGCCTTCCTTCGGACCCGCCCAGGATTCAGCGAGGCTGGCCTGGCCGGTGCGCAAGGATTTTACCTCGCCACCTTCCAGGATGATGCCCGCTTCCAGCGTCTCGTCAATAAAGTAATCAAACCGGGCGCGCCTGTTCTGCGCGACTGGATTCGTGTCACCGGCCATGGGTTCAGTTCAACAATCCCGCCGACACCATCGCCGCGCGCACCGTATTCTGGCCCGCTTCCGTCAGCGCGCCCAAAGGCGGCCGGACGCTGGGGTCGTCGCATTGGCCAATAAGCCTGGCGGCGAATTTAGCCGGCGCCGGACTGTTTTCACAGAACATGGCGTCGTGTAAGGGCAGAAGCCGATCGCGCAGCACATTGAAAGCGTCAAGATCGCGAGCCTGCCAGGCGTTATGCAATTCAGAACACAATTTCGGCGCGACATTCGCCGTCACCGAGATGCACCCGACGCCGCCTTGCGCCAGAAACGCCGCAATTGTCGCGTCTTCACCGGACAGCTGACAAAAGTCTTCGCCAATCGCCACACGCGTGGCCAAGGGACGCGCCAAATCAGCAGTCGCGTCTTTGACACCAACGATATTGGGAATTTTAGCCAAACGCGCCATTGTCTCGACCGTCATATCAACGATGGAGCGCCCCGGAATGTTGTAGATCACAACGGGCAAATCCACCGCGTCCGTAATCATTTTGTAATGAACAAACATCCCTTCCTGGCTGGGCTTGTTGTAGTACGGCGTGACCACAAGCGCGGCGTCGGCGCCGGCATCCTTGGCGTGCTGAGTCAGCTCAATCGCTTCCGCCGTCGAATTGGATCCAGCGCCCGCGATCACCGGAACGCGGCCATTGGATACTTCGACGCAAAGCTCGACCACCCGTTTATGCTCGACATGGCTCAAAGTCGGCGACTCACCGGTCGTCCCCACGGGAACCAACGCGTGCGTGCCTTGTTTTATTTGCCATTCGACAAATGACTGAAAACCATCTTCATCAACAGCGCCATTCTTGAAGGGCGTAATCAATGCTACGAGTGATCCTTGAAACATAGCTTCCTCCTCGCGGCCCATTTCTGGACCCGCAAATTCAAATATCGAGGGACAATAGACCCGTGTTCCTGCGGCGGCAATAGGACTCAATTTAATGTGCGTTGTTCGAGAATCAATCCATGATGTAAAATCATTTCCATATGAAGGCACTCAACGTCAAAGTGGTGAGGAACGTCAATGTGGTGAGGGTATGGAAACTGTATTTTAAAACGCTACGCTTTGTAGTTCTGATTTTTGGTGCCACACTCCTCTCCGGCGAAGGACCTGCGCGCGCCGAAACGCCCAAAATTGAACAACGCGCTCTGTACAAGAAAGCGTTCACCGCCGCGCTGCAAAACAAATGGAAATCAGCCCAACGACTTTCCCGCGCAGCGTTGGCCAAGAACCCGGTCACAAGAGGTCCAGCTCAGGTCATCGATTGGCTGCGCGTTCAATCCCCGGCCGCCGACGCGCCCTTCAAAGACATCGTAAAATTTTTGGATCAAACGCCGGGATGGCCAAGACAACGCACGTTACGTCGCCGTGCGGAAGGCGCCATGAAAAGCGATTTTGGCCAGAACGCAACATTGGCCTGGTTTAAAAAATATCCACCACTCTCCGCCGCAGGCGTCATTCGCCATGTTGAGGCGCTTCGCGGCGCCGGACGTTCAAAGGACGCTTCCAAGGCGATCCGAAACGCTTGGCTCAGGCTGGATATGGGCCGAAGCGATGAACGCGTGTTTCGAAAGAGATTTCGCAAACAACTTTCGAAAGCCGATGAAATCAAACGACTCGACCGACTCATCTGGGATCGCCGCATATCCGCCGCCAAACGGCAAATGCGGCGCGTAAGCATCGAGTATCGTCACCTGTCTAAGGCCAAGATTATGTTGTTGCGCCGAACAGGCGGCGTCGATCCCGCCATCGCGCGCATCCCGCCATCGCTGTTGAATGACCCAGGGCTCATTTTTGAACGTTTACGATGGCGTCGACGAAAAGGGTTTTCGGACGGTGCGATAGAGCTCCTGGCGCAACAGCCGGATCAAAACCTTCGCCCCCGGCGCTGGTGGGTCGAACGGGGATCGCTGGCCCGCTACGCCCTGCGAAAAGGCGATATCACCCAAGCTTATCGTTTAGCGAAAAACCACCGCCAGACAAAAGGTGCCGCCCATGCGGAAGCTGAATGGCTGGCGGGCTGGATTGCACTTCGCTATCTACAGGAACCTCGCACCGCGCAACAGCATTTCGTCGACCTCTACCGCCATGTCAAATACCCGGTCAGCCGCGCCCGCGGCGCCTATTGGGCGGGTCGTGCGGCGGAGGCGGACGGGTCTTATGAAACCGCGATCAAATGGTATCGACGCGCGTCCACCCATGTCACAACGTTTTACGGCCAGATGGCGCATTTACATCTGCCTGGTCCCGGCGCTCAAATCGCACCCAGGCCGCCGACCGTCACGAAACAGGATAAAGCGCGATTTGAGCGCCGTCCTTTCGTCCAAATTATCCGAGGTCTCGCAGACCTGAAACAACGAAAATTGTTGCGGCCTTTTTTCAGCCAACTGACGCGCAGCGCGTTGAAGCCCGCGGATTGGCGATTGTTGAGCGGCCTGGCGCGCGACATTGGCCGCAATGACCTGGCGATCCGTGTCGCCAAACAGGCGCTGCGGAAAGGCGTGGTTCTGGTGGACGCCGGATATCCGTCTTCACCTATCATGAAGGGACTGGGGCCGTCCCCTGAAATCATTCACGCCATCGTTCGACAGGAAAGCGCCTTCGATCCTAAAGCGGTCAGTCACGCTGGCGCGCGCGGCCTGATGCAATTGATGCCCGCCACGGCGCGCGCCGTGGCGCGGACTCTCAAAATTCGCCACTCTACTCGTCGTTTGACCTCTGATCCCCGACACAACGTCAATTTGGGCGCCTCGTATATTAATGGCCTCATTGAGGATTTCGACGGGTCGCTCGTACTCGCCCTCGCCGCCTATAACGCCGGTCCTCATCGCGTGCGCCGCTGGCTGCGAGAGAATGGCGACCCTCGCCGCTTCGACACCCCGGACGCCATTGATTGGATCGAACAGATTCCTTTCAAAGAAACCCGCAACTATGTTCAAAGAGTCATAGAAAACCTTCCTCTGTACCACCATCTACTCCAAAACGACTTTTCATCGATATATTCGATCGAAGCTATATCCAGCCTTGAAGAGGCGGAAACGCCCTAACGCCACACAGCGACAGGAATACATGGCCATGTCTGAATCGAAACTGTCCGACTTAAAACTCGATAGCATTTGCGCCTGTGTCTTCGACGCTTACGGCACCATGTTTGACGTCCACTCCGCCGCCGCCGCTTGCCGTGACGATTTAGGCGACAAGGCGGACGCCCTGTCCGCTTCTAATTTACGCTAATTTATTGAT
>JBLHZD010000208.1:0-7537 GCA_047631095.1 Alphaproteobacteria bacterium
TTGGGCGGCGATCCGGATTTGCCGACGCATTTATCGCGATATGAGGATATTGATATTGCGCTTGATCCCTTTCCCTGCAACGGCGGGACAACGAGTTGCGAGGCGCTTTGGATGGGGGCGCCGGTGGTTACGATGGCGGGCGACACTTTTATGGGGCGCCAAGGCGTCAATTACCTGACGAAGTTGGGACTTTCTGAATTGATCGCAAAAAGCCCCGACGCCTATCTGACCGCCGCGACGGAATTGGCGGCGCATCCGCAACGAATTCGCAAGCTGCGCGAAACCTTGCGGGCGCGCGTCGAGGCGCGCCTGTTTGATCCTGCGACGCATGTGGCGGAGTTGGAGACGGCGTATCTGGAAATGCACCGGCGTTATGTCCATAACGTCCCAACGTCGTCATTTTCCGTACAGGGAGGCAAACTGGAATGCTGACAATACAAATTCCACTCGAAATTCGACCCGTGATTACACTCGCGATTCCACCCGAAATTCCACTGTGGGGTTTTCCACAATGAAACGAGTGTGTTTCGTTGGCGCGTCAAACGTGGAAGGTCAGGGGGATGAGACGGGAGAGGGCTGGGTTGGACAGCTCATCGGTTTACTTAAGGCTGACGGGATCTCTCTTATTTCCTACCGGCTGGGCATACGTGGCCAAACCTTATCGCAAATTGTATTGCGCGCTGCGCTGGAATGCCCACCGCGGTTACCGAAGGACGGATCCGGGCTGATCGTCATGACGACGGGCGTGAATGATCTGGCGCGCGTTCGAAATTCACCGCCTCGATTGTCGCTGACGCAAAGCGGCGAAATTCTGGAGTCGGCGATCCCGGGTCTGTTGGAAATAGCGCCTTTAATAATCGTTGGGCCGACCCCGGTTAATGATGCGAAAATGCCCTTGTTGGCGGGGCCAAATCGTGTCCCGGTTTATTTTGGTAATGAGAGCATTAACATTGCGAATGACCGCTACCGACGAGTTTGTGAAAAAGCAGGCGCGGATTATCTGGATCTGTTTAACGCCTTGCGGAGCGATGATTCTTATCGCCTGGGACTATCCGTTAATGATGGATTGCACACCGACGCCAGTGGCTATAAGGCGATGGCGAAATTTGTCCATCATTCGCCCACCTGGCGGCGACGGATGGGGTTGTCGTGAGCATATGACCCGACGCCTCGCTTGCATCATTATGGGTGGGCTGGCATATCTGGCGTCATCCCAAGGACCGCCACCGGAATAGTCATTTGACCCTGCATTTGTACAATACGCTCGCGCGCGCTAAGCAATCGTTTGAGCCTATGGATCCGGACCATGTGCGAATGTATGTGTGCGGCCCGACGGTCTATGACCTGATTCATATCGGCAATGCTCGGCCAATCGTGATTTTTGATATCCTGTATCGCTTGCTGAGGCAGCTTTATCCCAAGGTCACCTATGTTCGTAATATTACCGATGTCGATGACAAGATTAACGCGCGGGCTGCGGAAACTGGCGTTGAAATTGGCGAGCTAACCAGAGAAACCACAAAGCGGTTCCATCAGGACGCCAAAGCGCTCGGCGCGCTGGAACCTGATGTCGAACCCCGTGCGACAGACCATATTCCGGAAATGCTCGCGTTGATCCAGCGATTGATAGAGGCGGGCAACGCCTATGCGACGGAGGACGGTCATGTGCTGTTCCATGTGCCGTCCATGCCTGACTATGGCCGATTGTCTCGCCGCAACCGGGACGAGTTGATCGCGGGCGCGCGGGTCGACGTCGCGTCCTATAAAAAGGATCCGGCGGATTTTGTACTGTGGAAGCCGAGCGCACCGGAATTGCCCGGTTGGGAAAGCCCATGGGGGCCGAACAAGGGGCGTGGTCGGCCTGGATGGCATGCGGAATGTTCAGCGATGAGTCAGAAGCATCTGGGCGAAGATTTCGATATTCACGGCGGCGGCGTCGATTTGGTGTTTCCTCACCATGAGAACGAAATCGCACAGAGCCTTTGCGCCAATCCGGGGTCCCATTTCGCCACGTACTGGGTTCACAATGGATACCTGATGAGCGAGGGCGAGAAGATGTCCAAATCGCTCGGAAACTTTTACACGGTGCGGGAGTTACTGGAAGAGTTTCCGGGCGAGGCGCTACGCCTGATCCTATTACAGACTCATTACCGCCGTCCGCTGGATTTCACCAAAGATGGCGTCCGATTGGCTAAAGCGACGCTGGATCGGTTTTATGGCGCGCTACGGGATTCCGGCGAAACAAGCCCGGCTTCAGAAACGCCTGCGGATATACTCGATGCGCTACAGGATGATATGAATACACCTCTCGCTGTGCGGGGTCTGCATAGCTTGCTGGATGCGCTGAACGACGCGCTGCGGCGCGGTGTCGTCGATGGGCAAGGCCGTGCGCTCCTGGCCGCTGGTGCGGCGATGGGGCTGTTGCAACAAGATCCAGAGGCATGGTTCAAGGGAGCGTCTTCGGAACCAGGTGCTCTGGACGATGCTGCAATCGATACGTTGATCGCCGGGCGGCGCGCCGCCCGGGCGGATCGGGATTTCGCCGAAGCGGACCGAATTCGCGATGAGTTAACGGCAGCAGGCGTGATTTTGGAAGACAAGCCAGACGAGACGATCTGGCGGCGAAAATAGAAGTGGCGGTGCGCCTACGCTGTTATTTTTGCGACTGTGGACGCCAGGCTTGCGCCAACTGAAGCCGCACTTGTGCGCTGTCTATCATCTTTCAGGGTTCCATTTTCATCAAAGGCTTGCGCTCCATTGGCGATGGTCAACTGTGATGGAATGACGAGAGCGCCCATACCCGCCAGAATTTGACGCAAATGAAGAAGACTCCGCGCGCCGCCAAACCCGCCGCCCGTGGCAACCAATCCGGCGACTTTACCTTGGTAGCACGCGAGACGCGCTTCGCCGGTCTCCGGTGGGGAAGCCCAATCGAGCGCATTTTTAAGCGCGGCGGTCAACGATCCGTTGTATTCCGGCGACGCAATCAACAGTCCGTCATGGCTTAAGAACAAATCCTTCAATTTTCGGCCGTTTGCCGGCATCCCCTGCTCGCTTTCAATATCGCCGTCATAAATAGGTAAAGGTATATCGGCGAGACTAATTGTTGTGACCGTCGCGCCAGCGTCTTTAGCGCCCTGTACGGCGATTTTGAGCAATTTTGAATTTAAAGATTTTTTCTCAAGCTACCGGAAAAGGCGAGAATTTTAGGCGAATTCGTCATATGCATGTCCTCGAAATCGTTTCAATTAGGAAAATGTTAGTACATTCAGGCTATGGTTTACCAAGGTTGAGCTAAAGTTTGACGTAAATCAGCCTGTATTCGGCGTCTTGTGTGTAATGTTTTCTCCTCGTAAAAGGTATTAAGTAATTATCAATTATTACTGGGTTAATTTAGTGAAATTGCAAAGTAAACGCGATATATTTGTTGAATTCTACTTTTGACAATTAACCACCTTTTCAGTATATTAGAGCCTGTCCGGGGAGGCATCAGCTAGATGTTGGGCAAGCGAGATGGAGAGTTTAGTCATGACGAATGAACGTCGTGAAAATTCGCCAAATGGCGCGTTGATTAACAAAAACGCACCCGTCACTGCGAACGGATTGCCGAGCAGTGAGGATGTCTTTGGTTCGTCCCGGCAATGGTCGGTGAAACGATCTATTTACTTTATAATTTGCCTGGCGGGACTTTGTTGGTTAGCCGTCGCCGCTGCGTTATATACGTGGCTATAGTCCTAAACGCCTCACGACACTGACCTGTTCAGCGTTCGAACAGATCAGTGTGTTTTTGCAATTTAGGCGGAAATAGCGCGCTTCAGAGTTTCGTCCAGACGATCCAAAAATCCGGTTGTTGTGAGCCACTTCTGATTTTCACCAACGAGAATGGCTAAATCCTTGGTCATATGGCCGGCCTCAACGGTATCGATACAGGCACGTTCCAAAACTTCAGCAAACCTCGTGACTTCCGGCGTGTCGTCAAAGCGTCCGCGATAGGTTAGCGCGCGGGTCCAGGCGAAGATCGACGCAATCGGGTTGGTTGACGTTTCGACGCCGTCCTGATGCTGGCGATAGTGGCGCGTCACCGTGCCGTGCGCGGCCTCGGCTTCGATTGTTTTGCCATCAGGCGACATCAACACAGACGTCATCAGACCGAGGCTACCAAAGCCTTGCGCGACCGTGTCCGATTGCACATCGCCGTCGTAGTTTTTACAGGCCCAGACATATTTTCCGGACCATTTAAGGCAGGAAGCGACCATGTCGTCGATAAGACGGTGCTGGTAGATCAGTCCTTTTTCGTCGAATTGATCTTTGAATTCGGCGTCGAATATTTCCTGAAAAATATCCTTAAAGCGACCATCATAGTTTTTCAGGATGGTGTTTTTAGTGGATAAAAACACGGGCCAACCCAAATCCAAACCATAGGTGAAACAGGACCGAGCGAATCCACGAATGGAATCGTCCAAATTGTACATCGCCATAGCGACGCCAGAATCCGGAAAATCGAACACTTCGCGCTCAATGACGGGGCCGCCGTCTTCGGGTTCAAACCGAATTGTCAGCTTGCCTTTGCCGGGCACGAGGAAATCCGTGGCTTTGTATTGGTCACCATAAGCATGCCGACCAATGGCGAGGCTATCTGTCCAGCCGGGCACCAATCGAGGTACATTTTTGCATATGATCGGCATCCGAAAAATTGTGCCGCCAAGAATGTTTCGGATTGTGCCATTTGGCGAACGGTACATTTCGTGAAGGCCGAATTCCTCCACGCGCGCTTCGTCCGGCGTAATCGTGGCGCATTTAACGCCGACGCCGTACTTCTGTATCGCATTTGCGCTGTCGATCGTAACCTGGTCTCGCGTCGCATCGCGGTTTTCCATACCCAGATCATAATAAATCAGGTCAATGTCCAGATACGGCAGGATCAGTTTTTCTTTAATGAGCCGCCACATAATGCGGGTCATCTCATCGCCATCGAGTTCGACGATGGGTGTTTTTACATTAATTTTCTGCATCTGACTTTCTTGCCGAAGGGTACAAATATGAGGCGAAAATCAGAACCGGCCTGGATTGCCGGGATTAGCGACAGTCCAGGCCAACGTCCAATTTATCCGTTATAGGGCGTGATGGCTTCCTTCAGCGCCTTGTAACCTTCCAGAAATCCTGGGCGGGTACCGGAATAAACCTCGTCAAACGTGGCGAGCGCCGCGTCCAGCCAATCCTTGAGGGCGGTGTCGCCCGGGTTCGCGTCGATATAGGCGTCACGGATCAACACGAAGTGAATGCGGGGATCATAAGGCTGTTTCGTGCCGCCCATGGATTCGTCGCCGTCGAGAAGACGGAGCAACATGGCGTCAGCGGACCCAAGCGTTTGTTCGTGGATCGGCGGGCCTTCCATGCGGTACATGACGGACGTCATGTCACGGCCATTACCGGTCGTGTATCCCATTTCACCCCAGAGCTCGTTCATGGTTGAGTCTGAGCCGACTTTCTCAAGCACCAACTGGCCAAACCGGCGTAACGGATCGGACACGTCAGCCAACAGATCCGTCAGGCGATCGCCGTCAAGGTCGGTGGCGAGGATGATGTTGTCCTGTTTCTCGATCAGATCCCAAAGAAGAAGGCCGTAATTGGTGTCGGAAATATGCTGCTCGACCTGGCCGGTCCAGTTTTCCATCCCGTCTTTAAAATCGGCGGGCAAGAGCGCAATGATACGATCAACCAGTTCGCGATGCTCTTCATAACCGTCGACGGCCCATTTCCGGCCGACCGAGAATTTCGTGCCCTGGAGCATCCAGGAGAGTAATCCGGCGTTAATGCCGTCTTCCATCGCCTGTGTCGGTTTGAATGCGACGCGGCCCAGTTTCCCTGAATCGTTCACCATTTTGAGGAACAAGCGGCAGGCATAGGCCATCTGGACGCCCGGTGTGTTCATTTCCGAATGGACGATCCCTGTTTTGGCGTCAACGGTGAAAACCGCTTTATCCTGCGAATAGGGAAGGCACGGCATGCAACGAACAACCGTCGTGCAGCCATAGGGGCGCACGTTACAGAAAACGCCAGCCTGGGTGCGCAAAGGCGCATTGCCGGATTTGCCCATCACCACGACCTTGCCGCCTTTGCCGTCCTTCACATAGGCGTCGCCCGCCGTCGACCATTTGATCGATGTGCATGGCATGTTGCCGAACCAGCTCAAGGGCTCCAGTTTTTCGTCGTGACGAATTTGCGACCACATGGGGACGGCGTAGTAGGGAAGGCCCAGTACGTCGACGGCGGCGATGGTGCCGAGAAGGGCGTAGGCGTCCGTCAGCGAATGCGCGACTGGCTTCACCGCGCTGTTATGGTTCCCGCCTTGCCAAATCACCGCGTTCGGATACCCGGTCGGCCGAACATCGGTCGGCTCAAAAAGGCCTGTGAGCAGGCCTAGCAGGTCGCCGCCATCGGCTTCCGTCCGTGCAATTTTCATAAGATCTAGCATGGTTCTATCATCCTGTTGGTTATGTGTGTCGCGTGCAAACAAAGTCGTTGCGGCTGTGTTGTGGCCGCGCGCTGAATTCAAATTTTTGACTCGACGGGACGTCCGCAGAAATGACGAAACAGGGTGAAATCTTCACCGCTGTTTTGTATTGCGACGTAGGTTTCCGTAAAGCGTGGGCACAATACCATCCCGGAATTAAGGCGCAAGACCCAGCGACGCTCAGAAAAGCGTGGAATCGCGAATCCGGCTCGATTCACATCCTGTTTGTAAGGGGGCTCTTTGTGAGTGTGGGCTCGTCATCGACAAGGGTTTGGCTAATCACCGGTAAAACATCGGCGACATTGTCGACGACCTCATAGAGCCGTCGGTGATCGGCGCGAACGTAATTTTCACTTATCTGGTTATCGATTAACGCCAATAGCGGCGACCAGAAATCGTCGATGTTAACGAGTACAATCGGCTTGTCGTGAAGACCAAGTTGGCGCCAGGTCAAGATCTCGAAGGTTTCATCGAGGGTGCCCAGCCCGCCGGGTAAAATTGCGAAGGCGTCGGAAAGCGCCGCCATTTTTTGTTTCCGGTCATGCATCGTTTCGGTCACGATCAGCTCTGTACAGCCGCCGTGTCCGACTTCCATGTCTTTCAGGAATTGCGGAATAATGCCGGTGACCTCGCCACCGGCGCCCAGGGCGGCGTCTGCAATAGCGCCCATCAAACCGACATGACCACCGCCATAGACCAGCCGAACGTTGTTGCGCGCCAATGTTTTTCCCAACTCCAGCGTCGCTTGGCGGTGGCTCGCTCGGCCTTTGTCCGAGGAACCGCAGTAAACACAAATTGATTTTGGGTACGCCATATAAATTCCTTTTCTTGCAATAAAAGTTGGTCATGAGGTTTGCTCCGATTTGGGCGAAGGTAATCTCATGACTTTTTATTATTATTCACTTTAGTTATCCTTAGTGTCCGTCCGAAAAGTTCTTGAATCATATGAGTCGGATGTGATTCAAGGGTCTTACCGCCGAATGGAGGGCAAGGCTAATGTGGACATCAGAAAACCGAGGTTCC
>JBLHZD010000209.1:0-7527 GCA_047631095.1 Alphaproteobacteria bacterium
GTTGCCGCACGAAACCAGTTCGCTATCCTCTACCCTGAACGGTTCAACAAATGACCCGTTCCAACCGCGTGGACTGAGTACCATACACAGAGTTTCGGATACTCCCTCGACGTGCTGTTCCAAGGACAGCATCCCTTTGGTCTTCGCCATACGGAAAACTTGATACTGCATCGTCAGAAGTTCCATATAGTCGTCTTTGCTATATTTGGGGCCCTTGAAGATGGCGGCGAATCCGCCGCCCGCCGCCAGTACGACCTGCTTCGGGTTTCCGATAATGAAGGCGAAAATGCCACTACCGCCAATAATAACGACTTCCAAAGGCTGCCACAGCACGTCAAGGTGACCGCCACCCGCCGCAAAGCTGCCCAGAACGGCGGCGATGACGCCGACGATGCCGATAATTACAAACATATTATCTCCGCTCTTATTCTACTGTGGCAAATTACGCGGGAAACACTAAGCAAGTCTATCCGTTACACCGAATAAATGAAGCAAATTGGTGGATAAACATTTGAACCAATCTAATATTTGCGTGAATATTGTTCGCAGTTGATGCGTAGAAAAAGGTTTCGCGCTTGTCGCGCGTCTATGGCCAGAACAGTTTACCAGAGCAGTTTGTAAGGACTTTGTAAAAATGGATACGGTGACTTTTCGAAACGCATGCGGCCAATTTGCGACGGGGGTTACCGTTATCACGACGGTCGGGCCAGAGGGCGAATTGATTGGCGTAACGGCGAACTCCTTTTCCTCTGTTTCCCTGACGCCGCCGCTTTTGTTGTTTTGCCTGGGCCGCGACGCCACGTCGTTTTCAACATTTCAGACCATCGGACATTTTGCGATTAACATTCTGGATCAGTCGCAAAAAGACGATTGCATGCATTTTGCGCGGGCGGGCGGCGATGATCGCGCGCCGTTTGAAGGCGTGGACTATGAAACCTGGGATACGGGCGCGCCAATTTTAAACGGGTGTCTGGCTAATTTCGAATGTGTGACGGAAAATATTCATGACGCTGGCGATCATGTGATTATGGTTGGTCGTGTCCAGAAAATGCGCGCCGAAGGCGATGGACAGCCGCTTATTTTCTACAAAGGAAAATTCCATCAGATCTGAGCATTCGTCGGCAAAAAACCCGCTTAGTTTCGGTCGGCGTCGATTAGCTGGCGTGCGGGGTATTCCGCCGCGCTGAGTTTTTCCAAAATTTTCGCGATATGGCTGGCCCCACGCGTTTCTACGGTGACATCCAGATCCGCCATTTTCACCGGTAGATCGAAAAACAGGCGCTGGTGAAATATCTCAACGACATTACCGCCCGCGCTGGCGATGATTTCCGACACCGCCGCCAACGCGCCGGGGCGGTCGTTGATCGTGATGCGCAATTGCGCCATTTGCCCGTCGCGGACCATACCGCGTAACAGGACGGACGCCAGCATTCGGGGGTCAATATTGGCCCCCCCGATAACCAGTCCCACCGAATTGCCTGCAAAACGATCCGGGCTGCGCCGCAGCGCGGCCAGCGGAACTGCCCCGGCGCCTTCGCAAAGCACCTTGGCCTCGCTCAACATCAATTGAATCGACGCTTCGATGGACGCCTCATCGACCAAAATGATGTCGTCGACCAGACGCGCGACAATCTCGCGGGTCAATGCGCCGGGCGTTTTCACCGCGATGCCCTCGGCGATGCTGGCGCCGCCGGACGTGGGCTCCAATTTGTTCAGGGCCTGATGCATCGACGGATATAATTCAGCCTCTGCGCCAATAATCTGGATATCAGGCTTGATCGCCTTGGCGGCGGTGGCGATCCCGGAAATCAATCCGCCGCCGCCAATCGGCGCCAAAATGATGTCCAGGTCAGGTTGGTCTTCCAGCATTTCAAGACCGATGACGCCCTGACCGGCGATGATTTTTTCGTCGTCATAAGGGTGCACGAAGGTCAGGTTTTCTTGTGCCGCCAACGCGTTGGCGTGTGGTTCCGCCGCGTTTATGTTGTCGCCGATCAACACGACGCGCGCGCCCAGCGCTTCGGTGCGCGACACTTTATTGAAGGGCGTGCCTTCGGGCATCACGATTGTCGCGGGTATGCCCAGACGCTGGGCGTGATAGGCGACGCCTTGGGCGTGATTCCCGGCAGAAATGGCGATAACGCCGCGTTTACGTTGCTCTGCGTTCAGGCTGTGCAGTTTCACGATGGCGCCGCGATCCTTGAAAGACCCGGTGTGGTTCAACGTCTCCAGCTTGAGAAATATATCGGCGCCGAGCAGTTTTGATAACGCGCCAGCGCGCACCAGCGGCGTCCGCGCCACCGCGCCATTCATGATTTCGGCGGCGGCGCGAATATCGTCAAGCGTTACGCTCATAACCGGGTTTTCCTTTAAACTCTCGTTTTGCCGCAATGTCTGTTTTGGTCGATATCCCCGCTGGCGCCATCGGATGTTAATGTTCAAGCGCCAAAACTGTTAGCATGGCTATACATGCGTTATCATTGGTGGGAATACCGGTCCCCTGTATCGAGCCTGAATATCGAGCCCGATTGCAGGCGATGGAAGCGCTAGGAATATAATCCAAAATATATCAAATTGCAAGCAGAACCGAAACGTAGGCGAGGGGGATGAAGCATGGTTGATCTGGTGAATGAGTTGGAGGGCAAGGTCGCGATTGTTACGGGCAGTGCGCGTAATATTGGCCGTGCGACGGCGGAGGAACTGGCGCGCGCAGGTGCGTGTGTGGTCATCAACGCCTTGAGTCGTCAGGATTTGTGCGAGGAAGTGGCGGAAGGAATCAACGCGTCGGGCGGTCGCGCTATTCCGGTCATGGCGGATTGCCGGGACGCGGACTCGATTAACGCCATGGCGGCGGCGGCGATCAAGGAATTCGGCGGCGTTGATATTCTGGTGCACAACGCGGCGGCGCGTCACAACATCCACTTTGACGACATGACCTTTGATCAAATGCAGGATCCGATCCGGTTGTCGCTTTTTGGCCTGTTTCATCTGGCCAAGGCGGTCGCGCCTTCGATGAAGAAACGCGGCGGCGGCGCCATCATCGGCGTCGGTGGGATGAACTCCCACCGAGGTTCCATAGGGCGGTCGCATTTGATGGCGGCGAAGATGGGGATGAACCAGTATATTCGCGGCCTCTCGCTGGATTTGGGGCCCTTCGGCATTCGCGCCAATCAGGTTGTCGTGGGAACGTATGACACCGTGCGCGATTCGACGACCGCGTCGCCCCGGCGCCCGGATCAGATCGCCAAGGTGCCGTTGGGCCGGGAAGGCGTCCCGCAGGATATGGCGAATTTAATCCGGTTTCTGGTCGGGCCGGGGGGTGACTACATTAATGGCCAAACCATTCACTCCAACGGCGGCGCGTATCTCAATTTCTAGAAATAGTTTGGCTCAGGAGCCCCAGGAGCCCCTGGAAAAGGAGCGTTCGCGGTGAGAGATCCCCGATTTACGCCGGATCGCGCGACTCCGGGGACGCATCACGGGGCGTCTCGGGATTTTGTGCGGCATTTCCATTCCGTGCGCGCGATGGTGGGCGCCTTGCGCCCGGTGCGCCCGGTGTATTGTCTGCGCCCAGCGGAACTGGCGGCGGCGGCGGCGCGGTTTCGCGACGGGTTTGCGGGCGATGTTTTGTATGCGGTGAAATGCAACCCGCATCCTTCGGTCTTGCGAATATTGAGCGCGGCGGGTGTAACGGGGTTCGACACGGCCTCCATCGTTGAGGTCGCCGCCGCACGCAATGCAGACGCAAACGCCGAGATCGGATTTTTGAACCCGGTCAAACCGCGCGGCGACATTCGCGAGGCGTACCGGTTTCAGGGCGTGCGCCTCTTCGTCATCGACCATGAGAGCGAGTTGGGAAAGATTGCCGACGAGCTTGGGGGGGCGGATGACGTGACCATTCTGGTGCGGTTCGCCACCCCGCCCGCCGACGCCTTGTACGAACTTTCGGATAAATTTGGCGCCTCGCCAGAGGTCGCCGCGCAGCTTTTATCGGCGGTGGCGGCGCGGGGCTGGCGCGCGGGGCTGGCGTTTCATGTGGGGTCGCAATGCAAAAATCCGACGGGGTATACTGACGCCCTCATTTGTGCGGGCGAGATTGCGCGTCAATCCGGGGTGGAATTGGCCTGTCTCGACGTTGGCGGCGGTTTCCCCGCGTCCTATGTGGGGGAGACGCCGCAACCCCTGTCGGCGTATTTTGAGGCGATCGCTTTGGGCGTGCGTCAGTCCGGGCTCACCTGCCGATTAATCTGCGAACCGGGCCGCGCGCTGGTGGCGTCCGCCTGTTCGCTGGTGGTGCAGGTGCAACTGCGCAAGGACGACGACCTCTATATCAATGACGGTGTGTATCACAGCCTGTCCGAGACGGTGACCGGCGGGTTGCGCTACCCGGTGCGTCTCATCCGACTGGCGGGTGAGGCGTCGCCACTGACGCAACCGTTTCGAATGTTCGGCCCGACCTGTGATTCGACCGATGTATTGCCGGCGCCGTTTGAATTGCCGGTGGATACGGGCGAGGGCGACTGGATTGAAATCGGGCAAATCGGCGCCTACTCAAATGCGGTGTCGACGCAATTCAATGGCGTCCGACCGGAAACCTTTGTGACGGTGGAGACGCCGCCTTTTGACACGAGCGAACAGGACGGGGAATAGGGATGATGCGCGAGCGCAAGGTGCGATGCCTGGGAACCGGTGGCTTTCACGACATGGCCTATGTGGAATGGGGGGATTCAGAGAACCCCGATGTGCTGGTTTGTGTGCATGGATTGACCCGCAATGGTCGGGATTTCGACGTGCTGGCCGACGCGCTGCAGAAAACCTACCGGATCATTTGCCCCGATATCGTCGGGCGTGGCCGCAGCGACTGGCTTTCGGATTCCGCGCAATACTCGCCGCTGCAATATTCAGCGGACGTAAACGCCTTGATCGCGCGGCTGGACGTGGATCAGGTGGATTGGGTTGGCACATCCATGGGCGGGATTATCGGTATGGTGATGGCGGCGCTGCCCGGAACGCCCATCCGGCGCATGGTGTTGAACGATGTCGGCCCGCTCCTTCCAAAATCCGCGCTGGAGCGCATCGGAACCTATGTCAGCGCGCCGCCGGTCTTCGATAGTCTGGACGGGTTGGAAGCTTATTTGCGGGCGGTTCATGCGCCGTTTGGTGATTTGAGCGACGCGCAATGGACGCAGATGGCTCGCTTTGGAAACCGGCCGGTCGAGGGCGGATGGACGCTGGGCTATGATCCGGGGATCGCTGACGCTTTTAAGGGGCCCATCGCTGATATCGATATGTGGGGTCTGTGGGAGTCCATAGCGTGTCCGGTGCTGACGCTTCGCGGCCAGTCCTCGGATTTGCTGTCGCCGGAAACCGTGACGGCGATGACGCGGCGCGGGCCCAAGGCGACGCTGGAGACGATCTCCGGCTGCGGTCACGCGCCCGCTCTTATGGACGACGATCAGATTGCGCTTATCCGTGATTGGTTGGGTGAGAATTAAGCCTTGTTAAGCGCAATGCACATATCCCGCGCCGCATAGGTCAAAATGCCGTCGGCGCCCGCGCGCTTGAAGCACACCATGGCCTCCATCATCGCGGCGTCCGCATCCAGCCAGCCATGCAGCCCGGCGGATTTGATCATCGAATATTCGCCGCTCACCTGATACGCGAAGGTCGGCATGCCGAAGGAATCCTTCACCCGACGGATGATGTCGAGATAGGGCATGCCCGGTTTGATCATGACCATATCCGCGCCCTCACTGATATCCTTGGCGACTTCGCGCAGCGCTTCGTCAGAATTCGCCGGGTTCATTTGATAGGTGCGTTTATCGCCCTGCAACGCCTTGACCGATCCGATCGCGTCGCGAAACGGGTTGAAATAGACCGAGGCGTATTTGGCGGCGTAGGCCAGAATGCGCGTTTGATCCAGGCCGTTTTCGTCGAGCGCCGCGCGAATGGCGGCGACCCGTCCGTCCATCATATCCGATGGCGCGATGGTGTCGCACCCGGCTTCGGCCTGCACCAACGCCTGTTTGGTCAGGACCTCCAGCGTCGCGTCGTTGAGGATAACGTCGCCCTCCAACAACCCGTCATGGCCATGGGTGGTGTAGGGATCCAGCGCCACATCGCAGACCGTCAGCATGTCCGGGACGGCGGCCTTGACCGCGCGCACGGACGAACACACCAAATTGTTGGGGTTGAGCGCCTCGGCGCCGTCGGGCGTTTTTTTGGCCGGATCGGTGAAGGGGAAGATCGCGATGGCGGGAATACCCAGATCGTGGGCCTCGCGCGCCGCATCCACGACTTTATCCACTGACAGGCGGTCCACGCCGGGCATGGATTCAACGGGGTCGCAAACGCCTTCGCCATCGACGACGAAGAGCGGCCAGATGAAATCGTCCGGCGTGACCTTGTTTTCCGCGACGAGGCGGCGAACGCCATCGGAGCGCCGGTTGCGCCGCATGCGGTTTGTCGGGAACGAGCCAAGCGATGAATCGATCATGATGGAGGCCTTTGATCGTGAATACAGGAAGCGCGGATATTACGGGCGCCCGGATTGAGACACAATACGCACGATAGGCGTAACGCTGGACGCTCTATAGATGAAGCGCTTGCGCATAGGCGAATAGCGCGGTTGCGCCGCCGGTGTGAAGAAAAACGACGTCGTCATTCTGGCCCCAGCGCCCCTGCTGGATGAGCGCCATCATCCCGGCCAGTCCCTTGCCGGAATATACCGGGTCGAGCGCCATGCCTTCCAATTTCCCGGCCAGTTTGATCGCCTCCAGCGTGGCCGCGTGCGGGACGCCATAGGCGGGGCCCGCATGACCCGCGACGACCTCGATGCTGGCGGTGTCAAAAGGAACGTCAAGCAAGTCGGCGGCCTCGGACGCAAACCGGGTGACGTCCGCCGTGACCCGGTCCGGCTCGGCGTCGATATCAATCCCGACGACGCGCGTGTTGGGTAAACACACCGATCCGCCCACAACCAACCCCGCCTGCGTCGCGCCGCTGCCCGTGCAATGGACAATCGCGGCGGGCTCAAACCCCAAGGCGTTTGACTGTTCCGCAATTTCAACCGCCGCGCTGGTATAACCGACGGCGCCCAGGGCGTTCGACACCCCGTAGGGCACCATGAAGGGCGTGCGGCCATCGCGGCGTAATTGTTCGGATAGGTCGTGAATCGCCTGATTGCGGTCGCCCGTCCAGGGGGTGTCGTGCAACGTTGCGCCGTACAGTTTGTTCAACAAGGCGTTGCCGGAAAACTCGTATTCGGGCGTGGGCGGGGCAAGGCGCCCGTGATAGACAGCCAGATGGCATTCCAGTCCCAGTTTGGCCGCCGCCGCCGCGACTTGTCGTTGGCTGTTTGATTGCACAACGCCACCGGACACAAGCGTATCGGCACCCGATGCGATGGCTTCATGCAGTACATAGTCGAGTTTGCGTAGCTTGTTGCCGCCAAAGCCGAGCCCCGTGGCGTCTTCCGCCTTCACCCAGAGTCGCGGGCCGCCGGGATGTGCGGACAGGCGTTTTAAA
>JBLHZD010000210.1:0-7516 GCA_047631095.1 Alphaproteobacteria bacterium
CGCGACGGGGTTCGATACACAGGCTTATGGCTAAATGAGCGGGGCTTGAACCGGGCGTTGGACGCCAAGGACTTGTTCATGCGCGGCAGCATCAGCAACGTGGCGTCCGAAGCGTTCATGATCCGTAACACCAATCGGGATCGCGCGGAAAATATCCGGGTCCAGCACGCCCAGATCGAAATCTACAAGAAACATAAGGTGCCGGTTCAACGCGGAGGCGTGATGGCCGCGTTCGGGTGCAATTTCGAAGGGGAAATTCCACCGTCCAAGGTCGTGCAGACAATTCAGGAAATTTTCGACATCGCGGACGAACACGACATTAAGTTGGAGTATGTCTCTCTGGCGGACACAATGGGATGGGCCACGCCGCTTTCCATCAAGCAGGTCATCGGCGCGGTGCGCGATGTTTGGCCGGACCTGAAGATCGCACTCCATTTGCACGATACGCGCGGCCAGGGCGTCGCCAACGCTTATGCGGGACTTGAGATGGGCGTCACGTCGTTTGACGCATCCGTCGCCGGTCTTGGCGGTTGCCCGTTTGCAGGCCGGGATGGCAAACCCGCCGCAGGGAATGTCTGCACCGAAGATCTGGTCTTCATGTGTGACGAAATGGGCATTGAAACCGGCGTTGATCTGGAACCGCTTATCGAAGCAGCGCTCCTGGCGGAACGTATTGTCGGTCACGAGCTTCCTGGCTCGGTTAAAACCGGCGGCAGCCTGGCGGCGGTGCGCGCCAAACTGGCGTAACGCACCACCGCCGTGACTGGAGGACGATTCCCGCCGCGACTGAATTCAGACTTGCGGCGGCACCGGGGTGATCGGGGCTTTCCCGGCGAAATGCGCTTTTAGATTGTCCAGCACCAGATCGCCCATGGCACGACGTGTTTCATGGGTTGAACTGGCGATATGCGGCGTCAGTATGACGTTTTCCATTTCCATCAGTTCTGTTGGCACTTCTGGCTCGGCGTTAAACACATCCAAGGCGGCGCCGGCGATGCGTTTGTCCTGCAGGGCTTTGACGAGCGCGGGTTGATCCACAATGCTGCCGCGCGCGGTGTTGACGAGGATGCCATTGGGTCCCAGCGCGTCGAGCACCGGACCATTCACCAGATCGCGAGTCGCTTCGCCGCCTTCGCACGTCACCAGCAAGATATCGCTGGCCGAGGCCAGGTCGAGCAACGTCGGGTATGACCGATAGGGCAGGTCGCCCATGGGTTGGGTGTCGTAATAGCTGATGTTGAGGCCAAACACTTCCGCGCGCCGGGCCACCGCCTTGCCGATGCGGCCCAGGCCCAAAATGCCCAATTGTTTGCCGCGCAGGGTCGCTCCCAAACCCATACGTTGTTTAAGCCAGGTTCCTTGACGCAGGAAGCGTTCCGATTCTCCGATCCGCCGGGAACTCATCAGGATGAATGTCATCGCCAAATCCGCGACGTCGCCGGTCAGAACTTCCGGCGTATGGGTGACGATGACGCCGCGCGCCTGCGCCGCGACGACGTCCGTGGCGTCAAACCCGACGCTGAACGATGCGATGATTTCCAGGTTTTGCAGGCGGTTGATAAGGTTGGCGTTAGGTCCTTTTGTGCCGCCCGCCAGAACGCCGCGAATGCGCGGGCCCACGTCGCTCAGTAATTTCTCCGGGTCCGGCGAATTGAAAAAATCATGCAGGGTGTAGTCTTTTTCCAGCGCTTCCAGAAGGAACGGGGGCAGTTGGGCGGCGAGCAATAAGTCGGTCATGGCGGCGAAATATCCATTTTTAAAATGTTGAGAAGGCGACGCGAATGGTGAACCGAAGAGACGATCATGCTGCCCGTTTCACGTCGAAAATTAAAGAGACTTGTTACAACGTCTTGCTTTCGTCGATTGGTTTTTGAATGATTAAGGGCTGTCGACGCGCGTCTACTTTTCGGCCCGCTGTTATCGTTCGACAATTTTATCCATTTGGGAGTGTGCGATATGCCACTAATTCAAGCTGATCGATTAACCAAGACTGCTCATATTTTGTTGGCCGCCGCCGGCGCCAGCGAAGAAGAATCAGAAATCGTTTCACGTCATTGCATCAGCGCCAATTTGGCGGGCCACGATTCACACGGCATCATTCAAATCCCGTCTTACATCGACCGGGTGGAGCGCGGCCATATCGTGCCGGGCGCCCCGTTTGAAATCGTCCAGGAAAGCGACACGACGACGGTCATCAACGGCAATTGGGGCTTCGGTTACGCTATTTCCGAACGCGCGATGAAGATGACCATAGAAAAAGCCAAGAAAAGCAACATCGCGGCGACCACAATTCATAAACAAAGCCATGTCGGTCGCGTGGGCGCTTATCCCTCCATGGCGGCGGCGGAAGGCATGATCGGCATGATGACGGCGGATTCCGGACGCTCACCAAAATCCGTCGCGCCGTTTGGCGGCGCCGAGGCGCGACTGGGCACCAACCCAATCTGTTATGCTATTCCCTCCAATCTTGATGGGACATTCTTCATTGATATGGCGACTTCCGCAGTCGCTAACGGCAAAGTAAAACTGGCGTTGGCGCGGGGACAGGATATTCCCGAGGGTTGGGTGATCGACAAGGACGGCAATCCCACGACAAATCCACAGGATTTGTATGATGGCGGCGTTTTGCTGCCACTGGGCGGCCCTGAGGGGCACAAAGGTTATGGCCTTTCCGCCATGGTCGAAGTTTTCTCCGGCCTGCTGACCGGGCTTGGCTTCGGGGTCGAAGCGTCCGGGCGACACAATGACGGCGTCTTCATGGTCGCGTTCAAGGTTGAAGCGTTTCGCTCACTCGAGACGTTCAAGTCGGAAGTTGACGACTTTGCGAAGTACCTGAAGGCGACACGGAAGCAAAAGGGCGTGGATGAGATTTTCTATCCCGGCGAACTTGAGCATATCCGCGCGACCGCGCGTGGCCGGGATGGCATTGAAATCGAAGACTCGACAGTCGCCAAGCTGAGGGCTGTTGGCGAAAAATATAAGGTCGTCGACAAACTGTTACTCGACTGACCTCGATTAACGCCTTAGCGCGCCTGCGCGTTAGCGGGTAGAGACGCGCCTGCGCGTTAGCGGATGGTGATTAGAAGGGAAGCGACCCTTTGATCACCGTCCGGTGCAGCAGGCGTCGATGGACGCCCATTTCGTAATTCTTGTCCGCACGGTGCAACAGGCACCGATTGTCCCACATGACGAGGTCGCCGGCGCGCCATTGATGGGTGTAGATGAACTCCGGTTTTGTGGTGTGTTTCACCAGTGAGTCTAAAAGCGCGCGGCTCTCATTTTCGGGCATGTCGATGATATGCGATGTGTGCATGCCGACATAAACCGTTTTGGCGCCCGTGTTGGGATGCGTGCGCACCAGCGGGTGGGTGACGGGCGGACGGTCGCGTTTTTCCGCCTCCGTTGCCGGGGTGTTGCCGGTATTGCGGCGGCTGGCTTCCCAACTGTGCACGACCCTTAAATCCGCGATGCGCTGTTTGGTTTCCTCCGGCAGGGTGTCATAGCCGCGTTTTGTGTTGGCGAATAACGTGTCGCCGCCCGATGGCGGTAGTTCCACGGCGTGGAGAAGCGTCGAAAGCGACGGGACCGCATGATACGATTTGTCGGTATGCCAATGGTAATTGCCGGTCGTGCGCGGGCGTTCCGTTGGACGTCCATTTTCATCCAGATTATTGACCACATGAAGCGTCGGTCGCGCCTCGCCATTGCGCAAGCGATGGACATGGCTTTCCAGCTCGCCAAAATTTTCGGTAAAGGCGACCTGGGCTTCCTTGCTCAGCGTCTGGTCGCGAAAGACCAAAATGTGGTGTTCCAGGAAGGCGTCGTAAATTCCCGCGACTGTATTGGCGTCTAGTGGTTTCGAGAGATCGAGATCAAAAATTTCCGCGCCCATGAGCGGAGTCAAAGGCTGGAACGAGAAGGCGGCATCCGTTGATGCCGGGGGGCGGGTTTCTGTCTCTTGTGAGGGGGACTGTACGGAAGCATCCATGACGTTGCCGATCTCCAGTTAATAATAAACAAAACCGTCGATTAAATTACGACCATAAGTCCGGACCATTCAAGCCTTTAGCGAATTTGGGTTCTTCATGTCCGGACATACTTAACAGTTTCGGTTGACCTTTGGCGAGGTCCGCGCCGATATTAAGGCTGCAATCAATAAATGACGCAGGCGATGTTTTAACCTGCTCAATAGGGGGCCGGTGACATGAATTTCGATTTTTCCGACGACCAACGGATGCTGCGCGATCAGGCGCGGAAATTTTTGACGGACCAGTCGCCGCCGCGTGTCGTACGCGCCGTTTTGGAAGACGATTCTGTAGCGTTTGATAAATCGCTCTGGGATGACATGGCGGGGCTGGGCTGGATGGGCACCGCGATTCCGGAAGAATATGGCGGCGCGGGTCTGTGCCCGGAAGACCTTTGTGTGCTGGCGGAAGAGTTGGGCCGTTCTCTGGCGCCGACGCCCTTTTCATCCTCGGTTTATCTGGCGACTGAGGCGCTTCTTATGGCCGGAAGCGAAGATCAGAAACAAGCCTATTTACCGGACATGGCGATGGGCGAGCGGATTGGCTGTTTTGCCCTGGCGGAAGGTATTGGCGTTCCAACACCCAAGACAATATCCGTCACCGCGTCGAATGGCGTGTTGAACGGGATCAAGATCCCAGTTGCGGATGGCGACGTCGCCGATTTCGCCGTCGTGCTGGCGCGCACCGGCGGCGCCGATGAACGCGGGTTATCCTTGTTTCTAGTTGACCTCGCCAATGTCGAACGCAAGCCGGTAGAGACGCTGGACCCAACACGCTCGCATGCGCAGGTGACCTTCAAGGATACGCCGGGCGAATTGCTGGGCGCCGAAGGCGAAGGCTGGGCGCTAGCGCAAAATATTATCGACCGGGCGGCGGTTTATTTCGCCTTCGAACAGGTGGGCGGCGCGCAGGCCAGTCTGGACATGGCGGTGGATTACGCCAAAAACCGCTTCGCATTCGGTCGGCCCATCGGGTCCTATCAGGCGATCAAACACAAACTCGCCGATATGTATATCGCCACCGAACTGGCGCGCTCCAACGCCTATTATGGCGCCTGGGCGATCACGACCAACGCGCCCGATGTTTCGGTCGCCGCCGCTGCGGCGCGAGTCGCGGCCAGCGAAGCCTTTAACCATGCGGCGCGAGAGAACATCCAGACCCATGGCGGTATGGGGTTCACCTGGGAATTTGACTGCCACATGTATTACCGACGGGCGAAAGTTCTGTCGTTGGCGTTGGGCGGTGAACGGCGCTGGAAAGACCGGCTGATCAGCCAGCTTGAAGCGCGCAACGCGGCATAGGGGTGGATTATGGACTTTAACGATACCCCGTCTGAAGCGGAGTTTCGCGCCGAAGCGCGAGACTGGTTGTCGACGCAGGCGCCCAAGCGGGAGCCCGGACAAAGTTATGAAGTGCGCCGTGGCGACGACGCGCTCGCCCCGCTCGCCAAGGAGTGGCAGGGCAAAAAATTCGAGGCCGGATTCGCAGGCATCAACTTGCCGAAGGAATATGGCGGGCGCGGGGATACCCGTGTCGAACAGATTATCTTTGCGCAGGAAGAAGCGGATTTTCTGACGCCGCCGACAATTTTTGGCATCAGCCACGGCATGGTGGTGCCGACCTTGCTGGCCTATGCGACGGAAGAACAAAAACTGCGCTATGTGCCCGCGACCCTGAAAGGCGAGGAAGTCTGGTGCCAGTTGTTTTCCGAACCCCATGGCGGATCGGATTTGGCCGGTCTGCGGACCAGGTCGGAACGCAACGGCGATGAATGGACCATCAACGGCCAGAAGATCTGGACGTCTGGCGCTCATTTCGCCGACTTTGGCGTTCTGGTCACCCGCAGCGATCCCGATGTCGAAAAACACAAAGGGCTGAGCTATTTTTTCCTCGATATGAAATCGCCGGGCGTCGACGTTCGCCAGATCAAACAAATCTCTGGCGCATCGCATTTTAATGAGGTGTTTTTCGCCGACGTTAAAATTCCCGATAGCCAACGCCTTGGCGAGGAAGGCGAGGGCTGGCGCGTTGCGATCACAACTTTGATGAACGAGCGAGTCGAAACCGGCGTTCGACCGGCGCCTGATTTCGACGATATCTTTTCACTAGCGCGGAATCTCGCCTTTGAAAATGGTCCCGCCATCGCCGACGAAAGCGTACGCGAGCAACTGGCGGACTGGTATATTCAGGCTCAGGGCGTGAAATTTACGCGGATGCGCACCATGACGGCGATGTCGCGAGGCCAGCAGCCGGGGCCGGAAAACTCCATCGCGAAAGTCGTCAACAGTTCGAAGCGGCAACAGATCGCGCATTACGGCGCTGATCTGATGGATATGGCGGGGATATTGCGCAATCGGGAGTCAGCGCCGATGGAAGCGCTGTTTCAGGACGCCATACTGGATTCGCCGGGCAATCGGATCGCGGCGGGCACCGATGAAATCTTGCGCAATGTGATTGGCGAACGCGTGCTGGGACTGCCGCGCGAAGTCCGGGTCGATAAGGATTTGCCGTTCAGCGATCTGGCGAAGCTGGAAAACTAGGGCGCAGGTTACGTCGCCTTAACAGGAGAGCAAGATGGACTTTTCCGATACGCCGGAAGAAGCGAAATTTCGAACCGAAGTGCGCGCCTGGTTGACCGATAACGCGGAGAAACGCGGACCTGGCCAAATTTATAAGGCCAAATACGGTGAGGCCGCGCTCGTGCCTCTGTCCCAGGCGTGGCAGGCCAAAAAATTCGACGCCGGGATCGCCGGAATTACGACACCGAAGGAGTATGGCGGTCGCGGCGGCACGCAAATGGAGCAGGCGATCTACAATCAGGAAGAAGAAAATTTTCTGGCGCCGCGCCATCTGGGGTCCGGACTCCCGTTGGTGATTCCGACATTGCTGGTCTATGGCAGCGAAGAGGTGAAGAAGCACTTCATCCCCCGAATTTTGCGCAGCGATGATTTGTGGTGTCAGTTGTTTTCAGAGCCCTCGGCCGGGTCGGATCTGGCGGGCATCCGCACGCGCTCGGAACGTGACGGTGATGACTGGGTTATCAATGGTCAGAAAATCTGGACCTCCAACGCACAACATTCTGACTGGGCGATCCTGGTGACCCGAAGCGACCCCAATACGGTCAAACATAAAGGCCTGACGTATTTTTATGTGAATATGAAATCGCCGGGAATCGAAGTTCGGCCGATCAAGCAAATTTCCGGGTTGGCGAATTTCAACGAAGTGTTTTTGACTGATGTCCGGATCCCGGACTCCCAGCGATTGGGCGACGTCGGCGAAGGGTGGCGCGTTGCGATCACCACGTTGATGAATGAGCGCGTGACGTCGGGCCCCCGGCCTGCTCCGGATTTTGAAGATATCTTCGGCCTCGCGCGCGACGTGGCGCTGGAAGACGGTCCCGCCATCGCCGATGGAAGCGTCCGGGACAAACTGGCGGGTTGGTATATTCAGTCCAGGGGCGTGGAGCTGACGCGTATGCGCGTTTTGACGGC
>JBLHZD010000211.1:0-7493 GCA_047631095.1 Alphaproteobacteria bacterium
CATAGGGCAGATAGGTCCAGTTGTGTCCGGATTCATTGGCGCTAAAGGCTTTGAACAGTCCTTCGGCGTGGGCGTTGGCGTCCAATGGCTCCAACCGGCACCACTGACCGACGATGGGACTGCGCGGCGGCAGGGAAACGGGCGTCCAATCCGGCAAGGGGACGCCGATGGGTTGGCCTAAAGAATTTTTGTGCTCGCTCATGAGATGCGCTCTGTCTTTGGATTTCAGTGACCGGCACTTTAACCCGCCATGCTGATAAGTGAAGGTCCAATCCCGGACCTTGCGCGGGCGCCAATCGTTCCGGCCCGTCTGGCGCCGCCATACGGATCTCTACGTATTCCTAAAACCGTATGCCATATGGCGTCTCCGGTTTCGGGCGTCTATGCTCCGCGCGGAATATGGATCAGAGGACCAATGCCCGAAAATACTGAATGGATAGACCCCTATGAGGGGTTCGCCTACCGCGAAGACACAATCCAGATGGACGCCGCCGAGCAACATCGGTCGTTGAGCGCCTGTGGCCTGGATCCGGATATCTTCGGAGACGCCGCCGATCCATCCTTTTTTATATTGGAGGCGATTCAGGCGGGCGTGCGCAGCGGGATTACCTCTGACGGCAACGTCAATATGCTGCAATCGCTGGTGCAGCGCCGTCCGGTAATTCTGGGCGAGCCCTTGACGATTAAGGGGCGCATCACGGCGGTTAAAGAGGTTGCGCGCGGCCATACGGTCGATACCGACGTTTCCTTCGACGGCGCGGATGGTGAGAGCGCGCTTCTGGCGCGGCGCAGAACGTTGAAGCCGGATCCCGCCAAATCTGGCGCGCGGGGTGCGGGAGAACGCCCGCCTCCTGTGGTTGAAGACCCGACAGTGTTGGACGCGGACAGTGATTATACGCTGACGCCGGATATGGTGCGGGCGTACCGGGCGGAAGGAAATCCGATCCATTTCGACGTTGAAGCAGCGCAGGCGGCGGGGTTTCGCGCCCCGATCATCGGCGGCGGCATGGGGGGGCATTACCTTATGGCGGCCCTGTGGCGGCGCTTCGATCCCGTTGAACTGGATGTGGATATTTATTTCCGCCGCCCGATCTTCTGGGATGATTCCTTTACCGTGCGCGTCGATCCCCAATATCGCGCCCTTTGTCTGGCCAGGGGCGAAAAGGTGCTGACGGAAATACGGGTCAACAATGTGACGCCGGGAGCGGGGGCGCGGCCATGAAACTGGATCTCAGCGACCGGGTGCTCACCCAATTGCTTGCAATCGCCGTCGTGGTGCTGGTGTTTTATTCCCTCGCCTATCCAGGGCTGGCCACGGCATGGCGAACGCAAGGCTCGCCGCAGCTATATCTAACGGCGGTCGCGGGCGCGTCCTTGTTGATGGTGTCTGTGCTGTTCCTGCTCGCCAAACGCGGGGGGCGCGGCTCGCCGAGGCTCTGGTTTATCGCCCATGTGATCGCCGCCTTGGCGGGGTTTGTGCTTGTCGTCATCCATGCCGCCGGGGCGTTTTTGGAGCCACCCGCCCTTCTGCTGCTGGCCCTGATCGGTTTGATGGGGCTCGGCGTCTGGGCGCGAATGTCGTTGTCCAAGCGTATGGCGTCCACCTTCGCCACCAAACGTGGCGGGTTTACGCCGTTGGACGAAAAGGCGACGGCGCGCTTGCGCGATTTGATCGCTGAAAAAGAGGCGGTGCTCGCCAAACTTGACCCGACCGCGTCCGAGGCGCTTTTTTCCGTAACGCTGGCGCATTGGTTCAAGCGGCCCGGATTGGCCTGGGCCTATCACAAACTGGCGCAAACGGAACAGCGCTTGATTGGCGCGCGTCAATCCGTGGGCGCGGCGCAGGCTTGGTGGCGCCCGATTCATATGGCGTTGGCGGGACTTTTCATTACAGGTCTGCTGTCTCATATCGTGATTGTGACGTTCTTCGCCGGTTATGTGGCGGAAGGTCGAGCGATATACTGGTGGCATATAACGGCGTGGTAATTTTACTACTGACGTAGTTGGGGAATGGTGAATTATGTCGATTGAACAGACCAACGCCGGAGAGCGCCTGTCGTTGATGATCGATACGGCGCGCTGCACCGGCTGCAAAAGCTGTGAAGTCGCGTGCAAGCAGGAACACGGGCTGGGCCCGGGCGTCTATCGCAACCGGGTTTTGTGGCTGACGGGCGAGGCCGCGCCAGCGCTGGATTTCCTCACCGTCACCTGCCAGCATTGCGACCGACCCGCGTGTCTGCGCGCTTGCCCGGTAACCCCGAAAGCTTTGTCCAAGGACCCGGTGACGGGCGTCGTCACCGTCGATGAGTCCCAATGCACGGGCTGCGGCGAATGCGTCGTCGCCTGTCCCTATGGCGCCATCGGATACGACCCCATCAATCACCACGCGGTGAAATGCGACCTTTGCGCTGACCGCCGCGCGGATGGTTTGGGCCCGGCCTGCGCCAGCGTGTGCCCGGGTAAGGCGATCACGTTTGGCAAGCGCGATATTCTGTTATCGAAAGCGCAGGATTCCGGTCGGGCCTCGGGCGAGCATGATCCGTTCCTGATGGGGCCGGGAACGGTCTATCTGGAGCCGTTGAAGCCGGATTCCGACGGGATGCAAATAAACCTGGCGGCGATGGCGCGCCGCGATGGCCCCGCTTTGATGGATGACCCTAAGGCGCGAACCAAGCTGGGCGAAGATCCAACCCAGTTCCCGTATCGCCATCCGCGCGAAGAGCGAACGCCGGACCGTGTCGAACCCGGTGGTTGCGCGTTGTGTTTCAATTGCTGCACCACAAAATTTCACTTTCGCGATGATCGCCTGGTGCGCATCACGGGGAACGAAGAGGACCCGCTCTTGCAGGGCCGCGTTTGCCCGAAGTCGCAATTGTCGGTGCAACTCCATTCCAGCGACAAGCGATTGACCGAACCGATGAAGCGCGTCGGAAAACGCGGCGAAAACAAGTTTGAGCCGATCTCCTGGGATCAGGCGCTGGACGAAATCGCCGCTAAACTGATCAAACTGCGCGAAGAATATGGTAGCGAAACTCTGGGCCTGTACTCCGGTACGCGTACGGGCATCATGGTGAACCGGGGCTATTTGCGCCTGTTCTCCCAACTTTGGGGAACGCCGAACGTACAATCCACCGAGCCGTTCTGCTCGGCGGGTAAAAACATGGCCTACAATCTGGTGCAAGGCGTAGGCGGATCCGGCAATTCCTATACCGAGAACGATATGGGCTCGGCGGAAATGTACGTGTTTATCGGTGATAATCAGGCGGAAACACGCCCGGTTTATTTCGGTATGATCAATGATTGGCGCCTGACCAACAACGCGCGCATGGTCGTCGTCGATCCGCGCTATACGGTCACGGCCAGCAAGGCGGATGAATGGCTGGCGATCCGTCCGGGCGCGGACATGGCGCTGGGGTTGGCGTTGATCCACCATATTTTCGCCAATGATCTGCATGACAAGACGTTTTGCGAGACCAACCTCATCGGCTGGGAAGAATGGCGGGAGTCGATCCTCTCAAAGCAATACGACGCCGACTGGGCCGCGCCGGTCACCGATTTATCCGCTGATTCCATCCGCCGGTTGGCGAGCGATATCGCGGAGGCCGATGGCTGTGTAATTTTCGGCAGCCGGGGGCTCAATCAGCATTCCCATTCGTTGCAAACCAACCGGGTCTTCATGTTTCTAGCCGCGATCACGGGCAATTGGGGTCGGAAGGGCGGCGCGTATTTCAATGTCGGCGCGGGCGTGCCGATTCAGGCGAATGCGCCGGAAGATCGTCGGGCGGCGTATACGCGGCCCAAAATTCAATCCAGCCCCATTGGTTGGACGGAAGCGATCCGCAAGGGCGCGCCTTATCCGCTGACCGCGATGATTTCCAGTAACAATCCGCTGGCCTTATGGCCAAACCAGAGCGAAGCCCGCGATGCGCTCTCCAAACTGAAATTACTGGTGCATATCGAGCTGTTCGCGAACGAAACGACCGCCTATGCGGATTATGTATTGCCCGCCGCCACCGGGATCGAAAAGGGCGAAATCGGGCGTTCGAACGACGACCGACGCATTGTGTGGATTGACCGCATGATAGACCCACCGGGCGAGGCGCAACCCGATGGCTGGATCTGGATCGAACTGGGCAAGCGTCTGGGCTATGGCGATGTGTTGAAGGAAGAATACAAGGATTCCGCATTTTTTTGGGATGACGCGCTGATCGACAACGACCATGTGCGCGGGGTTACGCAAAAACGTCTGCATAGCGTGCCCTATCGCTGGGTCCGGTTTCCGGTCGCGACCGAGGACGCCCCGGAAATTGAAACCCTTTACACCGAGGGCACGACCGCCGTCGGCGCCCCGGACGGGCATCGCTGGCCGACCGAAAGCGGCAAGCTGGAGTTCTGGACGGCGGAGATGGAGGACAATTTTCAGGTTCTGGGTCTGTCGGCCCTGCCAGAATTCTATGGCGAGCGCGAGCAGTTGATTGATGTGCCGTATATGGATTTGCTGGAAGGCGATGATGGCGAGGGCGTTATTTCACCCTTGTTCGCCGCGCCGACGGCGGTGTCGCCGGGCCAGATTGTCCAACCGGGGGAAGATTCGCCGGGCAAGGCGTTGCGCGCGCAGGGTTTTGACACCGAGTTGGTGACCGGGCGCCCGCCCGCGCCGCAATTCCATGCCTGGACCCATTACGCCTGGCAGGCGCAGGAAATGTGGCCGGATTTGTATATGCAAATCCATCCGGAAAAGGCGGGTCCGCTGGGAATCAAGGATGGCGCGACGGTGAAAGTTGAGACCGCGCATGGCGAGATCGAGGCGCGCGCCTGGGTTACGACCGGCATTCGTAAATCGGCGGTGTTCATCCCGATTGGTTGGGGCGAACAGCAGCCGTATCATCCGTGGAAACCGGTTAATTTCCTGACTGATAAGTCCCAACGGGACCCGCTCTCGGGCCAAACCAATCTCAAGGCCTATCTTTGTAAGGTGTCGGCAGCGTAGAGACTGCCGCCGGGCTTGCAAATTTAGCGTGGTTCCGCTTTCCTCTAAGTATTGTCCGGACCTTTATCAAGGGTCTGGTTTGGTCTGGTGGAAGGAAAAATGATGGAACGCAAAACCGCGCAAGGGCCCCTGGTGGGCGTCAAAATCGTTGAATTGGCGGGCATTGGCCCGGGGCCGCTCTGTTCGGCGCTTTTGTCCGATATGGGCGCGGATATTTTGCGTATCGATCGTCCCGCACCCGCTGATATTGGCGGCCCACGTCCACCCCGCGCCGATGTTGCGCGTCGGGGCCGCATGTCGGTGTCGGTTGATTTGAAAAATCCCGAAGGCGTGGAGACAATCCTGAAGCTGGTGGAGCAGGCCGACGCTATTCTCGACCCTTTCCGGCCGGGCGTGACCGAACGTCTTGGCCTGGGGCCGGACGCCTGTCTGGCGCGGAACAAAGCCATTATTTATGGCCGCATGACCGGGTGGGGGCAGGATGGCCCGATGTCGCAGATCGCGGGGCATGATCTGAATTATCTGGCGCTGACCGGCATGTTGAACGCCATTGGCCCCGCAGAACGTCCGGTGCCGCCGTTGAATCTGGTGGCCGATATGGGCGGCGGCGCGATGTTCCTGGCGGTCGGCGTTCTGGCGGGGATTATTGAAGCGCGGCAGTCCGGTGAAGGTCAGGTCGTCGATGCGGCGATGGTCGAAGGCGCCGCCTATCTGGGCATGGGGCAATTCGGCGTGATGGCGATGGGCGCGCGGGTGAACCGCCGCGCCGCTAATGTCACCGATGGCGGATCGCATTTTTATCGGTGCTACGAGACTAGCGACGGAAAATTTGTCTCGATCGCGTCTATTGAGCGGAAATTCTACGCCAATTTGCTTGCGAAACTTAACCTCGATCCGGCGGACCTACCGGAACAGCATGACGAGGCCAGCTGGCCCGCCATGTCCAAACGGTTCGAGGAAATTTTCCGCCAGAAAACGCGCGAGGAATGGACGGAAATTATGGGTGACACCGATATTTGTTACGCCCCGGTTCTGGATTTTGAGGAAGCGACGCAACACCCGCACAATGTCGCGCGAGGGAGTTTTGTGGAGATTGACGGGGTCAAGCAGCCGCGCCCGGCGCCGCACTTCAGCCGCACCGAATCCGCCGTGCAATCCGCGCCGCCAGTGGTGGGCGCCACAACGCGCGACGGATTGGCGTCTTGGGGTTTCACCGATCCCGATATCGACGCGCTGGAAGCGAGCAAGGCGATTGGATGGCAAGGCTAATGAGGCGCGCGGTCGCCCGGTTAATTCGGTGATTTCGTGAATTTTGACTTTACCGATGAGCAGCGCGCCATTAGCGACCTGATAAGGCGCGTCGCGGCGGACCGCATTGCGCCGCGCGCTGCGGAAATTGATTTCAGCGCCGATTATCCACAGGATATGTTCGAGCTGTTGAAAGAGCTGGGGCTGTTCACCTTGCCGTTCCCGACGAAATATGGCGGCGCCAACAGTATGGTGTCGTCCTGTCTGGCGGTCGAGGAGCTGGCCCGGGTTTGCTACAACACCGCCTATCTTCTGGTGGTGCAATGGACGCCGTTTGGCGCAATTTTGGCGGGCGGGACCGAGGCGCAAAAACAGAAATATTTGCCGGGGCTGGCGTCCGGTGATCTACGCGCTGCGTTTTCGTTGACGGAATCGCAAAGTGGATCGGACGTCGCTGGGATCCAGACCAAAGCTGAACGGGTTGACGGCGGTTATCGGGTGAACGGGGCGAAAATCTGGTGCACCAATGCCGCCGTTTCAGATTTCATCGTCGTCGCCGCCAAATCCAGCGCCGCCAAATCCAACGCGGTTTCATCGCGCGGGATCATCAATTTTTTCATCGTTGAGCCCAGCATGGACGGATTTGAAATCGGCGCGAAGGAAGACAAAATGGGGGCGCGCGGCATACCGTCCAGCGCGCTGTTCTTTGATGATGTCTTCGTGCCGGAAGAAAACCGTCTGGGTCCGGAAGGCGAAGGCTTCAAGATCGTGATGGAGGCCTTGAACTTGTCCCGCCCAATCATCGGCGCGCGCGGCGTGGGCTTGGCGCAGGGCGCGATGGACCACGCTATCGAGTTTGTCAAAAATCGCCATGCGTTTGGGCGAACGATCAGCGATTTTCAGGGCGTTCAATGGATGCTGGCGGATATGGCGATCCAGACCGATGCTGCGCGAAACCTTGTCTACAAGGCCGCCGCCGCCGTCGATGCAGGCGTGCGCGGGCCGGAACTGGGCGCGATGTCCGCCATCGCCAAATGCCACGCGACGGATACGGCCATGGATGTGGCGGAAAATGCGGTGCAATTATTCGGCGCGGCGGGCATTTCCAATGACTTCCCGATCAACCGCTTTTTTCGGGACGCCAAGGTGCTCAAGATCGTCGAAGGCACCAATCAAATTCAACGTAACATTATCGCGCGACGACTGTTGGCCTGACCTCGAACAAAATCAAAAAGGAGACGACAACATGGAAACT
>JBLHZD010000212.1:0-7468 GCA_047631095.1 Alphaproteobacteria bacterium
CGAACAGCCTTGGAAAATTATGTCCATCGGACGCAGAAAATGGGCCCATGGGTTCTAATTAAGGCTCGTTGGTATTACAAGGAATCCCTTTCGGACTCTTTTGTTCCGGCCTATCCACTAGATTGCTTTTGCGCTCCGCAACGTCGCAATTTTCGCCGCGTCGTAACCGATATCCGCGAGCACCGCATCCGTATCGGCGCCGACCAAGGGGGCGGGACCGTCCGGGCCGGTTTCTTCGTCACTGATCTTAAACGGCGTATCGCAATACAGCAGGTCGCGACCGTCTACAGGCGACGGCATGGTTCGCAACGTGTTTCGATGCGCCAGCTGCGGGTCCTCCAGCACATCCGGCAGCGTTAGAACCGCTGCGGCGGGAACGCCAACTTCGGCAAAACGGGATTCCCACGTTTTCGCATCCTCTGTCGCCAATCCGGCCACAACCGCAGCAACGCATTCGGCCTTGTTTTCGATCCGCGCGTCTAATGTTGTAAAACGAGGGTCATCCACCAGTTCCGGTCTGCCAATCACCGGCCATACTTTGGCGCATTGGGAATCGACAGCGGGAACGAGCAAAAGCTGTCCATTTTTGGTCGGAAAAACATCCGAAACCGGGTTGCCGGTTAACGACTGATTTCCCACCAGCTGTGGTTCAAATCCATTCGCCGTCTGGATCAGGTTCGGGGACATGATCGCCGCACCGACGGCCTGCATCGACAAATCGATATAGCCGCCCTTCCCGGTCCGCTCGCGTTTAAACAGCGCCCCGGCGATGGCGAAGGCCGCCGTGATCGACGACGACATATCGCACACGATGGCGCCAACGCGCATTGGCCCGGTTTCCTTCGTTCCGGTGACCGCCATAAATCCGGACGCGGCCTGAATGGCCGGGTCATAGGCCGCCGCATGCGCCCGGGGCCCCGTTTGTCCAAAGCCAGAGACCGAGCAAAAAACGAGCTTGGGATTGATTTTTTTCAAGTCTTCCCAGCCGAGCCCCATGCGCTTCATGGTGCCCGCCTTGAAGTTCTCCACAACGACATCGGCGTCGCGGACCAGGCGGTGGATAATTTCCTTGGCGTCGGGGTGTTTAAGGTCGAGCGTCATCGAGCGCTTGCCTGCATTCGCACATAGGTAGATGGCTGAATAGCCAGACGCTTGCAGATCCTTATCAAGCCGATACAGCTGGCGCCCCTGATCACCGCCGCGCGGGTGCTCCAGCTTGATAACTTCCGCGCCCTGCAAGGCCAATTGATACGTGGCGAACGGGCCCGCAATCGCCTGTGTAAAATCAATGACGCGAATACCTTCAAACGTGCGCATCGGCCTCTCCCCGGTTATCAATATCGTCCCGACGCCCGCAAAGATTCAACGGTGGTTGCCCGTATCAGGGGTCGGCCGTATCGAAGATTGAATGTAAACTTTTAATCATCCTATGATGCGCATTCCACAATCGTAAATGAAAGGGCGAAGGATATGGCCGAAGCAATCAATCTTGAAGCAACACTGGCGTTCAAAACGCGTTTTTTGGAAGGCCGGACCCGCCATAGCGACACCAAGGGATATTTCGCCCGCATCGCCGATTATCGCGATGGCGGCATTTTCGCCGCCGGATTTTCCGGTGTCAGCCAATGGGAGCGCCACAATACAGGCGACGAAATTGTTCAGGTCCTGAAAGGCGCCGCCACCTTGACCATGAAAGTTCCCGGCGGCGAAGAAAAACTAGAGTTGGAAGCCGGTACGATCACCGTTGTCCCCCAAGGCGTCTGGCATCAATTCAACGCGCCGGACGGCGTCACCATCATGACGACAACGCCGCAACCGACCGAGCATATTACCGACGAACAGCCGCCGCAGGACGACTAACGAAAGCGCTTTAAGCGCCCGCCGCCAGACCCGCATTAAACCGCATATCAGCCTCGCGAAAGACTTCGCGGGTATGGGCCATATCCCAGGGCTCTTCGACAAGCGATTCATGATCCCATTGGCTGCGCGGCTTCGGCGGATTGAAGAAGTCGCCGCCATAGACGTGGATGGCGCTGGTCAATTTCGCAATCGGGTTGGCGACCGAATGGATAATGTCCGGCCCCAAGGTCGCCGCCTGTCCGACACCCATGGAATCCGCCCCCGCCGCTTCAAGCGCCACGCCGCCATTTTCATGCTCGATGCGACGCCAGAACATATTGTCCTCGCGCCCGCCATACAGACCTATCACCGCAAACATATTATGATTGTGCGGCAACAGCGTCATATACGGCGCCCAGACAAAATTGATGACCGTCAAATTTTTCGACTGATGCATCGGGTAGACGCCCGCTTGCGTCGGTTCGCCCAATTCAGCGATCACGCCCGCCGGGTCGGAAACCGCCTCCAGCACAACGTCGCGTATCGCCTTTTGTCCGTCGCTGACAGCCGCCATACAGGACTCAACGAATTTATCTTTCTGAAACAATGCGACTTTCCTTCCGTCGGCCCTTTGACGCTGCGGGCGTTACGTGCAATCTCAATCTCAACACATATTTGTATATGCGAATAAAAGAATATGTTCAAACCTGGATTGCCCGAAATCAACGTCCCCATACCGAAACTTCCCCTATTCGGGATATTAAATTTCTTGACCTTCCAGTGACAGGAAGGTGCAGACATTACATTCGTAACAAATTCACAAAGGGATTCATTTTATGCAGACGCCTGCCTCGCCTATCAATGCGAGCGCCGCCCCTGCGGTTGGTGATGTTATCCGTGACCCCGTTTGCGGAATGACGGTGGACCCGGATTCCACCCTGCACACAACAACTTTGAACGACCATCCATATTTTTTCTGTTGCGCCGAGTGCAAAACTAAATTCGAAGCGGATTCAGATGCTTACATCACCGCCGAAGACCCTGTTTGCGGCATGGAGGTCCAGCGCGACCACGCAAAGTGGATGCAGCGCCATGGCGGGGAAGGTTTTTATTTCTGCTCTCAACATTGCGATGAAAAATTCAAGGCGGCGCCCGAGGATTATACCGCTGGACGATCCGCAAAAGCGCCCCTGCCCGCAGGCAGGCTCTACACCTGCCCGATGGACCCGGAAATCATACGGGAAGAATTTGGCGATTGTCCGGTTTGCGGCATGGCGCTGGAGCCGATGGGCGTTCCTGCGGCGAATTCCGGCCCCAATCCCGAACTAATCGACTTTACGCGGCGGTTCTGGGTGGGATTGGCCCTCAGCGCGCCCATCGTTGCGCTCGCCATGGGGCCGCATGTTGGATTACCTGTCGAAAAACTGGTCTCCCCGAAACTATCCACCTGGGTTCAACTGATCTTGACCATTCCGGTACTCGCCTGGTGCGGCGCCCCGTTTTTCAAGCGAGGCTGGGCGTCCATCGTCAATCGCTCCTACAACATGTTCACTTTGATCGCCATTGGGACCGGCACCGCCGCCACCTATAGCACGGTGGCGACTTTGACGCCGGGCGCCTTTCCCGTGGAATTCAAAGAAGCGATTGGCGCGGTCGGCGTATATTTTGAAGCCGCCGTCGTCATCATCGTTCTGGTGCTTTTGGGCCAAATTCTGGAATTGCGCGCCCGTGAACGCACCGGCGGCGCCATCCGCGCCCTGATTGGGCTGGCGCCGAAAACCGCGCGGCGCATTAATTCTGACGGCGGCCGAAATGGCGGTGAATCGGAAATCGACCTTGAAGACGTCCAAATTGACGATTTGTTGCGCGTTCGGCCCGGCGAAAAAATTCCCGTCGATGGCGTCATCACCGAAGGCCGATCCAGCGTCGATGAATCCATGCTGACTGGTGAAGCGATTCCCGTGGAAAAAACCAAAGGCGATCCGGTCACCGGCGCCACCCTGAACGGTACGGGCGCGTTTATTATGACCGCCACGCGGGTCGGCGCCGACACCATGCTCTCGCAAATCGTTGAAATGGTCGCCACCGCCCAACGCAGCCGAGCGCCGATTCAACGGCTGGTGGATGTCGTTGCGGGCTGGTTTGTGCCAATCGTCGTTCTCTCTGCAATCAGCGCCGCCGCCGCATGGGCGATATTCGGCCCAGCGCCGGCCTTTACCTATGCCGTGATCGCTTTCGTAACGGTGTTGATCATCGCCTGTCCCTGCGCCCTGGGATTGGCGACGCCCATGTCCATCATGGCCGCCACGGGTCGCGGCGCCCGCACCGGCGTATTGATAAAAAACGCTGAAGCGCTGGAACGCTTCGCGTCGGTGGATGTCCTGATCGTCGACAAGACAGGCACCCTGACAATCGGGAAACCCGCCTTAACGGAAGTCATCGCGCTGGGAGCGGAATCGGAGGACAGCGTTCTTTCCATCGCCGCCGCGTTGGAAACCGGCAGTGAACATCCCCTGGCGGCGGCGATCCTCACCGGCGCAGACGCGCGGAACCTTGAACGGTTCAAAACGCAAAACTTTGACGCCATCACCGGCAAAGGCGTCACCGGTGAAATACAACGGCCGGACGGCGAAATCCCCGCAGCGCTTGGAAATGCAGCGCTTATGCTCGATCTGGGCCTGGACCCAGAGCCCCACGCCGCCGCTGCGGACGCCCTGCGCGCCAACGGTCAATCCGTTATGTTCGTCGCCCGCACCACCGGTGACAAAAAGGAGGCGACCGGCGCAATTCTGGGACTGGTCGCCGTCGCCGATCCTGTCAAAGAGACGGCGTCCGACGCCCTGCGGACACTTCGTCGCGAAGGATTGCGCATTGTCATGGTAACCGGCGACAACGCACGCACGGCCCAAGCAGTAGCCTCCCAGCTGGAAATCGATGAAGTCCACGCCGATACTTTGCCCGAAGGAAAGGCAAATATTGTGAAGGTCTTGCAAGATAGCGGCGCCGTGGTCGCGATGGCGGGCGATGGGGTGAATGACGCCCCCGCGCTCGCGCAAGCCGATGTCGGAATCGCCATGGGCGCTGGCGCCGACGTCGCCATGGAAAGCGCGGGTATTACTCTGGTTAAAGGCGATTTGAACGCATTGGTCCGCGCCCGGCGGCTGTCTGTCGCCACCATGAGGAATATTCGCCAAAACCTGTGGTTTGCTTTTGGCTACAACACGCTGGGCGTGCCCATCGCCGCTGGCGTTCTATATCCGGTTTTTGGTGTGCTTTTATCGCCAATGATCGCCGCCGCCGCTATGAGCCTGTCGTCTATATCCGTCATAAGCAACGCGCTCCGACTGTCGCGAGCCAAATTATAACGGTGTCACCATAATTGCGCCCTGTGAAGGGCAATGGAGTATTTTCAAGTGAGACATTTTCTAGCGATAACCAGCCTCGCAATCGCCCTGTTCACCGCTCCCGTACAAGCGGCGGAGAAAGCATCAACAATCATCGAGCCCAAAATCACCGGAAAATTGATGCTCGGAAAGCTGGCCTTTGGAACCCATTGCGCCGCATGCCACGGAAAGCAGGGCGGCGGCACAGACAAGGGTCCCACATTTTTGCACCGAGTCTATCATCCGGGACATCACGGTGATTCTTCGTTCTTCCGAGCCGCGAAAAATGGCGTTCGCGCGCATCATTGGCGCTTCGGCGACATGGCGCCCGTACCCGAAGCAACCGACTCCCAAGTCGCCAATATCGTTAAATATATTCGCGCATTGCAACAAGCGAACGGGTTATTTTAGCATTTCGCTATAGCGGAGCCACACGCTGTGCTCACGCCGCCTTGTTATCCTCCAGGATCATAGCCGCGCCTTTCTCGGCGATCATGATGGTCGGTGCGTTTGTATTTCCGGTTGTGACCGTCGGCATGATCGACGCATCGATAACCCGGAGCCCGGTTAATCCATGCACACGCAGGCGAGAATCGACGACCGCCAAAGGATCATCACCCATTTTACAGGTGCCGACAGGGTGATAGATCGTGTTGCCGGTGTTGCGGGCGTATTCGCGCGACGTTTCCATTGAGTTTACATCGGGTCCCGGCGCAATTTCGCCCGTACTGTGTTGCGCCATCGCCGGTGACTCAAGGATATTGCGCGTCTTCTGGATTCCAGACCACAAGACATGCGCATCCGTTTCATCAGACAGATAATTCGGCCGGATCGCCGGTCGCTCCAGCGGATCTGCGCTGGTCGCCATGATCGTCCCCCGGCTACCCGGGCGCACCGGACAAACAGCGACCGTTACGCCCGGTTTTGTATCAAACTCCTTGATTTCAATCGCGCTATAGCTTGCGGGCGTAAACAGGAGCTGCAAATCCGGACTGGCCAGTCCTTCCCGGCTGCGGCAGAAAACCATCGCGCTAGTGACGCCAAAGGTCAGCGCGCCATTGGCGAAAAACGCATAGCGAAGCGCCTCGCGCACCACCCGGAGTCCACGCGACAGTTCATTAATAGAGACCATATTCTCCACACGATGGGATATTCGCGTGACGAAATGGTCCGACAGATTGCCGCCGACGCCCGGAAGTTCATGGCGAACCGGCACGCCGATCGATTGCAGATGTTCGCCCGGACCAATGCCGGAGACTTGCAACAAATGCGGTGAATTAATCGCGCCGCCGGAAACGATAACTTCCCGGTTCGCCCGGATCTCCTTGTCCTGTCCTCCTTGCCGGTATGAAACGCCCACGCATTTCTTACCCTCGAACAGCAGGCCCGTCGCGACCGCCTCTGTGACGACCTCCAGATTAGGCCGCCCTTTGGCCTCCGCCAGAAAACTCCGCGCAGTGCTGGCGCGAAACCGGTTGTTCCGGGTCATTTGGGAATAGCCGACGCCCTCTTGCGCCGTTCCGTTATAATCGGGATTGAAGGGGAATCCCGCCTCTTGCGCCGCCTCGACGAATCGATGGGTCAGCGGCAGGACCGTCCGGTATTCCTCCACGGCGAGAACACCACCGCGCCCGCGCTGGCTATCCTCGCCACCGCTGCGGTAATCCTCCGAATGTTTGAAGTAAGGCATAACTTCGTCATGCGACCAGCCCCGGCAGCCCCGCTGCGCCCAACCATCGTAATCCGATGGGTTTCCGCGCACATAGAGCATACCATTAATCGAACTCGACCCACCCAGGGTCTTGCCGCGAGGCCAATGAATGGCGCGCCCGCCCGTGGAGTCATCCGCTTCGGTGAAATAATTCCAGTTCAAAACGGGATGCTGTAACAAGGACCGAATGCCCGCTGGAATGTGAATCATAGGATGACGATCCGGCGGCCCGGCCTCCAACAACACGACCCGCGCGCCATCCGCACTCAACCGGTTGGCCAAAACACACCCCGCCGACCCGGCGCCCACGACAATATAATCCGCCTGCATACCAAATTACCTCAACGTTCCCCGAAATACGGCGTTCAGAGTAGCCTTTCCAAGACAAAGCCTACAAGGCGACGAGGTTAGGTGGTCCTCCCCCAAAGAAATGGTCCACCCGTATAGTTAGGAAAGGGAGGATCAAAGATGGCGAACAAACAGCACAAACCGGAAGAAATTGTAACCAAGCTACGGCAGGTCGAAGTTCTTGTCG
>JBLHZD010000213.1:0-7417 GCA_047631095.1 Alphaproteobacteria bacterium
GTCGACAAATAAACCAGAATTTGGCGGTATAACCACCTTCACCCATATGTTGCACGAATGTCACAAATTTTGAAAATTCGTACAAACCTGATACTATGGCCAACAATATCCTTCTCTTACGCAAATCCAACTGATAAATATTAGTGGAACTTGCGTTAGTTTATGCGACTGAATTTTGATTTAGCTGGTTGTTACTTTAAAATATAGCTGAACTATTACGCATATAAAGTATTTTGAGCAGAAGCACATCGCTTCAACACCGAAGCACATCGCTTCAACACCGAAGCACATCGCTTCAACACCAAAGAATTAAATTGGGAAAACAAAAACAATGTATATTAACTTCCTTCGAGGCTTAGGAATAATTGGGGCGGTCGTCGCCGCACCATTCGCGACAGCGACAGCGCAGGTTTATGATGCGCCCGCCGGTGATGTTATCCAGGCAGAAATTTCGCAGTCCGTATCCACGGTCGTCGCGTCCACAGTCGCTGCTGGCGTCGCTAGCGCGATTGCAGGCGTCGCAAGCGGGATCACACCTCCCCCCGTAAACGTTCAAACATCACAAGGTCCGGTGACCCGTTATTTCGAAGGCGGAAACCGCGGCAAATCGGCTGGCGCAAGAGAGAAAAAAACTGGCGTTTGGATCTTGGGTAGTTTCTCAGACATTGAGAATGATAATGTAAACACCGCCTTTGACGGAGACATCGTTAACGTCGTCGGTGGCGTAGATTATCGTTTCACGGATCGGTTCATTGCTGGTATCGCGGTTAGCTTCGAACAAACAGATCTGGACACGACGTTCAACCTCGGCACCTTCGACATCGACGGTATCGGCGTTATGCCATACGCCGCGTTCGTCCTGAATGACAAATTCTCGATTGATGCGAGTGTTGGTTTCACACAGCTGGACTTTGATACGACGCGTACCCTTGCCGTTGGCGGAACAGCAACAGGCTCCTACGAAGGTGACCGTTTCACATCAGGCGTTAACTTGAACTACAACAACGCGATTAAGAACTGGCGCGTCGGCGCAAGCGTTGGTTTCTTGTACATCAAGGAAGAATCAGACGCATTTACTGAAGTCGGTGGTGTCGCTGTCGCAGAAAGTACAGTTTCAATCGGCCAAGGTCGCGCATCGGCCCGGGTTGGATACAACTTCGGTAAGATCCAACCGTACTTGGCGGTTCGCCTTGAAAACGAATTTTGGGCGCCGAGCGACGCGATCATCAACGGTACTTTGGTTGAAAATGATACCTCCGGTGTCGTCGTCACCGGTGGACTGGACTTCGCACTCTCCGACGCCGTATCCGGCGGTCTGTCAGTCAGTTCGCATCAGGATCGTGACAATCTTGACTTGTACACTGTCAGTGGCCGCATCAGAGTTGCATTCTGATCAACGACTGATCATCTAACGTGGTTTCCCAAAATTGGGCCGGTGTTCGCGCACCGGCCCTTTTTCTTTGCCTGATTTTCAGCCTAACGGCCTGCAATTCACTCTCGGTATTGCAATCCCGCGAAGGTCGCGCCGAAGCCACGGCCAAACAAAGTAAATGGCGCGCCACTGCCTATTACACTAAAGATTTTAAGATCGTCGCTTATCAATCCGCACATTTCGGACAGCGAGCTAAAACGCCGCGCGGCGGAGCCTTGAATGTCTATATTGAAGGTGATGGCGCCGCCTATGTCGCCGGGCGCCAAGCCCGCAACCCGACGCCAAGCAATCCCCTCACACTAAACCTTGCGATCCTTGATCCAAATTCCGACACCCTTTATCTGGCGCGTCCCTGCCAATACCTGTCCCCACAGGAACTCGCAGGATGCTCACCTGCGTATTGGGCGTCGCATCGCTACGCCAAAGAAGTCGTTACCGCCTTATCAAACGCCATCGATCAGGCAAAGCATGAAAGTAGACAACAACGCGTTCGAATATTTGGATATTCCGGTGGCGGCGCCCTGGCGGTGCTAATTGCCGCGCATCGTAATGACGTAGTCGCCATCACGACATTATCCGCCAATCTGGATCATGAAACATGGACCCGACAGGACAATCTGACGCCCCTATACGGGTCCTTGAACGCCGCAGACTATGCGATGAAGACAGCCCATATTCGACAAGTTCATTTTTATGGCGAAAAGGACGAAATTGTACCGCCCTCAATCACAAAGGCCTACATGTCTCGTGTTCCCGGGAATGCATCAATACGCGCCATTGGAATTCCTGGCGCAGACCATGATTGCTGCTGGGTTCAGTCCTGGCCAAACTTGTTGAGAGAATACGTATACCGCTAACGCGCGCAGCTATTTCTCTTCAACCAGGACAAATTTACGCGCCACCCAACCCGCTCGATCCGGGGTCGCGATCAAAAGCCAGTCGACGCTTTCATCCATTTTCACCACCGGCCAAACGCCCTTACGAATTTTACCCGTAATCGCACATTTGGCAGCCCCGCAACGTCGAATATTCAGCGTATTCGCGGTCACCTTTAACGTTAGGGACACCACTGGCGGGATCATTTCAAGTGTCAGCGGCGCTGCGAATCTCATCAGCGCTGTCTCGCTGGCATTTGATAAAACCGGGTCATACTTTATAGAAAACCGCCCATTTAGCGGCAATATCAAGCGAGTCGGCCCCGGCGCCACGCCCCAAACGCGAATCGTAGAGTCCTCGCATGTCGGTAGGGACGCCGCCGCAATTCGCATTCGCCAACCAGAGACCGTCAAGTTTGGGTGGACCGTTTTCGCAACGTCCATCCGTTCGCCCGTCACGGCCGAATGTCCAACGATAACGCCGCAGACCGACGCCAAAACAAAGGGGTAGCGAATACCAACATTTACTTCGCCCGCCCAGCCATTGAGCGTCAAAATATCATTTGAATCCGTGAGGGTGGGCGATGCATTGTTGGCTAAAATCACACCATTCAACGACACTGAATCAAAGTAACCTGAAAGTTGTTTGCCTTGTTTCCAATCGTTTAGATCAAGAAAACCGTCTGGCGCATAACTATCGACAAGGACACTGGGCGGCGCGGCGACAGGCGCCGCTGATTCTTTTGACGCCGCGTCGCCAGCCTCTACCGTCGCAGTCTTCTTAACCAAATCCACGCTTTTGGGCAGGTCAATATTGGCGCCGGATTCTACGGGCGCGGTCATGAATTTTGCGACGCCCCACCCCGCCAATGATCCCACGACAAGTATAAGGGCGACTGTCGCGAGTAGCGGCGTTTTTGAACGGCGGCGCGCGCCCGGTTGCTCTGCGTCAGCCACCGTTAGAGCCCTCCCCAACGTGATTCGACGCACACAGAATTATTTGTTCGTCTGACGAAACGAGCGTAAAAACAGCGCCAGCGACGGAAAAAGAATAGAAGGGAGCCAAAATTTTCGTCGAGCACATTATAGTCTAATCCAGTAAACTCACATCTTGAAGCATCGCGCCATCGGTAACCGTTGCTGAAAATTTTGCAGGCCCAGAGTGACCGACATCCATAAACGCCGCACCAAGGCCCGAAACTATTACGCAGCGGCGCTTTTACTCACCGCCTGTTATCCACACAGCTTTGTCATTTGGCAAGTCTTGTCACAAAGCCTTAACGACAAAGTTAGCGCCGCGTTACCTATCGTTATCACCACAGTGACCGTCGCGGCGACGCTCGTGCTTTTTGTCAAAAAAATGAACCCTCGCGCCATCTCACAGTGGCCATGGCCCTACCTGATCGGGGGCGTTCTTGTCGCAATACTCGGCGTCCTCGCAACGGACCCAGGCTTCCCGGCGAAGCGAATCCACATCCCGCAATATATTGTCCTGGCGCTGATCGTCCAACGGGCCTTGTCTTTCGATTTGCCGATTCGCGCAGTTCTACCTGCGACATTGCTCTTAACGTCGCTTCTCGGCGTCCACGATGAATTGATGCAAGGCCTTCATGCACAACGCACATTTGGTATACGCGATATCGGCGTCAACAGCCTGGGCGCATTATCAGGCGCGCTGCTTGGGGTGGGGTTTTATGCCGCCGATACGCCAAACCATTCTGAGCTCCCAAAATTAGTCGGAAGCACATACATTTCGCTTGCGATCCTGTCTCTGGGAACCATCTTGATGGTATGGCCCCTGGAAAATTTACGCGACGCGCCCATCCCGCTTTGGACATTGGCGCCAATCACCGCCGCCGGAGTCTCAATCGGGCTTTTGTATTGGCGAAGACCGATGGCGCTCGTCCGCCCCACCCTCATCATTGCCACCGTGTTTCTATCAACGCCGATTTATGTACTGTTGTCCTATGCGCCGATCTTTATTTTTCACTAGCGCCGCGGCGGTTCTCCTGATCGCCGTTATCACCGTCACGCTTATCCAGCTGAACCAACAAACTCGCCTGAATGTTCTTTTGCTCACCGTCGAGAGTACGCGCTATGACGCCATCTCAGCGAAGAACACGCCCTTTCTTTGGCGTCAGGCGAAGGAGGGGCATCGTTTTCTGTCTCACCGCACAGCATCGGCTTGGACCGGTTCCAATATCGTTTCCATTCTGACCGGCCTTTCAACCTTTCAACATGGTGTCCATAGTCGCGATTCCTCGGTCCCGGCCGCCTGGTCGCTTCCACTGGAAACGCTGAAGGACAAGGGTTGGGATATCGGGGGACTGCAAAGTTTTATGCTGATCGCCGGGTTCCAGAATCTGGGTTTGACCCACGACCCAGCGACGTCCGCCCAAGCGTGGATGGCCGCCCACCGCCTGGATCAAAAGCCCTTCTTTTTATGGCGCCATTATCTCGATACTCACTTACCCTACGACCCGCCCGGGGCCCCCCCTATCGCGCCATCGCAAGACTCCGCCGCCGCGGCGCGATTGACGCTCGTAAAAACCCTGCCCGCCATTCCGGCCAGCGCCGCTGCGTTTGAAATGTCGGATCTCCCGGCGATCCGTACCTTGTATGACGCCCAGTTCCAGGTTTTCGATGGTTGGTTCAAATCTCTTTGGACTTTCCTTGAAAAAACCGGGCTCCGGCAATCCACCATTATTGTTCTGACCACGGATCATGGCGAAGAGTTACTGGAACGCGGACATGTTGGGCACGCCTCAACAACAAGGGCAGGCCATCTACACGAAGAAATTGCCCATATCCCCTTGATCATATGGCTTCCTGAAACGCTGAACCGCAGCCCTTCAGCATCAACCACAACACATATGAGCAGCCATCTCGATATTATGCCGACGATTTTTGAACTCCTGGGCGTCGAGCCGACCGCGCCTTTCGAAGGCCAGAACCTGTTTAACTTGTCCGGCGATCGCATATGGACCGGCCTGACCAGCAAGGCGGGGTTCGCGGAAGATAATCCGAACGCCATACGGGAATTCATCGCCGCGATAAAAGACGGCGACGACAAGGCCCAGATTTTTTTACAAGATGGCGTCGTCACAACATCAGCGCTCTATAACCTGCGCGCGGATCCGAAAGAACGTCACAACCTCGCTCCTGAGTATCCAGAACGACTGAAACGCCTGACCGACGTAATGTTGCAGCAGGTTCTTACGATGCGTATCGCAAAACCGAAAACGCCCGATGATCAAAAAAACATCCCGGCTGGCGGACCGCCAAAATGGATATTCCCGGCGTCTAGCGGCGCCCTTACCTATGACGACCTGCCCAGCCCACTCGCGCTGGAGTGGCGCGGCGCCGCCAATGCGGATTATGTTATGCAGTATCAGGCGGGAGAGGGAATTTTAAGCGTTAAGGGGGAAATTAACGTTTCCGGCGCCCGCCGGGATTTGGGCAATATATCCCAGCATTATTGGGAAGAATACGTCACGCCTTACAAGCAGTTCCGGCTTAGAATTCGCCGCGCCGGATCGGATCAGCAATGGGGTCCATGGCTCACCATAGCGGTTGGTAAATGAAGGCGCCCCGCATCCAAATCGCCGGCGCTGCGGTATGCATAATCGCCGCACTCTCACTTTATGCATACGGTTACCTGAACGAGCCGCGCCTGCGGGATGGCGACGCCCAACAGCGCGCCTACGCCCGTCAATTTCTGAAATCCCAGTCGCGTGACATGGGACAAGAAGCAGCGCTTGCCGAGGTCTATTGGCGACGATACGGGGATGTCGCTGCGGACCCCATTGTCGGCCAGAATGGCGCCTTGGGCGTCTTTGGCGCGCGGGAACATTACAATCGACATGGTCGGCGGGAAAACCGGATTTGGGGTGATACAAAAAAATAACGCTACGCTCTGATTTCGACGCCCTGATTTCGGCGCCGCGATTACCCCGCTACGATCCTGTACGTTTGCTAATCGTGAATATTTTCACTTCGAAGGGTTCGAATTCTTCACGCCAATCGCCGGACGCGGCGCGTTGACCCCCGCCAAAAAACGGCCGAACGGCGCCAACGATATCGGAGAACTGGAAGCGAACATCGACTTCTCGGCGATCCATATTCACCGCAAACAGAACCAGCTCTCCGCTCAGGTCCTTTAACAGAGTCCGCACCGGCGCGCCTTCACGAGACGTTTTAATGTCATAGGACAAAGGCGACGTCGGAGAGAGAATAGCGGGCGAGAGCTGGGCCAATTCACGGTTTAATTGGCGAATTTCTTTCCATAGCGCGCGGCTTTGCGCCTGTTCCGCCGGACTCGCCGTCAACGGCGGTTCTCCATCCTGATTATAGTCCGGCGCATCGCCATAGTCGCGGGCCGTTGTGGGGGCAACGCCTATCACCTGTCCGTCCCGGGTGACGAAGCTGTCATAGGCGAAATAAACGATCCCTGTCGCCCCATGCGCGACGCCGCCATACACCATCGCGCGCAACGCCGCTTCACTTGGCATACGCCAATCGGCAAGGGGACTGGCGAAGGCCTGAACCGTCAACCAGACCGGTTTTTGGGCCGAAACCGCGTCAACGGCGGTCGTCACGGTTTCGCCAACACCGCGCCGCCCGCTCAAGGTCGCCGACTCATCGCCTCTTAACGGATAATTCCAATGCGCGGAAACGTCGCCAGCATTCGCCCAGCGCCGCCAACGCTTCCACCAGGGCGGATCAATGTAGGGCGTATCAAGCGTAAACACCGCCCGGCCCGGATCGCGCTGCTGTATTTCCGCCCGCCGCGCGACAAAACGCGCCAGACGCTCTTCCCAAGTCGAATCCCAGGCGCGCAGGGTCGGTTCCTCGTCAAGGTACCAGGCCAACATCGCTTTGTTTTCGCGTCCCAATTCCAGATCCGCGTCAGTCGGGTTGTGATGAATGAGCTGAAGCCCCGCTTGCGACGCGGCGGCTAACAAGGGCGTAAAATCCTGGCCTTCCCACCCATGGACGGTATTAAATCCGGAATCCTTCAAGACATTGAAATCATAATGGACGCCATGATGGTCGCCGCTCAGGCCATGATAAATCACAATGGGAAAAAAAGACCGCGCCGCATCATAGC
>JBLHZD010000214.1:0-7412 GCA_047631095.1 Alphaproteobacteria bacterium
AAGGCTGGCGGTGATTTTGCGCGGGGCATCGGGCCTTATTTTCTTTCCGGCGACGAATCAGAATTCTTCCAAAGCTACAATCGCAATAAACAAAGTTTGACCGTTGATTTGGCCACGCTGGAAGGACAAGGCGTGTTTCGGGATTTAGTGAAAACCGCGGATGTGGTGGCGAGTAACCTACGGGGCGATGTTCCGGAAAAACTCGGCTTAACCTACGAAGCGCTCAAGGATAAAAATGAGAAAATCGTTTGCGCCCATCTTTCGGCTTATGGGCGAACGGGGCCGCGCGCCGCCTGGCCGGGGTTTGATTATTTGATGCAGGCGGAAGCCGGGTATTTTTCGCTGACGGGCGAACCGGACGGACCGCCGACGCGCATGGGATTATCTATCGTCGACCAAATGACCGGGTTGGGGTTGGCCTATATCGTTGCGGCGGGCGTTGTCGGCGCCAGAGCGTCGGGCACGGGGCAAGATCTGGATGTCAGCTTGTTTGACGTCGCACTTTCCAATCTGTCGTATCCCGCAACGTGGTATCTTAATGAAGGTCATGTTCAGGAACGTATGCCGCGATCCGGTCACCCGTCTTTGACGCCGTGTCAGCTCTATCTGACAAAAGACGCCTCCATTTTCATCATGTGCAACAAGGAAAAATTCTGGCCAAACTTATGCAGGGCGCTGGACCGCCCCGACTGGATCGATGACTCCCGTTTCAAATCCTTTACGGAACGCCTGGAAAATAGGGCGTTGGTGCAGGATATGCTGGATACGGAATTATCTAAAAAAACGACAGCGGAATGGTTGATGATTTTTTCGGGAGACGTGCCCGCCGCGCCGGTGCTGTCGGTGGAGGAGGCGTTGGAAAACCCATTCGTCCAGGACCATGGCCGGATAATGGATTTGGAGCGCGACGGGCAAGATCCGGTGCGAGTTGTCGCGAGCGCTTATCGCGCCTCCGTCGCGCCGACGCCGCGTCGAGGCGCGCCAAAGCTAGGCGAGCATACCGAAAAAATACTGAGTGATATCGGGTACGATGCTGCGAAAATCGCCGCGCTAAAACGAGACGGCGTTATTTAGACGCCGTAATTTCGCCAAAGGCGTCGACCGTGCGCAAGATATCGCGGCGCGCGTTGTTTGGGTCAATTGCTCTGGGGGCGATCAAGGCGTGACGGACGCCCCGTTCTTTCAATTTGTTGAGGCCCTTTGCGATCCGCGACGCATCGCCAATCAGACAAACTGCGTCGAGCATATCATCGGAGATCGCTTTCATGCCACCGTCGCGATCAGCATTGCTCAGGCGCGCTTCAATTGCATTCATTTCGGCGTCAAAGCCGCTGGCTCGAAACATTTTCGCATGGACAGGCATTGCGGAATAAGGGACCAGGAAATTCCGCGCCGCGGCGCGAGCGCTTTCAAGGTCTTGATCCATGAAGGTGGGTATCAACAGGGATAGATCGAACGCTTCAAGGTTGCGGTGCGTCTTTTCAAATTCGTTTTGCACCGCATTCTGGATTGATGAAAATCGATCGCCGCTACAAAGGTAAAGCATCAGGCCATCGGCGTGTTTGCCTGCGCCGCGAACGGTTTGATCACCGACCCCCGCCCAATGAACGGGAATCAAGTCACCGGCATCGACAAAGGCGCGCCCTGCGGCCTGTTCTGGCGGCGCATTGTTAAAGACCTGTCTCACTTGCTCTGTGGTTTCGCGCAACGCCGTGACCGGTGGACGCCACGGGATATTCTGGGCCTTGACGAGGTGAGGGTGGCCAACCCCAATGCCCAGGATAAAACGTCCCTTTGAAACCTGATTGATCGCGATGGCGGCGCAGGCCAAGGAATAAGGGTGGCGCCAGTAGATATTGGCGATCCCCGTGCCGACGGTAATGCGCTCCGTTCTGGCCGCAATCGCCATCGCCGTTGCAACGGCGTCATTTTGAAAGCCCAGCTCGACAGTGAAAACTTCGTCAATGCCTTTCGCTTCGGCGCGCATGGCGACTTCTACCGCGCCTTCATAACCCAAATTCTCAGGAAAAAGAGACACGCCGATCTTCATTTTATGACCCTTTGTGGTGGTATTTTACGGGGTGTTGAAAAAGCCACTCGAAGGAAGGGCCATTTTCTTCAAGCGTCTTTAATATAGGTCCGTAGGCGTATCGTTTATGGAATCAATGGCGCGCAGGGAAAAACCCAGCGTATTACCTAAGTTTAGCGCGGCGCGGTCACGTTCGCCATGACCGGTTAAAACGTGAAGTGCGCCTGCTAGTCCCGCTTGTCGCGCCGCGTCGATATCGCTGGCGGAATCGCCGATGAGCCATGAGGAATTCAAATCGAGCCCGAGCGCCTTTGCGGCGGCGTGGAGCATTCCGGAGCGAGGTTTCCGCCACTTGTGATTTGTTTTGTCGTAGGGCGGTTGACCGGCAGGATGGTAGGCGCAGGCCAGGACCAGGTCGATTTGGGCGCCGTCCTGGTGGAGTTCTGCGGCGATGAAGTCCTGTAATGCGCCAAACTGGTCCCAATCATAATATCCTCTGCCGACGCCGGATTGATTGGTGACGATAATGACCGGCACATTCAATTCGTTCGCCCGACGAATGGTCTTTGCCGCGCCGTCGATAATCCGGCAATCCTCGATACGATGAAGGTAATTTATTTCCTCGACGAGGACGCCGTCGCGATCGAGAAACAGGGCGGGGCGGTTGGAAAAATCCTGTCGTGTCTGACGGCGAAACCAAAGGCCGGGTTCGTTTTGTGTGGGGAATTCCAAAACCGGTGTCACGGTAACGCTGCGCGTAATGCCGCGATGGTGGGGTTTTCACGCAACGGTAGTAGTGAAAATTCTGAAAACTTACCGGCCCACAAATCTTTGAAAAGCGTCGAGACATGCGTGTCCGCAGGTCGTAAATCCGTCCGCGTCGACTTTGGAATTGCTGTCGTACTTTCGATACGCCGGTGACCGTTCTTTAAACGCGTGACCATTTCATGGGGGCCTCCCAGAACAGTTGCAGAATACGCGCTTTCATCCAGGCCGCCTGCGTTGATAAGGATATCGCGGTGGGTACAGGCGAAGTGTGTGTCTATCGGCGTTCCCATTGCGCCGTCGTTCACTAAAACAAAATGCCCGGCGACATTTTCGCGCATGCGTTCCAGGAGGTCGGCCAGCGCAGTTACGGGCAATGATATGTCTTCTGCAAACAGAGCGAGGAAGACGCCATTTGATTCTGAAACACCCAAATTAAAGGCGACATTCCGGTTGTACAGGAACTCGTTTTGGCCGCAGGCGATCACCGTGTCGGCGTCGTCAACGAGGTTCGGTGCGCAACAATCAAACGTGTCGGTGTAAATGAGTTCGAATTGATCGCGCGGTAATGTTTGCGACTTTAACGACGCCGCCAGTTTGGGATATCGGCCGCCATTTGAATCTGCGAGAATAATGGACAATGGGACGCCGGGTTTTTGCGCGGGCCTTTTGCGAACTTCGAAACCCACATCATTTTGGATTAATGAGAGTCGTTGTCGATGAAAGTAGGGGCCAGACCGAATGCCGGCGTAGCCTTCATCGAGCAGGGTTTTGTTTTCCAGTTGGGTAATAAGATGCTGAAGGTCTTGTTCGCCTGGAATGGTTAGGTCGTGTCTGTGCTTAAGCGCGACGATTAAACTCCATGATTCAGCCGCATATAGAATTTCTGGAATGATGGCGCTCAAAAGCGTAACGGCCTTTTGGGCGTCTTCCCGATTTCCACTCGCGGTTAAGGCCTTGGCGTATTCCAGCTTATAAATCGAAAATTGGGGATCCAGTTCAACCGCTAATTCCAAAACGTCAGCTTCACCGGACATGCGGGCGATATACAAACGGAGGCCCGCTAGAATGAAGCGTTTTAGGTCGCCAGAACGGTTATGGTCTTCCGCCAGAGCTTCTGTCGCGACCTTTAGGTAGTCCCGATAGTTAAAGAACGTGGGGCAATAATCCCAGGTCATGACATCGTCGAGTGGTGTAATGTGCAGGTTTTCCATATCTTCGGTAATGGTATTACGAGCGACCGCCATCGCTTCCGCAACGTCTTGATCTTCGCCAAAATGGCATGCGGCGCGAACAAAATTGAACCGCACCGCAAGCGAATTTGGGAAAGTGTTCAATGCGACGCGATAGATATTCAACGCTGTTCTGACCAGGGAGCCGTCTTGATTGGCGTTTGGCATCACGGTGTCGTGGACGTGCTGAAGCAAAGATTCTCGAGCAGGACGACAAAATGACGCGAGGTCATGTTGCTCTGACGCTGTCTGTTCCCATCGTTCGACAATAGAATCGAATAGCGCTTTATGCGTGACGATCGGGTCCGCCTGAAGCCAGCCCTTGAACGCAACAAGCCTTTGCTGCGCTGGTTGTTCGACGATTTTTCGCGCGCCGCGTGGCCGCGCCGCCAGATATGTTACGAAACGCAAATATTGCGATGCGGCCAGCCAGGGATTGAACTCTTTGCGGATGACGTCCATGCCGCGTTGCGCGGCTTTGCGGTAATCCGGGTAATTGGCCATCACATCTTCAACCGCGCGAGTGAGGCCATTATTTTCCAGATTATAGGTATAAACACCTTCATTGGCGTCAGTGTATAACCGGATCGCGGATCCGGGCGGCGCCAGTAGTACCGATCCCATGGATAAAGCCTCATAGCCGCGCGAAGGGGTCGCGCCAAGATGGCGTGGCAGGGCGATGGAAAGTTTGCACCGCGCCTGCATGTCGTAATACTGGAAGAGCGGCAGAAAGCCGTTCAATAAATATGGATTGAAATTTCTCGCCTGTAACAATTGGCGCGCCATTTCCTCTTTGTCCGGAAAATACGTATGCAACGTGGTGCCGGTTACCACCGCGTCCAGGTCGCGTTCGGACTCATTTGCACCGGGCAGTTTGAGGGGGAGGGCGAACGGTTTGGGAAATGTGGAGACCCGCGCATCCACTAATTTGGCTACGTCGCGATATTCCGTCGTGTCGGTCACCACCAACTCATCAAACAGCCGCAACCATGGATAGACGGTTTGAAGGTGCAAATCGTAATCGGCGGTTTGGCCGATCAACGGACAATCCAGCGTTTGGAGATCCGGCGGGATCAGGTGCCATTCCACCATCTCCGCCAGGTGGAAATCGGGCGTTGTTTCAATAAATTGATGAATGCTGGCATTGGGTCCGTTTTTCAGGTCGCCGTCTTGATAACTGATGTTACTGATTTTGAACTTGGGGTCTTTTTCACCAACTTCCAGTATTGAATGCGGCGCAATTCCCCGTCGGCTCCAGGGGAGCTGAGTGAGAATGTTGATTTGTGGTTTTTCAATGAGCGCGAGTAGGTTTTTCGCATATTCACTGGAGCAGGTTCGCAGACCTTGCGCCGCACGGAAATCATCGCCGTTTATCCAATGGGCGACAGCCTGATAAAAACGCGCCTCGGGGTCAGCCGATGCGCTGTGATCTTCCAGCCTGCGGGTGACCACGCCACATAGGGCGAAGCTCGCATTCGTCCGCCAATCCTCCGGCGCACCGTTCGCCGCAGCGAAATGGAAATCTCCATTTTCGAAGGCTTTGCGGGTGGATTTTGAAATGTTGGCCGTCATAAGAGTCGATCAATCTGGGCGATGCGCATCTGGCGAATTTCAGGGTTTTCATGGATTGGTAACTGGTATTTCCCACTATGCTCGAACGGAGAAAGTTCCTGCAAAATACTGGCTCGCTTGGCCTGTGAAACCAAACGGGTATTGGAATGTTGCGGTAGACAGGGGAGGGTCGAAATTTCAAACCCTTTGCTTTGGAGACGCTGCGCAAGCTCCGCAGGGCCGCCCGCGCGCCCTGTGTAATACGGGCCTTCGTCAAGGCCGCCAAAAGCGACCGCCTGCTCTCTTCGTAGGGCCAAGCCATAAAGGCTTTCAGGTGCGCCAGGATTTGCGCCTGTATTCGTTACTGCAATGGTGGGACGGTCGTTCGCCCTAAAAAACTGAATGATGTCGCTCAAGGCGCCTGGAGGCAGGGCGATGTCGTCATCGATAATGAGTACAATTTCGCCACGGGCATTCATCAAGGTGGCGTTAAAGGCGACGTTCTTATTGTATAGAAAATCAGTTTGACCGCAGAGCAAGATCGTGTCGGCGACGGACATCACATGGGGCGACGCTCTTTCAAAAACCTCAGCGCTGATAATCTCAAAGGCGTCGCGGGGTATATCCTGACGTTCAAGCGCCGCGTTTAATTTCCGAGAACAGCCGCCGTTCAAATCCGCAAAAAGGATTGAGATGGTGGGCGTTGGAACGGATGGTTCTTTCAACACTTTAACGCCGTTGTTGCGGGCGAGATCAAGGCGTTGTGCTTGAAAATAGGCGCTGTAACGGATGGCGGCGTAATCGGCGTCTGAAAAGGTTTGGTTTTTCAGACGCTCAACCGCGACGGTTACGCCCGGTCGCCGGGGCGATGGAAGGTCATGATCACTTTCGATGGATTGTAATAGGCTCGACGCGTCAATTACCTGTAGCGAATTGGTCGCCAGGTTTTCCAGAAGAGGAACGGCGTCGAGCGCGGATTGGCGGTCGCCAGTAGCGTCCAAGGCTTTAGCCCACCACAAACGGTAGTTCGGGAAATTCGGGTCCAGTTTCGCCGCAAAGGCGAAATCCTCAATCGCCCCCGCCATACGGGCCCGGTAGTAATGCAGGCTGGCGAAGATAAGGTTCTTCAGCTCGGCTGTTCGGTCGATGGAATTCGCAATTGAGTAGGTTACGATATCAAAATAGGCGCGATAATTAAAAAATTCGTTGCAGTAATCCCACGTCATAACGTCATCAAGCAGGTCCAACGTAAAGTTGCCGGCTGTGGCGTCCAGCGTTTCCGTCGCAAGTGAGAGACCTTGTTCAATATCAGGCTCAGTCCCAAAGTGAAGCGCAGCGCGAACGAAATTAAATCGCAGGGTAAGCGAATTCGGTTTGGTCTGAAGACCTGCCCGGTATAATTCGAGCGTTATCGGCAACAGGTCCCGCAGGTTTTGTGACGCGGGGGCCAGGCCCATTCGAACACAGGTCAGCATGGTTTCACGCGCGGGCGCATTCAGGGTTTCCACCGAATGATCTTCGGGTTTTAGAGTTCTCCAGGCTTCGAATGCGTTCTGCCGAAGGGCAATATATACAGCTGCCTCCGACTGCCGCCAACCTTGCCAGGCATTAACGCTTCGCTGGGTGGGAGCGGGGAAACGTCTGCGTTCCGCTCTGGGCTTACTGGCTAAAAATACGGCGAAACGCAGATATTGTGACGCAACGCGTTTAACGTCGAATTCTGTGCGGATAATTACGCCGCCGCGCGCTGCTGCTTCGTGGTGTTTGGCGTAATTCGAAAGCGCGTCCTGTATTGTGTTCTTTAGTGTGTCCGGAGTGTAGGTGAGCAGCCCTTC
>JBLHZD010000215.1:0-7404 GCA_047631095.1 Alphaproteobacteria bacterium
GAAGATGCCGCCGTCTCGCCAAAGATTTTGAAAACCACAACAGAACCGCCCGAGCCTTCCTTCTCTTGGCGTCAATTCGTCTGATGATGAGAAAGATTTGTTTAAACGCATGAACTTTCCGGACGGATTCTAAGGCTTCGAAAGCCGGGTTTGTGACTGCTGTATTGAGGGCTATCGCTATAAAAGATGCTATTAGGCTGGGAATCGACGATGCCAGAATGACGACTGCAATACGCCAGCGATTTCCTTTTGCACTAGCATGAACCTCAGATATTGAAATTTTTTCGCCTATTGCCGCTGCCGGAAGTAAGAGTGCGAGTGGAAAGAGAGGTAGCGCGAGAATGGAAAAAATAATCTGGATGGCTACTTGATGAAAAAAGAAATAGTAAAATACCTCGAAGAGATTTCTATTTTCTGCAGAGGGCGGAAAATTGAATAAAGGACTTACAAAAAAGAAAAAGACGATGGCAGGAATTATAAGGTAAATTAAAGCCAGAACAGTGATTAGGGTTATTCGGTATACATAAAACAATTCGTCTTTTTTAAAGAGGAAAACTGTTTTTGGATTTGTGAAAACTCGGTGTTGTATGATGATGCGGTGCAAAGATGTAATTGTCGGTATTACGAATATTGGAAACAAAAATAAAAAAATGAAATTCGCAAACCCAGGGATCTGTGGCGTGTTTGATCCACTGTATATTCCTGTTTGAAAAGAAAATAGATGAGCATAATATATTACGCATCCAATCGCGGTTGGACAAAATACCCGTACTAATTTCGTAAAATTCTCGAATGGGAAATTAAAAGAGAGACTAAGAACTTCCACTATTGGTAGTTTTGGACCAACCGTAATTTCCTTCACTGCACCACATCCTCGTCGCTAGAAATAATGAAAGATAGAAAGCAATATAAAGATAATGTTTCTACTAAAAATAGAAAAGATTAAAAATATTAATCTATGAGGGATACACGCGTTTCGCGAAGATCTTTGACCCCGGGAGCGAAATTTCAATCTTGAGCAAAAGCGCTGGGAACTGGCGTTGACTTGAATTTCGAAATTTTTAACACCTACCTTGCCCTTTCCTCGCGGCGCAATTAGCGTTTTTGTCAATGCACAACCAATTTCTAGGGAGAGACCGCACATGTACTGGACCGAACGTCGAGAGCGATTCCGCGCTGTAATTTCCGGGGACCGATGTGTCCATCCGGGCTCTGTTTATGATCCTATTTCGGCGCGTATGGCCGAGGATATCGGGTTTGAGATTGGTATGTTTGCGGGGTCCGTGGCCTCGATGACCGTGTTGGGGGCGCCCGATCATATTGTTCTGACGCTGAGCGAGTTTGCGGATCAGGCCTATCGGATTTGCCGCGCCGGAAATCTGGCGTTGATGGTGGACGCCGACCATGGCTATGGCAACGCGATGAACGTCAAGCGCACGGTGGAGGAGCTGGAGACCGCCGGGGTGTCGGGCCTGTCCATTGAAGATACGGAATTGCCGCAGCCTTATGGCAAGCTTGGCGAGCCAAGTCTGATTTCCATCGACGAGGGCGTTGGCAAGATGAAGGCGGCGCTGGCGGGGCGTCAGGATTCTAATTTGGTGATCGCCGGGCGCACCAGCGCGGTGGGCATCAACGGGGTCGACGACGCCATTGCGCGCGGGCGGGCCTATCAGGACGCCGGGGTCGATGCGATGTTCTTCGTCGGCATCAAAACGCGCGAGCAACTGGAGGCGATTTCGGCCGCCATGAATATTCCCATTATCATGGGCGGTGGCGGCGCGGAATTGACCGATCTCGACTATTTATCAGCGCAGGGCGTGCGGATTTGCCTGCAAAGCCATCAACCGTTCCTGGCTTCGGTGCGCGCGGCGTATGAGACGTTGAAGGCGTTGCGCGATGGGGTGCCGCCCAAGGATATCACCAGCGCTGCGTCGTCTGATTTGATCAATCAGGGCACGCGCGGCGATGATTATGATAAATGGATGAAGGACTTCCTTGGCGGCGCGTAGTTCCATTACTATATATGTGGGTATTGGACACATGTTGGAAAAGGACGAGCCATGTTGGATCTGAACGAAATCAAAACGCGGCTGAACGCGCGTCTTGCGACGTTGGGCGCACGTGTGGGTGATATTGAGGAAGATTTGCGCGAGCAGTCGGACCCTAATTTTGCGGAACAGGCGCTGGAAGCCGAAGGCGATGAGGTTCTCGAAGGGCTGGAAGCGAACGCGCTGAAGGAAATTGATCAGATCAACGCGGCGTTGGCGCGGATTGAACAGGGCGCCTATGAAACGTGCACGTCCTGTGAGGAACCTATCGGGACCAAGCGCCTGGAGGCGTTGCCCTACGCGACCCAATGCATCAAATGCGCGTCCTGATAGCGCGCTGATGGCGCACCCGTGGCGGGATGTTTTGTAGATGACCCTCAACATAGACCGGATCGGTAGCTTTCATCTCGGCGGCGCGCCTGTCACGGTGTCCGGCTTGCCGGTTGAATCCTTGATCCTGACGCCGGGCGCCGATGTGCGCCCGATTGACCAGAATGGCGACCATGAAATCGGCCAGATGTATGTGCAATACGTTCGGCTGGACCAGCCATCTGGCCGCTACCCGCTTTTGATGTGGCATGGCGGCGGGATGACCGGCGTGACTTGGGAAGATACGCCGGATGGCCGCGCGGGATGGCAAAGCGCATTTTTGCAGGCGGGTTTCGATGTTTATGTCTCCGACGCGGTGGAGCGGGGGCGCGCTTCCTGGACTGTCTTGCCGGGGGTCTACGAAGGCGATCCCGTCGCCCGGTCGAAATTGGCGAACTGGCAGGGGTTTCGAATTGGGCCGGTTGGTTCCTATGACAGCGCTGCGTCGGGGCGCAAAACCTTCGACGGACAGCAATTTCCCGTCGAGGCCTATGATCAATTCGCAAAACAGGTCGTTCCGCGGTGGCTACACAACGATGACCGCACCCAGGCCGCCTATGACGCCTTGATTCAACGCTGCGGGAGCGAGAGCGGCGGCGCTATTGTTATGACGCACAGTCAGGGCGGCCACTTTGGTTTTACCGCCGCCCGGATGGCGCCGGACACCGTAAAGGCGCTGGTCTCGATTGAGCCTTCGGGCGCGCCAGACCCGGCGATGTTTGATATCGCCGCGATCCGCGATGTTCCGCAACTTATCGTCTGGGGTGATTTTATTCACCAGTCGGAGCCCCGCTGGCCAGAATATCAACGCCGGACCCGGGCGTTTGCGGACGCTATAAATACGGCGGGCGGGCATGTGGACATTTACGACCTGCCCGCAATGGGGATCACGGGGAACTCACACTTTCCGATGATGGACCGAAATTCCGATGTCGTCGCAGCACTCGTCGATGAGTGGCTGGCGGCGCGGGGCCTGAAAAACAACTAAATGTAAAAACGAGGCCGGTATGAGCAAAATTTCCGAACCTGCTGTCTATATCAATCCCCGCACGGGCGCGGCGTGGCCGACTGAAACTGCCCTATGGCGAGCGCTGGATGACGGTGGTTACGTCAATTTATCCCCTGGCGCCGGGTTAACCCCCGGCGATATCGATGGCGCCGAGCGTTCGTTGTGGCGCTATGCGGCGGCGATCCGGTTGCCAGCGCCGCCCGCCGCCAGCCTGGGGGAGGGATGGACGCCGCTAATCCCGGCTGATTGGGATGGCCGGACGATATTGATGAAGGCCGAGTATTTTATGCCGTCGGGATCGTTTAAGGATCGAGGCTCGGCGGTGATGTTGAATTACCTGAAACAGGCGGGCGTTTCTGAAATTCTGGAGGATTCCTCGGGTAACGCCGGGTCCTCTATCGCGACATACGCCGCCGCGCTCGACCTGCAATGTCGGATTTTGCTGCCCGCCGCCGCGCCGGAGGCCAAGCGTATTCAAATGGCGGCGATGGGCGCCGATGTGGTCCCCATAGACGGTAGTCGAGACGACGTCGCCCGCGCCGCGTTGGCCGAAGCGGTGGATATTTTCTACGCCGGGCATAATCATCAGCCGTTTTTTCTGGAGGGCACCAAGACCCTGGCGTTTGAGTTGTGGGAGCAACTGGGTTTTAAGGCGCCCGATTGCGTCGTGACGCCGTTGGGGCAGGGCAGCAATGTGATTGGGTGCCATATCGGCTTCCAGGAATTGTTAGCCTGCGGCGCCATCGATAAATTACCGCGAATATATGGGGTACAGGCGGCGAATTGCGCGCCCTATCATGCGACGCATCAATCGGGCGGCGATGATTTGGTGGCGATTGACGCGCAGCCCACAATCGCCGACGGCATCGCTTCGGCGACTCCGGTCCGGCTGCGCGAAGTTCTGGCGGCGGTGCGGGAAACCGGTGGTGCGACACTGGCCGTGGCGGAAGACGAGATCGTCACGGCGCTTGGAACCTTGGCGGGTAAGGGGTTCTTTGTTGAGCCAACGACAGCGGCGTGTGGCGCGGGCCTGAGCCAGCTGATCGACAAGGGCGCTATTGGTGAAACCGAGACCTGTGTCGCGATTTTAACCGGGACTGGTTTGAAGGCGGTCGACAAAATAGGCGCTGCGTTGGGGCTGCGTTAGAACCCGGTTGTAAGGCGATTTAGGCATCACGCGGGGACTTTTTGATGGTCATCGCAGGCTTAATGCATTACAGGTGTGCGCGATCATGATCGTCTCGCGCATTCATTATGGTCATGTGCTTGGCGCCGCCGCTTTGGTTGCGCCAATACTGGGCCTTTTCGCGCCATTGATGGTCGCGCCCCTTGCTGTTGCGGTTATCATCGCAACGGTTGCGATTGATCTATGGCGGAAACCCCAATGGCCATCGCTGGACTGGCCATTCCTCGCCCCCTATCTGCTTCTGTTCGCCTGGTCGGCTGTGACCATAATCTGGTCTGTTGATGGTTCCGGGGCGATCAAAAAATGGGCTGCATTGGCAGTGGCCGGTTTGCCGTGCGCGTACCTTCTGTTACGAACGAGGACCCTTATCGAGGCCGAGCGGCGTATTGTGCGGCGCTGGGTCTGTATTGGCGCGCTGCTTGGGCTGGCTCTGGCGCTGGTCGAGGTCGTGACGAAGGGGTTTATTTTAATAGACCTCTTTGGTTTGGAATCGCCAAACGGCAATTATACGGGGTTGGTGAACCGGGCGCCTGCGGTGCTGCTTCTGTTTGCCTGGTTGGCCGCCGCCGCAGCGCCGAAATGCGGGTGGGCGTTTATAATCGCGGGCGGCGTGATGGCTTATGCGCTCCCCAGTGAATCCGCGCTTGTAGCCTATGGGATCGCCGTCCTGATCTATGTTGGCGTTATGGCGGCGCCAACTGTCCTGCGCTTTTTGTTGCCCATCGCCATAGCCGGAACGCTTTTGTTCGCGCCGATGTTATTTTCAGCAATCGACAAACCGGTGCGCCAGATTATGGGGGATGGGAATTCCTCGATTATTCACCGGCTGGAAATTTGGGATTTTACAATCCAGCATATCAAGGAAAACCCATGGACGGGGTTGGGGTTTAATGGATCCCGTCAGGCGCGAGGTGGCGCTGAACGGTATATCCTGCGGAATAAGGCGGGACAGATGATTGGACAGGGAGACCGGTTGCCTTTGCATCCCCATAACGGCGCCATGCAAATCTGGCTTGAACTCGGGTTCCCTGGCGCCCTTTTGATGGCGGCGCTGGCGGCGCTGACGGGATACAGGGCGACGTCGCTGCCGGGACGACAGGCCCCGGCGATGGCTGCCGGGCTGGTGACAACGGCGTTTTTAATATGGTTGCTGAGCTATGGCGTCTGGCAAAGTTGGTGGATCTCGACTTTTGTTCTCGTTGGATTATTGGCGGCGCCGTCCCGCCGACCGACTGACGACAATGGCGAGGGATTTGACGAAAAGACGACGCCATGAAACGCCTCGGTTTGATTTTGGGGATTATTATTGCGCTGTTGGTTGGTTTGGGCTGGCTTGCGTACTATTTATCCCATTCCGTCGACAGTGTTCGTGTTTTGTATAAGCGCTGGAAAGCGCCTGACGTCTATGTGTTCGAGGAAATTCACCCTCGCTATTTGGAAACGGATCCCGCAGCCCTCATTACAGTTTACGACCTGGGGTCTCTGACCGCCAAACGACAATCTTTAGTTCGGGCGATCTGGGGCGATGACGGTGCGCCGCTGGGTAAATTACCAATGGACGTTAAAAGCGTCGCCGCGCCGCCCGGGCTGGCGCAGTTGAGAAATTTGGCGAAGACTGAACGGCTGACCATACCGATTGATCATGGTTACGCGGCCTATGTATATGTGATGCACCCTAAAAAACCGAATGGGCGATTGTTTTTGTACCATCACGGATACGCTGGTGAATTCGCCCAAGCCGCGCCTTTTATCCAACGCGCCTTGAACCAAGGTGATACGGTTGCGGCGTTCAACTACCCCGGCTATGGCGAAAACCAGTACCCCACCGCTAATTTTCCAAATTTTGGGCGGTATACCCCAAGCTGGGATCGAATTTTGACCCTGGCGGAAAACCCGATCCGTTTTTATGTGGAGCCGGTTGTGGTGACGCTAAACCACGCGGTCAAATCCGGGCGGTATAATGTTTTTGACATCGCTGGATTTTCCGCTGGTGGGTGGACAGCGGGCCTGGCTGCGGCGGCGGATTCCCGACTGCGCCACACATATTCAGTGTCGGGTGGATATCCTCTCTATTTGCGCGCAGGTGCGGAGGCGAAACAGTCCGCGCCGCCGCAATATTACGGTCCTCTGGTGCGCACCGCGAATTATCTGGACCAATATGTCCTGGCGGCGGTGGGGAAAAATCGGCGTTTCACTCAGATATTCAACCGGTTTGACCGCTGTTGTTTTCGCAATAGGCTGGGTGAACTTTATGAGCCTGCGGTCGGCGCTGCGGTGGCGCGCATAAAGGATGGGGGGGCTTTCGAGGTTTTGATAGACGAAACCCATGCGGACCACAAAGTGTCGGATTGGGCGCTCGATCATATATTCGCTGACCTTAGCCTGAACTGAGGCGCCAATGCGACCCTCGCTATTCGTCATCATATTCGCCGCCGCGTTGATGATTCGGTTAACCAATATCGCGCTGCTCGGCGCGTCGCCAGACGCGTTGTTGGTGGAAGATGCAAGGCTCTATTGGGACAGTGCGACGGCCTTGATGGCGCAAGGCTATGACAGTGTGGAAACCGTTGTTCGGCTTCTTGTCAATTCGGAACGGGCGCCGGGATATATATTGTTTTTGGCGGGGCTTCGGGAATTGTTCGGCGATTCTTTCGGCGCAATTTTGATCGTTCAATCGATCCTTGATTCCCTGAGCTGTATTTTGATCGCGACAATTGGCGCCGCCGTGCCATCGTCCTTAGCGCCGCGCCTCGCCCTCGTTTCGGGCCTCATCGCGGCGGCGACGCCAAATT
>JBLHZD010000216.1:0-7390 GCA_047631095.1 Alphaproteobacteria bacterium
AATGGACCATGCCGCTGCAAAACTGGAATTTGACACTGTCCCAGCTCTCAATCTATTTTGACGGCAGGTTAGATGACGTGTTGGATATTTAAACTACGCCAATGACACGGAATTCTGAACACCCTCATCACCCATCAAAAAGCAGTAGGAGTCGCTGGTGTGGCCGGGTGTGTACAGGCAACGAAGCGACACGCCTTCAATGTCAATCGTCTCCCCATCGCCAACGCGCATGGAGACGACGTCAACGCCGCTTTCCTCCCCCATGATCGTAATGCATTTTGTCCGGTCCCGAAGCGCGCCAAGACCGGTAATGTGATCCGCGTGCACATGGGTATCGACAGCTTTCACCAGCGTCAGGTCGAGTTCATCCAGAAGCTTTAGATATCGTTCCACCTTATCCAGCACGGAATCAATGATCAGCGCTTCACCGCCGATCCGACTCGCGATCAGATAGGTGTAGGTATAGGATTTTTCGTCGAACAATTGCCGGAAGATCATCTGCGTCCCCTTATCGGTCATGGCGCGTCAGATCACATTAGAAGGTTCGAATGTGTATCGCCACCTTCCGGCGCCGCGACAAGCACGCCGCACTCTCAACTTATTGCGAGTCGGGTCTATGCCGCCGCTTCGGCTTCGGCTTCCGCCTCCAGCGCCGCGCGACGACGGTTTTCCAACGTATCGACCATTAATCCCAACAAGGGCGGCACAATCAGCAAGGTCAGCAAGGCCGACATCGCCAAGCCACCCACAACCACCGAACCGAGGCCGCGATAAATTTCAGAACCCGCGCCGGGGAAGACCACCAGCGGCAGCATTCCGAAAACGCTGGTCAGCGTGGACATGAAGATCGGACGAATCCGGTTGCGGGTGGCCTCCACAATCGCATCCGCATGCGCCATGCCTTCTTCGCGAATATGGAACAACGCCTGATGCACCAGCAGGATCGCATTGTTGACGACGATGCCGATCAGAATGACGAAGCCAAGCAAGGTCAGCATATCCAGCGGCTGGAAGTATTTCATATTCAGCAAGGTCAGGCCAAACACGCCGCCCGCCGTCGCCAGGGGCACTGACAACAAAATGATGAAGGGATAAAAGAAACTTTCAAACAACACCGCCATAACCAGATAAACGATGGCCAGCGCGAGCAGCAAATCAATCCGCATCTCCCGCCAGGTTTCCAGCAACTTGTCCGCCGCACCCGAAAACCGCAACGTCACGCCTTCGGGCAGGCCGCCCTCATGCAATTTGGTCACGACCTCGCGGTCCAGGATTTCAATCGCTTCGCCCAGCGCAATTTTGTCGGACGGTTTGATTTCAAGCGTCACCGTCCGGGCCCGCTCCACATGGCGAATAGCGGTCGGCCCCGACGTTACAGAAACCGACGCCAGCGAGCGCAACGGCAGGATAACGCCGGAATTCGTCACCACGGGTAAGTCGCCAATGCCCTGTGTGTAGCCCACATACGTATCGGGGCCCATTAACATTAAATCCATCCGCTCCGCGCCGACGGTGATCTCCGCAACGCGCAGACCATCATTAAACGCATCCACCGTCAGGCCCAGATCGCGCGCGCTGATCCCGTTATCGGATAGTCGCACCGGGTCGGGTTTAATGCGCACTTCCGGCGCGCCCAGTTCCAGTCCGGGTCGCGGCCGCATCTGGTTCCCCTCCGTGCGGGGCATGATTTTTGAGGTCAGTCCCGCCGCTTTTTGCGCCACGCTAATGACCGATTCCAAATCCGGTCCGGAAATGTCCAAATCAATAGATCTTGAACCCCGCACGCCACGCCCGAATACAGACCGCTGGGACATGACGCCGAATGTTCCGGGCTCCTTGAATACAGGCTTGGACAACAGAGGGATCAATTCACCCGCCCGCATCGCATCGACAGCGCGCGCGCCGACAATTGTCCAATCCCGGAATGTCACAAAGAAGAAATGCTTCATTTTCGGCGGCTCGCCTACCTTCGACTCAGGACCGGTTTCCGATTCCCAATGCGGGCGCACCGCGTCTTCCAACTGGTTCGCAATCGCCGTCGTCGTTTTCAAATTGTATCCCGGTGGCGGCACGATGAAGCCGATAATCAGGTTCTGATTGCCTTTCGGCAAATATTCCAGCTTCGGCAGGAACGCCCATGTCAACGCCGCCGTCGTCACTGTCAATCCCACCGCAATCATCAACGCCAACGCCTTGTTATGCACCACCGCAGCAGCTAATTTTGTGGTGCCATTGACGAACAAACTACCGAAATCGTCGATTAACGGGAGGCGAAGCCCCGATCCAGCGGGTTTCACCGGCCCGCGCAACAATCGCTGGGACAGCGCCGGAATCACCGTAATCGACACGATCAGCGACAAAATGACGGCGACCGAGATCGCAACCGCGATATCGCGGAACAATTGTCCAACATCGAGTTGCATGATGAGGACCGGGATGAACACCATCACCGTCGTCAACGCGGAGACCAGAATAGCGCCCCAAACCTGTTTTGCGCCGCGATAGGCCGCTTCCTTAATCGGCAGGCCACTTTCCCGAAGTCGGTAAATATTCTCCAGCACAACAATCGCGGCATCCACGACCATGCCGACCGCAAAGGCGATCCCCGCCAGCGAAATAACGTTCAGGGAGCGACCCAGCATCGCCATCGCGACAAAGGACCCGATAACCGACACCGGGATCGCCAGCGCAATCACCAGCGTCGCGCGACCGGAACGCAGGAACACCAGCAAAATAATGACGGCGAAGGCGCCGCCAACCCAGATGTTCTGTATGACAAGGTCAATCGCGGAATCGATATAGACCGTCTCGTCGTAGAGTTGTTCGATCTCAAGCCCCGCCGCAGGCAAGGTATGCGCGGTCAGTTCTTTTGCCGCCGCGCGCAAACCGATCATCGTATTGATGACATTGGCCCCAGTTTCACGCTTCACCGATAACGCCAACGCCTCTTCGCCCAAGGTCCGAATACGCGCGGTCGGTTTTTTATTGCCGAAATGGACGGTCGCGATATCGCCAACCGTGACGCGCCCAACCCGTCCGCTTCCCGATTCGTTCGCGGAGCGCAACAAAATGCGGCGCACATCCTCCGGCGTGCTGATTTCATTATCGGTGCGGACGATATAGCGTCGTTTGCCCTCTTCTACATCACCGCCCGTGATCGACGCATTCGCCGCCTGGAGCCGGCTTACAACCGCCGGCACGGTTAATCTGTAACGCGCCAGTTTCGCCGGATCGACGATGATGCGCAGTTCCCGCGCGCCGCCGCCATAGACATCGACCCGCGCAACGCCGGGCACGCGCTCCATGCGTTCCTTGACCACATCTTCCGCAAAATCGCCGAAGGAGGCTATCGGCTTCTCAACGCCCTTCACGCGCGTCAACCGGAACCAGGCGATTGCGTTGTCGTCCGCCCCGGACGTGCGCAATGTGGGCTCATACGCCTCGTCAGGATAGCCATTTACCCGGTCCAACCGATTGGCGACCAGAAGCAGCGCCTTGTCCATATTGGAGCCGACATTGAATTCAAGCGTAATCTGACCACGCCCGTCCTGCGCGCTGCCGATCATCTTATTCAGGCTTTCAAGGCCCTTCAGAACGTCTTCCTGACGGTTCAGAATCTCCCGCTCGACTTCCGCCGGCGCGGCGCCCGGCCAGCTTGTCGAGACCTGAATGACGGGGCGGCGCAGGTCTGGCGCTAACTGAATCGGAATCAGCTGCAGCGCGACCAAGCCAAAAAGAACGACGAGGATAACCGACGCCATTACGGCGATGGGTCGTTCTATGGCGAGACGAATTAAATTCATCTGAAAATCCTATCGTTCAATCCGGTCTTACGATCCGGATTTTTCCTCGAGTTTCTTGGCGTCGGTCTGCACCGCGGGAACCATGCCCTCATAAGAGATACTTTGTCCGGGGCGAAGGCGTTCATTCCCGCGCACGACCACCAGGTCGCCCAGTTTCAAGCCATCCAGCACTTCAAAACGATTGCCGACCGCATCGCCAAGTTTCAACACAAGGCGCACCGCCTTACCATCGATCGCGGCGAACACGACGCTTTCACCGCTACGAGGGATGATGGCGTCCTTGTGCACGGAGAGGACTTCTCGCGACCGCCCCACCGGCATATTTATTGTGACGCTTTGATTGGAAGCGACCGAAACATCGCTCTCGGCGTCCATTTTTACCAGGAACCGCACGGGGCGTGTACGGGTTAACGCATTTTCCTCCGGCACCACGGCGCGGACTTCGATATTTATTTGCTGGCCACTCTCAAGCTGTGCAGGCATAGCGCGACCAACGGACAGGCCAGACAGGCGATCTGACGGAACGTCCGCCTCAACCTCCAGCAACTCGTCGTTGATAAGCGTAACGACAGGATCGCCGACATTCAAAAAGGCCCCCGGCGAGGTATGTTTTTTCGTCACCACGCCATTATAGGGCGCGCGAACTTTAGCGTTATAAAGGTCGATATCCGCCAGGCGAAGCTCCGCGCGGGCGCTGGTGATGCCCGCTTCCGCTTCACCAACTCCACTTTCAAACTTCGCGACTTCCAGCAATTTATCGTCGTGGCGCGCCCGGGAAAACGCAGCGGACTTCCGTAGGCTTGCAAGCCGCACAAGTTCTTTTCGGGTCTGCGCCAGTTGCGCCTTTGCGGTGCGTTCCCGCGCCTTTTGCTCCTTCACCGCCGCCGCACTGAACGAGCGCGCCGCCTTAATACGCGCCGTCACGAGATTGGCGACGACATCGCCCTTTCGCACCCGGTCGCCGACCGAGACAGAGATCGATTCGACCGGGCCACGGGTCAAGGCGGCGACAACGCCGCTTTGGCGCGCAACGAAGCGCCCCAGCACCGGCATGGTTTGCGTCAATGGCTCTATAACCACCGCATCGACGTGAACGCCCGCAGCCCGGGCTTTTGGAGCCTGCGCAAAGCTTTGCGTCCCGGTAAGCATCACCAAAACGGCCAATGACAATGCGCCCAACAACTTACTCATATTACACCTGAAACCTTGGTTCATCTTTATGGTTCAACACTATGGGTTAAACATTATTTATATGCAAATTTGATTGCATATATTACTCTATATTCCATGCTACATTAAGCCTCTGTTTGCGCCCTTGCAAGGCTTCGCACCACCGATAAAAACAGGCTATAACAACACCATTCCCGGTTCTTACGCCACTACCACACGGGCCGATTTCCGCTACTCCCGGTTCCCGGTTCCCGCCATTAAGGATTCTAACATGTCGACAATCCTGCTCACCCATGAAGATTGCGTGAACCACGAACCGGGCCCCATGCATCCGGAATCGCCAGAGCGTTTAAAATCCGTATTGGCGGTTCTTGAGGGAGTGGACTTTAGCAACCTCGACAGGCGCCCTGCGCCAATGGGAAGCGTGGATCAAATTGCGCGCATCCACCCGCGAGATCATGCGGAAGCCGTCATCGCCGCGATGCCCAGCGAAGGAAGACAGGCCTTTGATCCCGACACGATTGCATCGCCCGGAACGCGAGACGCTGTGCTGCGCGCTGTTGGCGCCGCCTGCGCCGCGGTGGACGCCGTGCTATTGGGCGATGCAACGAACGCCTTTTGCGCGACGCGACCGCCCGGACACCATGCGGAACGCACCAAACCCATGGGATTTTGCCTGTTCAACAGCATCGCAATCGGCGCGGCACACGCCCGACAGGCGCATGGATGTGATCGCGTTGCGGTCATTGATTTCGATGTCCATCACGGTAACGGAACCCAGTCGATTTTCTGGGATGACGCGAATTTGTTCTATGCGTCCACGCATCAATACCCCTATTACCCCGGCACTGGCGGGGCCAGCGAACGGGGAGAAACCGACAATATCGTAAACGCGCCGCTGGCTGCGATGAGCGGATCCGCTGAATTTCGGGAGGCCGTCATCACGACAATTCTACCGGCGCTCCGACAATTTCAACCGGACCTCATCATGATTTCCGCCGGATTTGACGCCCATAATGACGACCCCCTTGCGTCCTTGAGATTAACCGATGACGACTATCGTTGGGTCACGACGGCATTAATGGACGTCGCCACAGAGGTTTGCGACGGTCGCATCGTATCGGTACTCGAAGGGGGGTATGATCTGGCGGCGCTGGGTCGCTGCGCCGGAATTCACGTGCAGACCCTCCTGTCGAACTAGCCCGATCTCACTCAAGTTTAAGCTGACGGACCGCTCGCTTAATCTTCAGCGCACTCGTTCAACAAACGTTCGATGGCCGCCCAGCTTTCGCGAACGCTAGAATCATAATCCGCACTGTCATCTTCAAGGGAAAAAGATCGTAAATTGTGCGCAAATTCGCGGATCGCGCCGTCAATCTCACGTTTCCGCGCCCGCGCTTCCTTTTTGTGAAACAGCAGGCCGCGAACCAGATCAAAGCCGACTCCATCAAAATCGACAGCGCCAAGTATCGTAAAGGCGGAACTGACCCTCGCAAACCGTTCGATGGTTTCCTTTTGCAGGATGTACAAGTCGTCGATATGAAAGTCATTCTGGCGTTTTTCCTTCTCCGCCATCAGATCCGTCACATTCAATTCACCGCAATCCACACTCTTCAAACGGTCGTTATATTCGCTCTCCAACGCCATAATGCTCCGTTCGGCGCGCTTTACTTCTTCGTAAGCGACGTCGAGTTCAGCCTTGGCCTCTTCGATCAAATGATGCCGACGCATCCTAAATCTCCGGCGATAACGATAAACGGGAGTCTATAAACACCACTTCGCGCAATTTATAGCGCGCCAGCCTGTTCCAGCTTCGATTGAACAATTTCACTGTCGAACGGCTTCATGATGTATTCGTTGGCGCCTGCGGCGATGGCTTCCTGAATATTTTTCATGTCGTTTTCGGTGGTGCAAAAAACAACAATCGGGTCGGCGCCGCCGTCGCTTGCGCGTAACGCCTTCAAAAACTCAATACCGTTCATGATCGGCATATTCCAATCAAGCAGGATCGCGTCCGGCATCTTTGACAGACAGGCGTCCAGCGCCTTTTGCCCATCTTCCGCTTCGCTGACTTCAAAACTCAAATCTTCCAATATCCTGCGCGCTACCATTCGTACGACCTTGGAATCATTCACCACCAAGCAAGATTTCATTGCTTTAAATCCTTGTTTTCAAACCGTTTGTTTTCAGGCGCGCTCAAACTAAATATTCGAAATCATCCTGAATTTATAAAATACCGTGTTACCTGTCTAAATTTCTAATCCCAAGTTCACATACCAAGTGCATAATTTTCAGGCGGGGCTGTGAGCTTGTCGAAGACCTCGTTGGGTGAGTGGTAATTGAGCGCTTTGCGCGGTCGGTTATTGAGTAAATCTTCCACGCGCTTTACGTCTGCCTCGGTTAATTTAGCAAAGTCC
>JBLHZD010000217.1:0-7366 GCA_047631095.1 Alphaproteobacteria bacterium
TTGCGCGCATCAGGAAGCCTGAGATGTGGACTAGAGTAACATTGGTTTTGCTTGTCGTGGGGTTCCTGTGGGCGGTTCCAGAGAGCGTTGCGGATGCCAAACAAGCGGACGGCGCGCAGTTTCACGCCGCAATGGCCGATCTGCGCGCGCGAAATTTTACCGGCGCATTGGAGGTTTTTGAAAGTCTCTCCGGGGCGGGACATGACGGCGCGGCGTTTATGCTGGGGGTTATGTATGAACATGGGCTCGGCGTGACCCCGGATGAGGCGCGCGCCGCAGCCTGGTATCTGAAGGCGGCGCAACGCGGCAGCGCGTCTGCGCAGTATAATATCGCGGTGTTCCACCAACTGGGACGCAGCGTCGAACGCAGCGACGCCGAGGCGCTGAAATGGCATCGCGCGGCGGCGGCGCAGGGCCATCGGAAGGCGCAAAATAATCTGGGCGCGCTCTACTTTGCGGGCGCCGGCGTGACGCGTGATTTGGTGGAGGCCTGGAAGTGGCTCACCCTGGCGAGCAAAGGTCTGAAGGGAGATGACCTCGATGCGGCGCTGCGCAATCGCGATAAATTGAAAGCCGAGATGAGCGCGGCGCAAATCCAGGACGCCGAAGGTCGCGTGTCGGCGTGGCGCCCCGGTACATGATCCAGCGTTTTTAATGCGGGTTTTCGCCGCCGCGATATTCGGCGTTTTGCTCATACTGGGCAGCGCGGGATCGCATGAGGGTTGGGCGCAGGACTCCAGTGCGCTCTATAGACGGGGCGAGGCCCTGGTGTTGCGCGCGACATCCACCGCCGACCGGGCCGACGGCGCGCGCCTGATCGCCCGCGCGGCGCAACAAGGCCACGTTCCAGCCCAACTTCACTTGGCCGGGTTATACAGCGAAGGCATTGGCGTTGACCGCAACTGGGGCGAAGCGCTGCGCTGGTATCGCCGAGCGGGCGAAGCGGGCGACCGAGACGCACAATATGCGCTTGGCATGATTTTCCTGACCGGAACAATTACAGCGAAAGACGGGCGACAGGCGGCGGATTGGTTGCGCCGCGCCGCTGGTCAACAATCCGCGCCCGCGCAATTCCAGCTGGGCTTATTGTATGAAAAGGGCGATGGCGTTGCGCAGGATGATGGCGCGGCGCGGCGTTTGTATCGACAGGCGGCGACCCAGGGCGATACGGCGGCCATGGTCAATCTCGCCATACTTATGGATCAGGGGCGCGGCGGCCGCGAAGATGCGCCGGGCGCCGCGCAATATTTCGCCAAGGCGGCGCAATCCGGACTGGTGGAAGCCCAACACGCGCTTTGTGAAATCCTGCTGGATGGGCACGGCGTCGCGGTCGATGTCGAAAATGCGGCGGGGTGGTGTTATGCGGCGGCGCGACAGGGATTTGCGCCCTCGCAAATGTTGCTGGCGACGTTCTATGGCGTTGGGCGCGGTGTTGAAAAAGACGAGGCGCTGGCGTTCGCCTGGTTGAGCCTCGCCGCGAATCAGGAATTCAAACCGGCGGTTCAGGCGAAAGAAGCGCTGGCGCCGGGTTTAAGCGCCGATATCAAGGCGCGCGCTAAAATTCTGGCCCCGAGCTTGGTTCCGGCCCTGGCGCTCCCTCTAGCGCCGCCGCAGAACTAAACCGGAATCCGACTAGCGCGGCGCCTGATTAGCGTGGCGCCAGGCGGATTGCGCTGTCCAGCCGCACCACTTCACCATTCATGATCGCATTGTCGATCATGTGCAGCGCTAGTTTTGCGTATTCTTCCGGAAGGCCAAACCGCGACGGGAAAGGCAAGGTGGCGGCGAGACTATCCTGCACGTCTTGCGCCAAGCCCATCAACATCGGCGTGGCGAACAGGCCTGGCGCGATGGCCAACACCCGGACGCCGTATTGCGCGAACTCTCGTGCGGCGGGAAGCGTCAGTCCGACGATGCCGCCTTTCGACGACGAATACGCGGCCTGCCCGACTTGTCCTTCATAGGCCGCAATCGAGGCGGTGTTGATGATGACGCCGCGTTCGCCGCCTTCATTGGGGTCCCGGAAAATCATGTCCGCCGCCGCGAGTCGCAAAATGTTGAACGTGCCGATCAAATTGACCTGTATGACCTTGGCGTAGGCGTCCAGCGCCATAGGTCCGTTGCGCCCGACAATGCGGCCCGGTGTGCCGATACCAGCGCAATTTACGCAGATCGCGGCGAGTCCATGCGCATCGCGGGCTGTTTTTACCGCCGCTTCGCCACTGGCGGCGTCCGCGACGTTGCATTCCACCGCGACGCCGCCAATCTCTTCGGCGACCGCGCGGGCGCTGTCCATGTTCAAATCCAGAATGGCGACCTTTGCGCCGCCCTTGGCCAGTGCGCGGGCGGTTGCAGCGCCAAGCCCCGAAGCGCCGCCGGTAACGATGGCGGGCAATCCTTGTAAATCCATGATTCAGCGATCCTTTTTGTTCTTTAAGCCTGATATTGGCGCCTGATTTTGGGGCCGAGTATAGCAGACCGGCGGATTGATGCCCATATCAAGAGGGATGACGAGGGATAAAACGAGCCAGAACCTGAGCAAGGAACGCTTCGTACGGCGTGGCTTTTGGCGAAAATTCAAGGCCGTGGCGGGACGTATCGGGTTTGCGCGTGAAGCTGTCGCGGCGTGGTATTGCGCCATGGATCCCGCGACGCCGATCCGCGCGAAGGCGATCTTGCTGGGCGCCTTGGCGTATTTCATCACCCCGATCGACGTTTTGCCTGATTTTCTGTTGGTGTTGGGGTTCACCGATGACGCGGCGGTGTTCTGGGCGGCGTGGCGGGCGGTGCGTGACCATGTCACCGATGACCATCGCGCGCGCGCGAATCACGCCTTAAAGGAATAGCGGCCCTTATTGGCGCGGCGGTCGCGCCATGCTATCCAGAATTCGAAGAATTCAGGATAGGGAGTCGAAAATTGGCCGAATTATTATGGGCGCCGTCCGAGGACCAGGTTGCGAATGCGAACATGACCGCATTTCGCACAGCGCTTGAACGCCAATGGGATGTTTCTCTGCCTGATTTTGCGGCGCTCCATGATTTCTCGATTCAGGAAATGGAAAAGTTCTGGGTTGGCGTGCGGGACTTTTGCGGAATTGTCGCGGAAAGCTGGGGCGAGCGGGTTCTGGTCGATGGCGACAAAATGCCCGGCGCGCGGTTTTTCCCCGATGCACACATAAACTTCGCTGAAAATTTGTTGCGCTGCCGCGATGAGGGTGTCGCGATTATCTTTCAGGCGGAGGACAAAGTGCGCCGCGAAATGTCGTGGCGGGAGCTTTATGACGCCGTCTCTCGATTGTCCCAGGCGTTACGGGAATTGGGCGTTGGCCCTGGTGACCGTTGCGCGGGCTTCATGCCGAACATGCCCGAGACGATCATCGCGATGCTGGCCGCGACCTCGCTGGGCGCAGTGTGGACGTCCTGTTCGCCGGATTTTGGCGAGCGCGGCGTGCTGGACCGTTTCGGCCAGGTCGAGCCAAAAATATTATTCACCGCAGACGGCTATTTTTATAACGGCAAGGCGCATGATTCGCTGTCCCGTGTGGCGGCCATCGCCGCGGAATTGCCGAGCCTGAAAAAGATTATCGTCTGCCCACTGGTCTCGGCGGACCCCGACATCTCCGCAATTCCGAACGCGATGAGCCTGCGCGACGCGACCGCGTCTTATCAAGCTGGAGATATCGAGTTTACGCCGGTGCCCTTCGATTCGCCGCTCTACATCATGTATTCGTCCGGCACGACCGGGAAGCCTAAATGCATCGTGCACGGGGTCGGCGGGGTGTTGCTGACGCATCTGAAAGAGCACGTCCTGCATTGCGACGTTAAGCCGGATGACCGGGTGTTTTTCTTCACCACTTGCGGCTGGATGATGTGGAACTGGCTGGTGACCGGCCTCGCAGCGAAAGCCACATTGCTGTTGTATGACGGCTCGCCCTTTTATCCCAATGGCGAGGTGCTGTTCGACTTCGCCGACGATACGAAGATGACCCTGTTTGGAACCTCGGCGAAGTATATCGATGCGCTCGCCAAGGCCGGATTGCGCCCCATGGACACCCATGATCTGTCGAGCGTCCGCACGATGGCGTCCACAGGATCGCCATTGGTCGCGGAAGGTTTCGACTATGTTTATCAGAATGTGAAGAAAGACATTTGTCTGTCGTCCATCGCTGGGGGTACGGATATTGTGGGCTGTTTCGTTGGGGGCAATCCGGTCGGCCCGGTTTATCGGGGTGAAATTCAGGCCCGTATTCTGGGCATGGCGGTCGAAGTTTTCGACGAAAACGGCCAGCCGGTTCAGGGTGAAAAGGGCGAGTTGGTATGCGTCAAACCATTCCCGACGATGCCGCTCTATTTTTGGGACGATGCGGATGGCGCGCGGTATCACGACGCCTATTTCGACAAATATCCCAATATCTGGCGCCATGGTGATTTTCTGGAACTGTCGGAAAATGGCGGGTTCATTATTCACGGACGATCCGACGCGACGCTTAACCCTGGCGGCGTCCGCATCGGGACGGCGGAAATTTATCGACAGGTGGAGCAGCTTGATGAGATTGTCGAGGGCCTCGTCATCGGACAGGACTGGGACAATGACACCCGCGTCGTGCTGTTCGCCGTCTTGCGCGAGGGCGCAACGCTGGATGACGCGCTTCGCGATCGCATCCGCAAACGCATCCGCCAGAATTGCACCCCGCGCCATGTACCCGCCAAGATTATCGCGGTGGCTGATATTCCGCGCACCCGGTCGGGCAAAATTACGGAGCTCGCCGTGCGCGATATCGTGCATGGTCGCGCGGTGAAAAACCAGGAAGCGCTGGCCAACCCGGAAGCGCTGGACTTGTATCGCGACCTTGCGGATTTACAAACCGCGTGAGCGATCCGGGCGCCCCGGAGTCTGGTCGTACCGGGAAATGCATCGCGATTTTTGTCCTGGCGATGATCATCTTCGCCTTTCAGGATGCGATCACAAAACATTTGTCGGTCGGATTCCCCGCGCCCCAGCTCCTGCTCATTCGGTTTTCGGTGTTTCTGATTACGGCGCTCGCCTTTACCGTGCGCGGGGATGGAATCCGCGCCGCCTTTGCGACGCGGTGTCTGTGGCTTCAAATATTACGAACCCTGGTGATCGTGGCCGAAATCGGTCTGTTCATTCTTTCGGTGCGGACCCTGCCTCTGGCGGACGCCCATGCGATTATTGCGGTCTCGCCGCTTATCGTCACCGCGCTTTCGGTGCTCCTTCTGCATGAACAGGTCGGCTTGCGTCGCTGGGCCGCCGTGGTGGTGGGGTTTATCGGCATTCTTATTATTCTCCGGCCCAGTTTCCAGGCGGTCGATATCGGGATGCTTTACGCGCTGGGCACGGCCGTGTTGTTCGCCTTGTACATGGTCTTGACGCGAATCGTCAGTTTGAAGGATAGCGCTGGTACGTCGATGATCTATATGGGCGTCGTCGGCGTCATCGCGACCGGCGTGCTGGCGCCGTTTTATTGGCGCGCGCCTGATTTGCAATCCTGGGGGCTTCTGCTCGGGCTGGGCGTGTTGTCCACCATCGCGCATTTGTTTTTATTAAAAGCGTTGTCGATGACCCAGGCTTCGGTGTTGCAACCGTTCAATTATACGCTGCTGGTCTGGGTGACGGTGGTCGGATTTGTTGTGTTCGGCGACTTTCCCGATGCGTGGACGATTGCAGGGGCGGGCATCGTTGTCGCCAGCGGCCTGTATACCATTTACCGGGAACGGGCGCGCGCGTCTCAGCCCTGAGCGTCTATTTTAACTCTGGGCGTTTATCTCAATTCTGAGTGTTTATCATGGGGTGCTCCCGTTCCGCCTCCACCATCAACCAGTCCCGAAACGCTTCAATGTCCGGGCGGCGCGCCGTGTGTTTGGGGCAGACAAAATAATACCCCCAATCGCTTGGTAAGGTGAGATCAAACGGTTTGACCAACTGGCCCGCCGCCAGATCATCATCCACCAGCGGCGTCGCGCCCAACGCCACGCCCTGTCCGTCGCACGCGGCCTGGTACACAAGGATAGCATGGCTGAACCAGGGGCCGCGCTTGGCGTCGATACTGTCTAATCCGGCGGCCATCAGCCACATACGCCAGTCCTGGACAGATTCCTCATGTAGCAAGGTGTGGTGTTTAAGGTCGGCGGGCACTTTCAATGGATGCGGTCCATCTTTTACAAGTTTAGGACTGCAGACGGGAAAGAAGGCCTGCCGCATGAGCCGCTCAACCTGATAATTTGACCAGTCGCCATGCCCAAAGCGCAGCGCAATGTCGACATCTTCGCGATCAAGATCGACCAGATCGTCTTCCGCGGAAATTCGAACGTCAATGTCCGGGTGTAATTCCCGGAAGCGAAACAAACGCGGCACCAGCCATTTTGCGGCGAAGGAGGGCAAAACGCTGACGGTGAAGGAATTGGTGACGACGGGGGTCATAACGGATTCGGTAGCCGTTTCGATTAGCTCCAATGCATCGCGAACGGCGGGCAGATAGCGTTGTCCTGATTCGGTCAACATCAGCGCACGGTTGAGGCGCTTGAATAACGGAAACCGAAGCCAGGTCTCCAATGTCTTGATCCGATGACTCACGGCGGCCTGGGTGACGTTCAATTCTTCGGCCGCGCGGGTGAAACTCAAATGTCGTCCAGCGGCCTCAAAAACCCGGAGCGCATCAAGGGGCGGTAACCGTAGGGGCATATAAAATCCTGATCTGTTATTTCAGATTAATATAACTAATCCGATACATTAATATTAATCGTTTGTCGATAATCATGACGGCGCGTAAATGTTTGTCATCGTAACGTGATGTCGAGTGTCTATCTCGATGGATTATCGACGTCGCACATTCTTGTACTGGAGAAAAAAATGATCGGCCTTGCGTTTTCGCGCTTCTCGGTCGTACGGATTTTTGCACCGTGGGCGCTTGTCTCTACGCAGAAAAATTCCTCTGCACGGACCTTATTCAAGGGTAATTTTGGCATTAATAACAATTCGTTATTGGTCAAATCTACTTATGCGGCGCTACATGTCCTCTATGTCTGGCAAGACCGTGCGGCGCAACGCCGCCGACTGGCGGTGATGGATGACCGCATGCTTGACGACATTGGCGTCAATCGTGGCGAAGCGATGCGAGAAGCGCGTAAGCCATTCTGGCGCGCTTGAGGATTGGCGCGGCGTTAATCGCCGCGCCGTCTCATATTTAATAAAAACGGCACAAAATAAATTATTCCGAAGACCCAAATTTCGCGCCTGGCTTGCGGACGAGCACGACGACTTTTCCAGTTGCGCGGCGCTCGATAAGCGTTTGTAACGCGTCAGCGGCTTGCGCCAGCGGGAAACGGGCGCTGATATGCGGTTTGA
>JBLHZD010000218.1:0-7351 GCA_047631095.1 Alphaproteobacteria bacterium
CTTCAAGACGCTGACGATCCAGGGACGAAACTGTGAAAGATATTCCTGTGCGCATACTCCAGATTTGCACATAATAACCTTACAAGGAATCCCGCTTCGGACTCCTTTGTTCCGGCCTATCCACTAGCTTAAGGGGGTGATGCGGGTTTCGTAACAAATTTTTTGATGAAAACCCCTTTCGATATTTCAAGATACTGCTCGAGAACAATTATCTGGCGGTGAAGAAGCGCTAATTGGATGTTTTGATTTATCGCAAAGAGATTCAGCCAGCTTTGTGTTCGATACATTTTGGAATCAACCTCATGCGAGATGACAATCGTAATGCAAAAAAACATTTTTTATTTTGAAGTACTGACCAATCCGAAAGCGTTTGAGCGAACATTGATGCAGGACGGTGATATCGTGTTGACCCGGCTCGAACATTCGATGCCGACCGACGAGATTAAGAAAGTTTTACGGAAAACCAATGGATACCAAATTCGTGGAAATTGGCGGGATGTGCCCGAAGAATACCGAGGTCATCGTGCGCTGATCGAGCAATGCCCAAATCTGCTTGCGATTTCCACCGGGGGTGCGGGATACGATACGATTAATGTCGCGGATTGCACTGAAGCGGGTGTCTTGGTTGTCAGTCAAGCCGGGATGAACGCGGAAGCCGTCTCCGAACACGCGGTTGCTATGATGTTATCCCTTACCAAGAAAATCGCGCAGGTTAATCAAGCGATGCGTCGCGACCGAAATTGGGTTCGCCGCGATTATATGAACAATGATATTTACGGCAAGCGACTTGGAATCGTTGGGCTTGGTCAGATCGGCGCTCGGACGGCGGAAATCTGCAGGCTGGCGTTCGGAATGGACATTATCGCCTATCACCCTCGGATCGACGACGAAGAAGCAACGAGGCGAGGCGCCCGTCTTGTCGGGTTTAACGAACTGCTTGAACTATCGGATTTCGTTTTGGTGGCTTGCGGCCTGAATGATGAAACCCGTGGCATGTTCGCGACAGAAGCTTTCGCCCGGATGAAACAGAGCGCTTATTTTATTACGATTGGCCGGGGGGGCATTCATGACGAGGCCGCGCTGGCAGAAGCCTTGAGCGCGAATGAGATTGCCGGCGCCGGGTTGGATGTTTGGATGGAGGAGCCGCCGCCGCTTGGGCACCCATTGTTGGAATTCGACAATGTCTTCGCTTCGCCACACATCGCCGCCATCACGCCTGAAAGCGCGTTGAAGTCGATGACCGGCGCCGCGGAACAATGGCGCGCAATTCTATCCGGCCAGCGACCGACACGACTGGCGAACGCGCAGGTGTGGCCAGCATACAAAGAAAGGTACAGACGTATAATGGGTAGGCCTGTCGGGACAGAGTAACGAAAGGTCCTCACGCGGTCGCAACCGTTAAACTCAATCCCTATCACGCCTCCTTTCGGGCGCTCGGTCTAGGACCGAAAGAGTTGGTTCTCGCCTGCTGGCTGAAGGAAGCGTCTTAAATATAGTTGATTTACCCCACTAGGCGGAGCGCAGGGGCGTTGGGTTGCCCTGCGTCATAACGTCCACCTGATCCTCTGGCGCATAAAAAAAGTCACCAGGGCGGAAATCATGGCCAAGGTCCCCAAGAAGGCGGCGCTGGCGCTGCGTGCACTTGTCAAACAAAGTGTCATAGGACCCAGCGAAATCATAGGCTCGCATGAACATTTGGCAGTAGTTGTAGAGGATCGTTTTTCGCGCCTTGCCAGACTTGTTCGGCGACGGTCCGTGCCAAAGTGCGTGTGGGAAGACATAAGCGTCGCCGGCCTTGCCAAGCAACGGCACCGCGCCCGGAGCGTGCGGGTGAGGAATACGCTCGTCTTGATTCGAAAAAGGCCGCAAATGGCTACCGGGAAATACGGTGAAGTTGCCGCTGTCCGGTTCGGTTACGTCGGTTAACAGGTACATCACTTTGACCGCCAGCGGTCTGCTCGTCTCTGTGACGCGTATCGAACGCTGTCCCTCGCCACCGTCGGTGTGGGTATAGCCGGGGAATTGGTCAGTCGACGCCCGGATGATCGCCTGGCTCATTGAGAACTGGATATACGGACCCATCAAATCGAGAATTAAGTCGAATATTCCGGGCCGGTCTATCAAGTCGATAAAGGCTTGGTGGTAGGGTAAAAGGTCGCGCCGGTCCATGAAGGCATCTAGCTTTTTGTCAGCGTGCGGCGCCCAGTCAAAATGACCGCGCGGCAGCTTCCCCGGCGCTGGTTCGTAGCCCGGCTGTTGTCGCACCTGGTCAAGTAATTCGGAAAAGAAGTCAACTTCCACCGGGCTGAGCGCCCCCTCAATCTGCAGGTAACCATCAACCGCCCACTGCTCGCGCTGGAGGTCGGTCAGATTACGAGATGTGTTGGCCAACATATGTAAATTCTCCTTCCAAAAGGGTGTTGTACAGATTTTTCCCGTAGTCATTTCAGGTCGAAACGTGCGGTAGAACGTGCGCTCCAATTCATAACTAATTATGCTCAGATGGCGAACGATTCAGCAATGCCCTGCGGACCGCGCTGTCAGGGGAAACCAGCCAGAGGCGGTGAGGTGGGTTTCGTAACGTTTTGGATTGAGAAATTCCTTCTGATATTTTAAGGCGTCCCCCAATTTTCGCCGTTTGGCGGCTATCATGTATGTCGGGTTTCCGCGTTTACCGCCGCAGAGATTAGGGAATGTCACCTTCACAACCGCCAGAACTTCATTCAATATGGTTGTCTATGATAGGCTTCTTTTACTCTGACAAAGCCCTGTTTAGGTTTAAAGATGTCGATGAAAGCTCCACTTGCTTTAGCGCGCTCCTGGCGCGACCATAAGGTTGAAGTATTCCAACGTACTGGGAGGGTGTTATGGGGAAACTTGATGGAAAAACAGCGCTGATCACTGGGGCGAGCCGTGGAATCGGGCAAACTATAGCCGAACTGTTTGCGTCAGAGGGGGCCAAGGTTACAGTGGCGGCGCGGACGCTGAATGAAGGCGACCATATGTTCGAAGGGTCGCTCGCTCGAACGGTCCGGAATATCAAGGACGCGGGCGGAGAGGCGCATGGGGTCGCTTGCGATATTTCGCAGGTATCGGAATGCCACCGCCTGATTGAAGAGGCGCGGGGCGCATTCGGTAAGGTAGACATTCTCGTCAACAACGCGGCGCTAACTTACTACTTGATGGTCGATAAGTTGGCTGAAAATCGCTGGACGAAATGCTTTGAAATCAATGTGCACGCGCCACTATTTCTGTCCAAGGCCCTTGTGCCGGACATGATCGAACATGGCGGTGGGCGTATTGTGAATATCAGTTCCGGTTCTGCTATCGGGCCGGGCCGCAGCCCGTATGATGACGTAACGCCGCGCGGAGACACTATGTACGGCGCAACCAAGGCGGCGTTGGAACGGATGACGCAGGGACTGGCGAAAGAGGTGGCGATCCACGGCGACATTTCGGTCACGGCCATATCACCGTCTGTCATTGTAGCAACGCCGGGTACGGTACACCACAAGCTCGTAAAGGGTTATGACGATCCGAAAAGTGAAAATACCGACATGATGGCGCAGGGGGCGCTGCTGCTGGCCAGCGAATCTGTGGCAAAGGTCAATGGGCGGGTTTGCTATGACCAAGCGATCCTTTCAGAATTTGGCTGGATCGAGAATCCCCGCGGCCGCGGCGTGGACACGCCTGGATCTGGCTATTCCCAAATATAGTGGGCCGCCATTTTCGCTCTGGCTCTGGGGTCAAATTGGTGACCGAGCTCAGCGCGACGTGGTTTTCGAAGATAGGCTAAAATTTCTTTGACAAAGCCCAAACAACGGTGTTGTCAGGGGAACCTGGCTTGATGCGGGGAGCTGATGTCCGTAGCCTCGGCGGATGAAAAATCCATTTCGATATTTCAAGACATCGCCCGAGATCATCCGCTTGGCGGTGATGATTTCGGCACACGAAGCCGCTCAACGCTGTCGCAGCGGGAGCAACGGATTTCAAGCATGGTGATGTGGCGTGCGATGGGGGCCAATGTTCTGCTTGTCATTCTTCACTCATCAGGTTGGGCCGTGTCGTCGTGGGATTGCCCTATAGAGTCCGAGGTTACGCGCACAGACTCATCTCCTCGCGTCCGGTAGTATAATAAGGGGCCGGGGACGGCACGAAACGATTCAGCTTCGATCCTCGATGTCTGACGGGCAGGCCGCCTAAGCTTCAAACTCAACCGCTCGGCCACCCTTACCGAATGGCGTCAAATTGCCGCCTGAGCTCGGTGCGGTATGGTTTTCTATGCTATGCTTCTTGTACTCTGACAACACCGAATGGAAGGGACACACGAAAATGGCGGTGCAGCAGACAACGGCAGGGCACGAAGCTCCGAAAGGCAGCAGGGCGCCGGTCGAGCATTTTGATGTTTTGATCGTCGGTGCGGGAATTTCCGGGGTCGCTGGCGCCTACCATCTTCGCGAGCAGTGCTCGGATACGAGTTACGTCATTTTGGAGACGGAAGAGAACTTCGGCGGCACTTGGTGGACTCACCGTTCACCGGGCATTCGCTCGGACAGCGATCTGCACACCTTCGGTTACGGCTTCAAGCCTTGGGTCGGCCCGCCGATCGCGACGGCGGAGGAAATCTTGTCCTATATGGGCGAGGTAATCGAAGAAAACGATATCGACCAACATATCCGTTACCGCCACAAGATCGTTAGAGCCGACTGGTCCTACGAGGACAACCTTTGGACCATCGAGGCCATTCGCAGCGACACGAATGAGACCGTCCGCATCAGCGCCAACTTCCTGTGGATGTGCCAAGGCTATTACCGCCACCGCGAAGGCTACACGCCGAAATGGGAAGGCATGGCGGATTACAAAGGCCGGATAGCACACCCGGAAAACTGGCCCGAAGACATCGACTATGCCGGAAAGAACGTCGTCGTCATCGGCTCTGGAGCGACGGCGGCGACCGTGGTGCCGGCCATGGCCGAAAGCGCGGCGCATGTCACTATGCTGCAACGCACGCCGACCTTTTTCCGCACCGGCCGTAACGCCATCGAAATCGCCGAGACCCTGCGCGAGCTGCAGATTAACGAGAGCGTAGTGCACGAAATTACACGCAAGAAAATCATGTTCGATCAGGCGGTCTTCACCGACCGCTGCCACGCGTCACCAGACACGGTGAAGGAGGAACTGCTCGGTCAGATCCGCGAGCTACTGGGGCCGGACTACGATGTGGACACCCATTTCACACCACCCTACCGGCCTTGGCGGCAGCGCATCGCGTTCGTTCCCAACGCCGACCTGTTCGAAGGCATTGCTTCGGGCAAGGCGTCGGTGGTGACGGATGGGATCGACCGCTTTGTCGAGAACGGCATTCTGCTGAAAAGCGGCGAGACCCTGAAAGCCGACCTTATTGTGACCGCGACCGGCTTCAACATGAACATCATGGGCGACATCGCCTTTACGATCGATGGCACGCCGCTTGATTTTCACGACACCGTGACCTATCGCGGCATGATGTTCACCGGGGTGCCCAATCTCGCCTGGGTATTCGGCTATTTCCGGTCAAGCTGGACCTTGCGCAGCGAGTTGATCGCCGCATTCGTCTGCCGTCTACTCAATCACATGCGCGAAACTGGCGCAAAGAGCATTGCACCGGCCCTCCGGGCGGAAGACAAGGACATGGAGCTGTTCGACTGGATGGACGAGAACGACTTCAACCCCAACTATCTCAAACGCGCACTGGCCATTCTACCGCGGCGCGGCGACAAACGGGAATGGCAACACACCCAGGACTATTGGCGCGAAAAGGACGAATTTCCAGCCATCGACCTGGAAGACGAAGTATTTGCCTACCGCCGGGAAGCGCACTCGAACCCGGCGGCCGAATAACAGACAATTTCAATGGATTGAATGGCCGCAAGCTTGCGCTGAATCGCCACTGATATGGAGCGAGTATCGCAGCCGGAAATGACGAATTCTAAACGGTGCGCTCAAACGTCTCGATGTCGCTTTAAGCTAAAAAGCGAACTCGCGGTGCGGCGCTGTCAGAGTAAAAGAAGCATATCATAGAAAACCACATCCCGCCGAGTTCAGGCGGCAATTTGACGCCATTCGGCAATGGCGACCGATCGCTTGAGTTTGAAGTTCCGGCGGCTATGAAGATGACGTTCCTGGTTAAAATGGTTGTGGATCGAAGCATGAACCGAGGTGAACTTCTGTAGCGATTTCGTGCTCCTGAATTTCACCATTGCGCGCTCCCGTCGCCGGAACGGTTGATGTGAATTTTCACTCCGGTTGTTCTTCCAGCGACCGATCTCTCGACGTTCGGCGTTTCCGATGATGTTCATCGCCCCCGGATAAGACCGAAGCAAGTCCGTCACGATTACTTCCGGGCGAGCGTATCGCTTCATCGCTTTAAGTAAAAACTTCAAGGCAGCCTCGCGATCTTGCTGTTCGCCATTGATCCGCACGAAAACCTCGTCCAGATGCCATCTCCAGAGCGAAAATGACTGGCTTCGAATCCGACGTTTTCTAATCTCCGCAGCAAACACCGGACCGAACCGGTTCTACCACGCGCGCACCGTTTCATGGCTGATGTCGACGCCGCGTTCGTGGAGCAAACCTTCGACCTGCCGTAGCGAAAGCGGAAACCGCACATAGATCATCACCGCCAAGCGGATGATCTTGGGCGATGTCTTGAAATATCGAAATGAATTGCTCATCCCGAAACGTTAGGCAACCCGGCTCGGCTTCTCAACCAAGATTCCCCTGACACTGCCGATCAACGCCTCAAAGTCGCCCCTAGACTGGACGAAACAGCGCCGCGTTCTAGGCTTCAATTAAGCGATTACAACTATTCCACGGGACGAAGGCGAGGGTGCAGCGCCCATGCTGCGGTTGTCCGCTGTAATTGATGCTAAAATACGCTCCGTCAGGTACCACGAAATGGGCCACCGGAGATAAATGACGAGATCGCCCACGTTGACCGCCGTCAAGGCGACTCTCTCGTCCACGCCATTTCCATGAAAGAACCCTAACGCCCCGAAATTACGGGCTGTAATAGAATTTTTTTAAGGGGCTGTCCCAGATAACTAGTTCAAATACAGTTTAACCCATCGCCTCAATTGGGATAATTGGCTTGATGGGTCACTGTTGTTAAATAGCCACTCGCATTCCTTTAAAAATCGCCCGAAATGGGCCTTTGGGACACCGTTGAATTTGCGCATATGGCGCTTCGCCTGGTTCCAGAAATTCTCGATCCCGTTGATATGGTTTTGCTTGTCGGCGAACAGCTCCGAGTGGTTGATCCGGAAGTGATGGAAGTCCGACACATCAAGCACGTTGGTAGCCCCGCCAACCG
>JBLHZD010000219.1:0-7342 GCA_047631095.1 Alphaproteobacteria bacterium
TCGTCTTGGCAAGAACGCCCTCGATGAACCCGCCACGGCGCCGGGTGGAGGCCCATTACAGGCTGAAATATCTCGGGTGGCCGTTATGGTGGCCAGCGCCGCCGGGCGCGACAGTGCGACGCGGGCGCTGCAAACTGGCCTTAATATGCTCGACGCGGATCGTGACGAAATTGCCTATATCGACGAAAAGGCGCAAGAGACGCCCACGGGGGAACGGCGGGTCAACCCCGCGCCGTTGAAGACCGGTGGCGTCGTTGGGCCGAAAACACGCCGTTCGCTTCGCGTCGCAACCGGTCGCCGGGGCGCAGAAAAAGTGGCGGAGGGGTTGGCGCTGGGACGCTTTGCCAAATTTGTAGAAGACGCGCCGTCGGGCGGAGAAAATGCGGACGTGGAAAGCGGTAATCTTCGCGCCGCGATCCATGACGCCTTCGGGCCGCTCTTCGATGCGGAGCCGGACTCTTCGGTTGGCGAGGCGGAAGAAGCCGCTTTTCAGGCGACGGTCAATGATTGGGGCGCGACCGGGGCAGTGCGAAAACCCTCTCGCCAGAGAGCCAAGCCGATCCGTGAAGACGGTCGGATCGGACCCAGAACGCAAACTGCCTTTCGCGCCTTAAACACAAATGCCGCGCCCGCCGCCAACGCCTTTGCAGTAAGGCTGGGTCGAAATCTGGGGCTCCTGACGTTCTAACGACGCCAAAACGATTTGGTGAACTGTGAGGCGACTTAGCCAAACAGGCCGAGGATCGCACGTTCGCTCTGCGTCGCCAGGCTGAGCGCGTTGTTGCCCAGAGCCTGCCGTGTTTGCAGCGACAGCCGGTTGGCGGCTTCTTCGTTTAAATCCGCTTCGGTCAGCTTCGCCGCGCCTTCTTCCAGTGTATTGGTCAGATCTTCGGTGAAATTGATCCGGGTTTGCAGCGCGGAGCTGCTGGACGCCAGCGTCGCCGCCTTGGTCCGGGTTGCATCGACCGCCCCGGCGGCCTGTCCCAACGCCGCCTGAATACCTGCGTCGGAGGAAAAGTCAGCGGTGGTGAAGCCCAGCCCGGCGGCGCTGGAATCGAGGCCTTGAATGATTTCTGTGCTGGAGCCGTCCTCGTTTAACGAAATTTCCAGATTATCGGGCGATTCCTGCACCAGATTTGTGCCGCCAAAGCCGGAATCCTGCGCGATGCCATTAATCTGGTTGGTCAACTCATTGAACTGTGACTGCAGGGCCGCGCGTTGGTTTGGATCGTTGGTGTTCTGCGCGGCGATGGCGATGCCTTCCGCCTGTTCCGACAGCGCGCCGATGGCGTCCAACCCGTTTTGCGCCGCGTCAATGGTGCTCAAGGCTTGATCGACGCCGTCCTTCGCCGCGTTCAATCCCGAGGCCCGGTCCGACAAGGCGCGCGAGGCGAAAAACTCTGCAGCGCCGTCAATCGGGGAATTAACGGATTGGCCGGTGGCGAGCCGCTGGTCGGTGCGCGCGCCAAGTTGCGATGTCTGGTTCTGACCGAAGAGGGTTGAGCGGACCGCGCCGCTAAGATTGATTTAATCGGCCATCTATAGTCTCCCGAAGCGCCGCGTTTCGCACGGCGTGACAATTATCGAGGTCCAGAAAATTTTCTAGTTTCCCGCTGCATTACTTCAAATGCACCCTGTCGTGTGGCACAGTAGCGCCATAACCTTATGAAATCACAGTAGAATAAATCCAGATGCCACGCCTATTCGCCTAAAATGCGCTCTATTAAAATTCTGTGGGATTTTTCCGTAAGTTGGGTGCGCTGACAGGTGTCATTCGCCCTTATAAATTCGAGCCGCGCCAATTCGGATCCGGCTCCGCAGGGTCCGGCGTTTGCCCAGCCGCCAGAATTCCTGCAATCGCCGCAGCTTCGTCCTTATCGGAAGTATCGCCGCTGACGCCGACCGCGCCTTTTACGCTGCCGGTCTCGTCGCGGATCAAAACGCCACCGGGAACCGGGATCAACCGGCCGCCGGACGCGGTGGCCAACGCGTCGATAAAGGTTGGTCGATCCGCCAGACGATTGCGCAACAGACGGCTTGAAATGCCCATGCCGATGGCGCCCCAGGCTTTGCCGAAAGCGATGTCCGGCCGCAGGATGCCAGAGCCATCCTCGCGCTTGAACGCCACCATATGGCCCCCGGAATCCAGGACAGCGACGGTCAGGGGCATCATCCCGGCCTCTCGACCCGCCGCCAGGGTCGCCTCGACGATTGCGCTGGCATCTTCCAGACTGATATTGGACATGGTTGGTCCTTCCTGTTCCGGTTTTCGATAGCGGCGCCGGCCCGGCGTGGCTATTCTTGATCATGGTTATTCTGATCGCCTAATTTTGGGGGCGTTTCAAGGGGAGTGCAGAAATGAGCGAGAAGAAAGTTGTCCTGGTGATTGGTGCGGGGGATGCGACGGGGGGCGCCGTGGCTCGCCGGTTTGCGCGCGAGGGTTATGTCGCCTGCCTGACCCGACGTCATGGGGACAAGCTCGACACCCTTGTCGCCGAAATAAATGATAGCGGCGGTGAGGCGCATGGCTTTGGCGTCGACGCCCGTGAAGAAGACCAGATGGTTGATTTCTTCGCGAAGGTGGAGCGCGAAATAGGCCCAATTGAAGTGACGGTGTTTAATGTCGGCGGCAATGTGCGGTTTAATATTCTGGAGACCACCGCACGGGTGTATTTCAAGGTCTGGCAAATGTCTTGTTTCGCAGGATTTTTGACCGGGCGGGAGGCGGCGAAACACATGCTGCCGCGCGGACGCGGCACGATCATCTTCACCGGCGCGACGGCCAGCCTGCGCGGCGCCGCAGGACATTCCGCCTTTGCGGGCGGCAAGCACGCGCTGCGCGCACTAGCGCAAAGCATGGCGCGGGAGTTGGGGCCGCAGGGCGTTCATGTGGCCCATGCGGTCATCGATGGCGCTATCGACACCGCCTGGGTGCGCGATAATTTTCCGGAACGTTACGCCGCCAAGGCCGATGACGGCATCATCGACCCCGACGCGATCGCGGAAAATTACTGGCGCCTGCACACCCAACCACGCAACGCCTGGACACAGGAACTTGATCTTCGCCCCTGGTTGGAACCGTGGTGATGCCCGCTCACGCACCCTTTCGCCATTGCGTCAGCACCAAGTCTGGACAAATATGGATGCTGGAATTTAGCCATTGTCATAAACAGGAGCAGCGTCAATGAAACTCGGCATTATCCCCGGAGCGTCCAAGGAAACCGGCAAGAACGTCAATATGGAATTGGTGCTGGAAGCCGAAAAACTTGGCTTTGATTCTGCCTGGACGTCGGAGGCGTGGGGGCGTGACGCGGTTTCGTCCGCCGCCTGGATATTGGCGCAAACCAAAACGATGACTGTCGGCACCGCGATCATGCAAATGTCCGCGCGCACGCCTGCGATGGCGGCGATGACGGCGATGAGCCTTGCGGATTTGTCCGATGGCCGGTTTGTCCTAGGCATCGGGCCGTCCGGACCGCAGGTGATCGAGGGCTGGCACGGTGTACCCTTTGGCCGGCCGATGACGCGCACTCGCGAATATATCGATATCATCCGCAAGGTGCTGGCACGCGAAGAGCCGCTGACCCATAGCGGATATCATTATCAAATTCCCTATACCGGCGAGGGATCGACCGGGCTTGGGAAACCTTTGAAAAGCGTCATGCATGGCGACCCGTCCCTACCGATCTATACCGCTGCGATTACCCCGGCGGGGCTTCGGGTTGCGGCTGAATGCGCCGACGGAATCTTCCCGATTTTCATGAACCCGGAGCGTTTTGATATTCTGGAAGGCCCTCTGAACGAAGGGTTCGCCAAAGCGGGCGGTGGAAAATCCCTGGCTGATTTTAAGGTCGCGCCGTTTGTGCCAGTGCAGGTTGGCGACGATCTGGACGCCTGTCGTGCGCCGATAAAGGCGCAACTGGCGCTCTATGTCGGCGGCATGGGCGCGCGGGACAAAAATTTTTACAACGACTACGCCAAAGCATTGGGCTTCGAAGAAGCGGCGATCAAAATTCAGGATTTGTTTTTGGACCGCAAACGCGAGGAAGCTGCGGCGGCGGTGCCCGACGAATTTGTCGACGCGACCGCGCTAGTGGGCCCCAAAGAGCGTATCGCGGAACGGCTGGAAACCTGGAAGGCGGCGTCCGCCAAAGGGCATATCGATTCAATGTTGTTACGCGCCCCGTCTGTCGAGGCGATGCGCACCGTCGCCGAAATCCTTTTGTAAGGGAGAGACCGCATGAAGGCCGCCGTACTGCATGAAGTCGGGCAACCGTTGCAGATAGAAGACGTTGCGATTGATAAGCCAGGCCCTCGGGAGGTTCTGGTGCGCACGGCGGCGGCGGGGGTTTGTCACAGCGATTTGCATTTTGTCGAAGGGCTTTACCCGTACCGGATGCCTGTCGTGCTGGGCCACGAATCCGCCGGTGTTGTCGAGATGGTCGGGTCCGACGTCACCTATGTTAAACCGGGCGATCATGTCATTACCTGCCTTTCGGCGTTTTGCGGCCATTGCGAAGAATGTCTGACGGGCCACCCCTCCATCTGTGACGGGCGCGAAACCCGACGGCGACGGGGGCAGCCCTCGCGTTTGATGCAGGGCGCGGATGTCGTGCAACAATTCGCCAATCTTTCTTCGTTCGCCGAACAAATGCTGGTGCACGAACATGCGTTGGTGAAAATTCGTAAGGATATGCCGTTGGACAAGGCGGCGTTGATCGGGTGCGGCGTCACGACCGGCGTCGGCGCGGTGCATAACACCGCCAAGGTCGATTTGGGCGCCACGGTCGCGGTGATCGGGTGTGGCGGCGTCGGCCTGTCCTGCGTCAACGGGGCGGCGCTGGCGGGCGCAGGGCGCATCATCGCCATTGACCGGGTTGCGGATAAACTGGCGTTGGCCCGGACATTTGGGGCGACGGATGTGATTAACGCCACTGAGGGCGATGTCGTGGAGCAGATCAAGGAGATGACGGGCGGCGGCGTGCACTACGCCTTTGAAGCCATCGGTCTGAAAGCCACCGCCGAGCAGGCGTTTGAAATGCTGCGTCCCGGTGGTATGGCGACGTTGATCGGCATGATCCCCTATGGCGAAAAAATTGAACTCCATGGCGCTGATTTTCTGGTGGAGAAAAAGCTCATTGGATCGTCCATGGGATCGAACCGGTTTCGGGTGGACATGCCGCGTTATGTGGATTTTTATCTCGCCGGAAAACTCAAACTGGATGATTTGCTCGCCAGCCATATCAAACTGGAAGACGTTAACGACGCGCTTCAAACGCTCAAGACCGGCGCCCTTGCGCGCAATGTCATCATGTTCGATTCATAGCCATCAGAGATATGGCTCCTTGAAACATGCGTGGCGTTATGCGATTTCCAAATCGCTGGATCATCGAATCCACGATCAGACGCAAAAATTAACGTAACGATAAAGCGACGCCATGCCCGACGGACCTCTGTTTGCTTATCGCGCTCTACGCGACGCGGGTTCCTTGAGAGACGATAGTCTCCAGGAGCTGGCGGCGGAAAAATTTCAAAGCCTGTATAACGCCTTGAAGGGCTACCAACCCTCATCCGGGGCCGCTGGGTGGAAAGCGCGCTTGGGATTGGGGCGCCGCGCGGTGACGCCGCCGATGGGGTTCTATATTTTTGGCGGAGTTGGACGCGGCAAATCCATGCTGATGGATTTGTTTTTTGAACATGCTGCAGTGGCGCAAAAGCGTCGGGTGCATTTCCACGCCTTCATGATAGAAGTGCAAGAGAGCATGCATGCCTGGCGGCGGGACAAAACCAAAACGCGTGAAGACAGCGATCCGATTGAGCCCATCGCAGACCGCATCGCGGGCGAGGCCTGGCTCCTGTGTTTTGATGAGTTTCATGTCGTGGATATCGCCGATGCGATGATCCTGGGGCGGCTGTTTAAAGCCTTGTTTGAACGCGGCGTCGTTGTTGTGTGCACGTCGAATTTTGGCCCCGATGAATTGTACAAGGATGGTTTGAACCGCGAATTGTTCCTGCCGTTCATCAGCCTGTTCAAAGAAAAGCTCGATGTTCTGCACCTGGATTCTCCAACCGACTATCGTCTGGATCGGCTTAAAAGCATGACGGTGTACCTGTCGCCGCTGGGTGCGGAATCCTCCGCGGCGCTGGCGGCGGATTACGCGGCGCTGACCCAGGGCGGAGAAAGCATCCAGGAAACCATTGTCGTTAAAGGGCACTCGATTGAGGTGGCGCGCACGGCGATTGGCGTCGCCTGGTTTGATTTCGCGACCCTGTGCGAAAGGCCGCTGGGCGCGGGCGACTATATCGAAGTCGCGTCGCGCTATCATACGGTCATCCTGGATGGCGTGCCCCGCTTTACCGAAGCGCGGCGCAACGAAGCCAAGCGGTTTATGCTTTTGATTGACGAGTTATACGAGCACAAAACCAATCTGATCATGGCCGCCGACACGCCGCCGCACGAACTTTACACCGAAGGGCGACACGCCTTTGAATTTGAGCGCGCGGTCAGCCGATTGATGGAAATGCAATCGACAGAATTTCTCGAAGCCGCGCATGTTGCGGCGGAACATCGCGAGACGTCATAAAAGTGTCGCGATTGGGTGTAAAAATCCCCTAGGTTTGCTTGCGTCCCAGTCTATTTCATCGTAGGAAGGCCGCCAGAGCCGCGACAATAAATTTGCGGCGTGATAGGCTGTTAATACGACGTTAAGAACACTTGAAATAGGTTAATTACAACCGCTTCCAGGCAAACAAATAACATCGGGGTCTTTACTCATGGCACGTAACAAAATCGCGCTGATCGGTGCGGGGAACATTGGCGGCACACTCGCACTTTTGGCGGGCTTGAAGGAACTTGGCGACATCGTGTTGTTCGATATCGTTGACGGCATTCCGCAAGGCAAGGCGCTTGATCTTGCGCAGGCGGCGCCGGTGGAAAAATTCGATGGCGCCGTTACCGGCAGCAATCGTTACACCGCGCTTCGGGGCGCTGATGTGGTCATCGTCACGGCGGGCATCGCGCGGAAACCGGGCATGAGCCGCGATGATTTGATCGGCATCAACACCGGCGTCATGAAAAGCGTCGGCGAGGGTATTAAAAAGAACTGCCCGAAAGCCTTTGTAATTTGCATCACCAATCCGCTGGACGTCATGGTCGGCATTCTGCGCGACGCCTGTGGCTTGCCGCATAATATGGTCGTTGGTATGGCGGGCGTATTGGATAGCGCGCGCTTCCGCTGCTTCCTGGCGGAAGAATTCAAGGTCTCCGTTGAAGATGTGACGGCGTTTGTTCTGGGCGGACATGGCGATACCATGGTGCCGTTGGTGCGGTATTCGGCGGTTG
>JBLHZD010000220.1:0-7281 GCA_047631095.1 Alphaproteobacteria bacterium
ATAATGTTTCGAACCAGCATGATCGGCGCGATTGTTGCTGCGGTGTGCTGCGTGACGCCGATTGTGCCAATTGGGTTGGCCGCCTTGGGGTTGAGCGCCTGGAGCGCCAGCGTTGATTATATCCTGTTGCCGATGCTCGCCTTTTTTGGGGGGATGGTTGGGTTGGTGTTGGCGCGCAAGCGTATGTCAGAGTGAATATTTGACCCGGAGGGGCGGTTCTCATGACTGAGATTATTTTACAATCAGCGCTTACCTGCCCGAAATGCGGACACCGGTCGGTGGAAACAATGCCGACAGACGCGTGCTTGTATTTTCACGAATGCGCAGGCTGCGGTGAAATGTTGAAGCCGCTATCCGGCGATTGTTGCGTCTTTTGCTCCTATGGCTCCGTACCGTGCCCGCCCATACAAGAGTCCGGGGACAGTTGCGGCGTCTAGCCAGCGCTGGCTATGCATTGCGGCGCTTAACCTGTTCGCTTGCATTGCGGTGCACTTTTCCATAGCAATGCGCCCTATGAAACGAATTATCGTTGGCATGAGCGGCGCGACGGGTGCGATTTTCGGCGTTCGGCTGCTCGAAGTCCTGTCTGACTCTGACGTTGAAACCCATCTTGTCGTTAGCAAATGGGCGCAACAGACGTTGGAGCATGAGACCACCACCAAGATGGCGGCGCTTCGTGACCTGGCGGATTTCAATTATGGACCTGGCGACATGGGGGCGGCGATTTCATCGGGATCGTTTCGCACCGACGGTATGGTGGTTGCGCCGTGTTCCATGCGTAGCCTGGCCGCAATTGCGCAAGGCATGGGCGATCATCTGGTGCATCGCGCCGCCGATGTGGTGCTGAAAGAACGCCGAAAGCTCGTTCTGGTGGCGCGGGAAACCCCGTTAAACGAAATACATCTGGAAAATATGCTGAAATTGGCGCGGATGGGCGCGACGATTTTGCCGCCCATGCCCGCCTTCTATAACCGACCTCAATCGCTGGATGATATGGTCGATCATATCGTCATGCGCATTCTCGACCAGCTCGATATTTCACAGGAAATTGCGGCGCGTTGGGATGGTCGGGTGAGGCGTTCCCCAGAGGGGAAATCCCATGCGGATTAGCGGTGCTGGAACGGTGCATTTTGGTCGGAAATTTTATTGTGTCCGGACATTGCGCAATAATCCTGCAAATCGTCCGGGCGCGTCATCCATACATTGCGTATTCGCGTTCCTGTGACGCGCGATATTGAACCGAGGGATTCTTGGGCGTAGTCTCTTTCCGAAAAGGGTCTTTTTACAGAAAGAAAGTTGGGAACATGTCGATTCTTGCCGAACGTCTAGTTCGCGTCAGCCCCTCGCCAACAATGGCGGTAACCGCGCTCGCCGGAGAGATGAAAGCGGCGGGGAAGGATATTATCGGGCTCGCGGTGGGAGAACCCGATTTCGATACCCCGGACCATATCCGCGCCGCCGCTGCGCAAGCGATGGCCGAAGGCAAGACCCGCTATTCACCGTTTTCCGGCCTGCCAGAGCTTCGCGTCGCCGTTGCGGATAAATTTAAGCGGGAAAATAATCTCAGCTACGCCCCCGAACAGATCGCCATTGGCAGCGGCGGTAAACAGATTATCTTCAACGCTTTCACCGCAACGATTAACGATGGCGACGAAGTTATCGTGCCTGCGCCGTATTGGGTCAGCTATCCTGATATCGCCGCGTTGAATGGCGGTGTTCCGGTGTTTATCGATTGCCCGCAGGAAAATTCCTTCAAACTTTCTCCCGCTGATCTGGAGGCGGCGATCACGCCCAAGACCAAATGGCTGGTGCTGAACAGTCCCAGCAACCCGACCGGGGCAGCCTATACGGCGGATGAATTGAAGGCGGTGGGCGAAGTATTGAAGAGGCATCCCCATGTTTGGGTGTTCACGGACGATATTTACGAACACATCGTTTATGACGAATTCAAATTCGCCACGATCGCAGAGGTCGTGCCCGAATTGTATGACCGCACGCTCACACTGAACGGCGTGTCGAAATCATTTTGCATGACCGGCTGGCGCATCGGCTTTGCGGGCGGTCCCGTGGAGCTGATCGACGCGATCAATATGATTACGTCGCAAAGCACGAGTTGCGCTTCGACGATCAGCCAATGGGCGGCGGTTGCGGCCCTGAATGGCAATCAGGACCATATCGCGCGCAACAACGAGGTTTTCAAGGAACGACGCGACCTTGTCGTCTCCATGATGAATCAGGCGAAAGGCATTACCTGCACCAAGCCGGAAGGTGCCTTTTATGTGTATCCGTCCATTGCGGGGTGTCTCGGTAAGACAACGCCGGATGGCGATGTCATTAAGACCGACGAAGATTTCGTTAAATACCTGCTCGCGGCTGAAGGCGTTGCGGCGGTGCATGGCGAAGCGTTTGGCTTGTCCCCTCATTTCCGGATTTCCTACGCCGCGGCGACGGAAGTTATGGAAGAGGCGTGTCAACGTATTCAGCGGGCCTGCGCCGCACTTCGGTAATTAAGTTCGGGCGGTTCGTCTTTCGGGCGCGCCGTGGGCTGATTTTGACGATCTCGACGATAACGATCCCTTTGAACCGCCTCGGCATTGCGCCGGGGCGGTTTTTACGTGCATCCGTCTGCGGTCGTTGACCCAGGGCATTGGCGCGTTTGACGGGGCCTATGATTATTTGACCGAGCTGTCCGGCCAGGAGGCTGATTTGGTCGTGCAACAGCGCAAGGAATCCCATACATAATTCACCATACGAAGGTGCATGACGTATGGTGCGTTCGAACTTAATTTGAGGGAGGAGTCATCCATGATTGATCCGGCAGACGTTGCGGAAGCGTTGATTCAGGCGCGGACCAGCTACACAATTCTCGATGACTTCCCGGGCGGGGAATATCCTGCGAATGTCGCGGAAGCCACGGCGGTTCTGGATGAAATTGAAAAACAGTTCATGTTGCCCGTCGGTGGCCGGAAGGCGGCTTTTACCGCCGACGCCGCGCTCAAGATGATGAATGTGGACGGTCCCGCCTGCGGGCCGCTATTTTCGGCCTATATAATTCCCAGCCCGGCCAATTTAAACCTGCCGGCGGAGTCGTGGCGCGGTCTGGAGTGCGAGATCAGTTTCAAAATGGCGGCGAACCTGCCCGCGCGCGACGCCGCTTACAGCGTTGAAGAAGCCGCCGCAGCGGTGGGGTCCATGCACCCGGCGCTGGAAGTCGTCGATAGCCGGGTCGCCAATGGCGCCGACCATGGCGGGGTCGCCATTATCGCCGATCATTGCGGCAATGCGGCTTTTGTCTACGGGGCGGCGGTTGAAAACTGGCGCGACCTCGATTTGGCGGCGCTGAAGGTTGATTTGAACGTTAACGGCGAAACCGTCATCACGGGTTCCGGAGACGTCGTTATGGGCAACCCTTTGAATTCACTGGCCTGGATTGCGAATAGCCTGTCTGGACGGGGTAAAAGTCTTAAGGCGGGTGAATGGGTGACGACCGGCAGCATGATGGGAATTTATAAAGTGCCGCCAGGAAGTTCCATTGTCGCTGATTTCGGCGCCTTGGGGAATGTTGAGCTGGTTTTCGCTAGCTGATGCGCCGGTGCGTCAGGCGGGACGAAGACCGCTGGCGGACTGCCGATTTCACGAATGAGTTTGCGTCGCATCGCAGCGCCAAAATCTTCGAAACTCGCCGCGCGTTCAACAAAACTGCGCGGCCCGGCCATAACTTGTTGGCGGTAGTAATGATCGAGCGCAGGCTCGTCGTTCAAAATCGCTAACCCGTTAATGGTGATGCCTGCTTTCACCGCCTCTTCGCGGGCGAAAATGGGAAAAGCGCCCTGGTTTGAGATGCCGTCGCCGGACACGTCGATGACCTTTCGTAACCCTTCGAAATCATTGGCCACGAAGAGCACTCGGGAAAAGGTGATCGCCTCGCCAATGGCGGTGGCGCCCCAGCGCATAAATCGCGGCGCGCTTTCGATCGCCTGCGCGGCGTTTTCCGCGTCATTCTTGTTTGACACCAGCATCCAGTCAGTGGCTTGGCTGTGCATACCTGCGCCAGACCATTGCACCAGGGTGACGGCGATTCCATTGGGCGCGGCCCCCCTTATCGCTTGTTGAACAACCGGATCGCGGAAGGCGTTGGCGATACCTTGCATTTGAAGGGTAAATTCTTCCGGCTCGACGCTGGAGGAGCAATCAACGGCTAGTATAAGCTCCAAAGACACTTCCAGCGCGCGGGCGGGCGCGCCGCTGCCGAGAAGCCCAACGCTTGCAAATAAACCCCATAGGATCGCAAGGGTGGCGCGGTTCATGGCGCCTCGCTGCTGCGTTTTTTGGTTTTCCTTGTTGTGCGTAAGGTACAGTGTCATGGGATGTATTGTAGCCGCGCAGGGGGAGGCCGTCAGTAAGGGATGATTGAAAATACGGCGAACGCGCGAAATTGTGAGGACGGCCCTGGGTCGAAAAACAGCGGGTGGGTCCTTATATCAATTATTTGGCGGCCCCCTTATTCAGGCGCAGGAGAATATTGTTGAGGTTCAGGCGTGTAAAAATCGTTGCAATCATGCTGAGCGGACTATTGGCCATGGCGGTTTTCCACCAAAATGGGATTAACGCCGCCGCGTCAGACGCCAAGGCGGCGATATCGTCCGATGCGGGCCGCGCTTTTGCAATTCAGCGCAATGGTGAAGATATCGGGCGTCATGAAATGCGGTTTGAACGTATTGAAGGTCGCTTGAACGTTCGAATCAAAGTTAGCGTGGATTATCGGATATTATTCATTCCGGTCTATCGGTTTCGCCATAAAGCGCATGAGGTCTGGGTTGGCGGCGCGCTGCAAGCGCTGCGCGCGACGACCGATGATAATGGCGACGCCTATGATGTGGCGGTTCAGGGGAATGGCGCGGCGCTGACCTTGTCCGTAAACGGCGAAGAGACGGATATTCAACACGATGCGGTGTTGACCAGTCTTTGGCGCGAGGATATGGCGCGCGAAGGCCAAATGATCGATCCGGCCGATGGCGAAGTCATGGAGGTGCAGGTCAGCGGCGGCGACGGGGTGGATATCTCTGTACGTGGTGAAACAATTCGCGCGCAACACTACATAATGACGGGCGGACTGGACCGGGAGTTATGGTACGATTCCCAGGGTCTTCTCGTGAAAGTCCGCTTCACAGGCGAAGATGGATCCGTGGTGCAGTTTCGGATGTTGTAGGCGTCGCCAAGGGTTCAATATAGTTGAAGACGCGCTGAACCGGGGGTAGGGTCCGGCTTAACGCCTGCGCGCTCGCCTTTGGCGAAAAACCGGTGAAACCTGAGAAAGTTATAACAATGGCTATTGAAGCGATTGATCCCGTTTCCGACGCAATCCTAGACGAATTACGCAGTGTTATTGGCGCGCGCGTGTCAACGGCGTCGGCCGTGCGAGAGCACCATGGCAATGGCGAGGATTATTTCACACCGATACCGCCAGACGCTGTTTGTTTCGCCCATTCCACGGAAGAAATCAGCGAATTGGTGAAAATTTGCGCGCGCCACAACGTGCCTGTCATTCCCTTTGGAACGGGAACGTCGCTGGAAGGGCATGTCGTGGCGGTGTGCGGTGGAATTTGCATCGATGTCAGCGAAATGGACGCTATCCTGGAAGTGAATGCAGAGGATCTGGATTGCCGCGTGCAGGCAGGGGTTAAACGCAAACAGCTGAATGAAGAGCTGAGAGACACAGGATTGTTCTTTCCCATCGATCCCGGCGCGGATGCGTCGCTTGGGGGGATGACGGCGACGCGCGCCAGCGGGACCAACGCGGTGCGGTATGGAACCATGCGTGAAAATGTTCTGGGGTTGACGGTCGTTATGGCCGATGGGCGCATCGTGAAGACAGGCGGTCGCGCGCGAAAATCCGCCGCCGGGTATGATTTGACGCGCCTGTTCGTCGGGTCGGAAGGCACACTGGGCGTTATCACCGAAGTGCAGTTGCGGTTATATGGTATTCCGGAATCCATGTCGGCGGCGGTGTGTCAGTACGATACGCTGGAAGGCGCTGTGGATACGGTGATCCTGACCATTCAGTCTGGCGTGCCCGTTGCGCGGATCGAATTACTCGACGACGTTCAGATGGGCGCCTGCATCGATTATTCAAAACTCGAAGGGTTTGAGAAAAAACATACGTTATTTTTCGAGTTCCATGGATCGCCCGCCTCGGTGGAGGAGCAGGCTGAACTGGTAAAATCGATTTCCGATGATTTTGGCGGTGGTCGGTTCCAGTGGACGGCGAACACAGATGAACGAACCAAATTATGGCAGGCGCGCCATGACGCTTATTACGCGGCCTTGGCGATGGCGCCGGGCAAGCGCGGGATCGCGACAGACGCCTGCGTTCCTATTTCAAAGCTCGCGGAATGTATCAACGAGACGCGCATCGACATCGAAGAAGTTGGGTTGATTGCGCCAATTGTCGGCCATGTCGGCGACGGAAATTTTCATCTTGTCCTGATTATCGATCCGGAAGACCCGACGGACATGACCCGCGCAAAGGCGTTGATCGAACGGCTGAATATGCGCGCTATCGCAATGGGTGGGACCTGTACGGGCGAACATGGCGTTGGTATGGGGAAGATTGATTTTCTTGTGGCGGAACATGGCGAAGCGGTCAGTCTAATGCGCTCCATCAAACAGGTGCTTGACCCTGGCAATATTATGAATCCTGGGAAAATGTTGCGCTTGTGATTGTGGTGCAGCGCTCCTGCGTCCAGACCTGCGGGGTTAATCTGGTATGAAAAAAACGCTGATCGCCGTTGGCGGGGTTTTGGCGTTGCTTGTGGTCGTCGTGTTGGTTGGGCCCGGCTTGATCAACTGGAACGCGTACAAAGGTGAAATAACCGTTGCTGTTGAATCGGCGATTGGGCGCAAACTGGCGATTGAAGGCGATTTGACCTTCGCCGTTTTACCGACGCCGGCGTTAAGCGCCAGCGGCGTTCGAGTGGCGAATGTGGATGGCGCCGAGGCGCCCGATTTATTACGCATTAAAGACGTTCGTATTCGTGTCTCTATCAACGAGCTGTTTCAGGGCCGCATCGCTGTTGAGCAAGTGACGCTCGTTGAGCCGGTTATCGCCTTGGAAATATTGCCCGATGGTCTAACAAGCTGGGACCTGGCGCCCCCATCAGGCGGCGGTGATTCGGGCCCATCAGGGGAAGCGAATAGTGACGCCGGGGTCGCAATTTCACTGGCGAGCCTGACGATAATCGACGGCGTGTTGAGTTTTAGGGAAGGCGAGCGGTTCGAGAA
>JBLHZD010000221.1:0-7243 GCA_047631095.1 Alphaproteobacteria bacterium
CATTTTCTGGATCTTGCGCCCTTCGAGACATCGACGTTGCGCAAGATGCTGGCCTTGGGCCAATCCTTTAAAACGGGATCTGCGGAAGAGATGCAGCCCCTTAAGGATAAGTTTCTCGCCATGGTGTTCGAGAAACCCTCAACGCGCACGCGCGTCAGTTTTGACGTCGCCATGCGCCAATTGGGGGGCGAAGTGGTGAACCTGTCCAGCGCTGAGATGCAGATGGGCCGCGGGGAATCCATCGCCGATACGGCGCGCGTTTTATCGCGTTACGTTGACGCCATCATGATCCGCACAGCGGATGAAGCGAACCTTCGCGAGCTTTCGGAATATGCGACGGTGCCGGTTATCAACGGTTTGACGGACCAATCCCACCCGTGCCAGCTCATGGCTGACGTGATGACCTATGAAGAGCATCGCGGCCCCATCGAAAAGGGAACAATCGCATGGAGTGGGGACGGCAATAACATGGCGACGAGCTGGATCGAAGCCGCCGTCCGGTTTGGTTTCGAGTTGCGCCTCGCCTGCCCACCCGAACTGAACCCGCCAGAAGCCACAATCGAATGGGCGAATTCGGAAGGCGGCCGCGTGCATTTGACCGCCAGCGCCGATGAGGCCGTCGACGGCGCCGACTGCATCGTTACTGACACCTGGGTTTCGATGAATGATTCCGAAGCCGAAAGCCGCCACAATCTGTTGCGCGCCTATCAGGTCGATGAGCGCTTGATGTCTCGCGCCAAGCCGGATGCGATTTTCATGCATTGCCTGCCGGTGCATCGCGGCGAAGAAGTCACCGCCTCGGTCATTGACGGGCCGCAATCGGTGGTTTGGGACGAGGCGGAAAACAGGCTGCATGCGCAAAAAGGCATCCTCGCCTGGTGCCTTTCATGACCCTCCTCGCCGGGGGCGCTAGCGCGCGCCTGGATGATTTGATACAGCCTTTTAAGATTGAGAAATCCGGCCTGCACGGGCGATTGGTGCGGCTTGGTTCTGCGCTTGACCAACCTTTAAAGGCGCATGATTACCCGGCCCCAGTCGCGGAATTGTTGGGGGAGTGCATGACATTAACCGCCGGGCTGGCGTCGGTCCTGAAATTCCAGGGTACTTTTAGCCTGCAAGCGCGCGGCGACGGTCCCGTTCGCATGCTTGTCGCCGACGCGACGGATGCTGGCGCTATTCGGGGATACGCACAGGTCGCGGGCGCCATTCCCGATACCGCAGAGGTAAAAAATGCGCCAATCCCCCGCTTGATCGGCGCGGGCTATCTGGCCTTCACCGTGGATCAAGGTCCGGGGACGGAACCTTATCAAGGCATCGTTGATCTCGACGGTCCAACGTTGGGCGAATGCGTGCATCATTATTTTCAACAATCGAACCAGTTCTCCGCCGTCGTAAACCTAGCGGTCGCGCAAGATAGCGACGCGCAGTGGCGCGGCGGGTGCATAATTCTTCAACGCTCCCCCGAAGATGAAAACCCACTGGCGCAGGACGATGCGGAAGAAGCATGGCGCCGTGCGGTCATCCTCATGGGAAGCTGCACGCCCGAAGAGCTGGTCGATCCGACGATCGATGCGAACCAGTTGCTGTATCGATTGTTTCATGAAGACGGCGTACGCGTCTTTGACGCCCTCCCCATCGCCTTCGCGTGCAAATGCACCCCGGATCGCATGGGCGCCGCAGTCGCCATGCTGACGGCGGACGAACTGCTCGAAATGACAATCGACGGCGAGGTCTCGGTGACCTGTCAGTTCTGCAATGCGACACATGTTTTTGATGAAGACGCCGTAGCGGCGTTACCACGCCGCGATTCTTGAAGAACGCGGCGAACTGGAACCTACCACCCTTGAATCCAACACCCTAAAGGACGATATTAGAGGCCATGTTTAAACGCGGATTCGTTCTTTCCTGCCTCTTAGGCGCCTGGCTTTTGGCTGGCTGCGCCGCGCCGGTTGAACCACGGCGGTTCCCGGACATCACCTTCATGCACTTGCCCGCCATCAAGCTGGATGTAGCGCGAATCCGATACGAACCCCGATTTCAGCCGTCGCTCGCCCCACCCCAGGTCGGGCATGATTTCCCGACACCGCCCACCAAAGCGATGGAAGCATGGATTCGCGACCGGTTGCGCGCCGTCGGCCAGTCCGGGGAAGCCCGCATCACCATCAAAAAAGCATCCGCGACAGAAACCAAACTGGCGGTGGAACGGGGCGTAAAGGGCGTCTTCCAGACAGATCAGGCCTGGCGCTATGATATTGAAGTCAGCATGGCGGTCGCAGCCGCCGATCCTAATCGGGGGCTAAAAGCGGAAGCCTGCGCGCGCGCCGCGCATAAACGCACCGTCCCGGAAGACATTAGTTTACGCGATCGCGAAGAGGTCTGGTTCACCATCACCGAGAAAACCATGAAATCCTTTGACCGGTCGATGGAAGCGCAAATCCGCAAGAATTTATCCCGCTTCATCACGCCATAGTCACCGCCCAGACGGAGGGAAAGCCCATGATCGTTCAACAAGGCATTACGGAAAAACTCCAATCCGCCTTCACGCCAAGCCATCTCGACGTCATCAACGAAAGCCATATGCACAATGTGCCGCCGGGGTCGGAATCCCATTTCAAAGTGGTCGTCATCTCCGATCAGTTCGACGGTCTGCCCCGCGTCAGACGCCATCAAACCGTCAACGGTGTCCTCGCCAAGGAATTAAGGGAAGATATCCACGCACTGTCCATGACAACGTTAACGCCCGCCGAATGGACCGAGCGCGGCGGTGAGGTGCTGGCGTCGCCGCAATGCCATGGCGGCGAATCCGGTGGTGAGTCCCGCAGCGGATCCTGACGCGAAATTTTTGTTATTTCCGCCAGAATGACGGCATCAGCAAAACCAGAACTGTAAACAATTCCAATCGGCCCAGCAGCATGCCGAAAGACAGCAGCCATTTTGCGGCGTCCGGCAAGGTTGCAAAAGTCCCGGCGGGGCCGATGCGCGGGCCAAGCCCTGGCCCTACATTGGAAATAGCCGTCGCTGCGCCGGACGCGGCCGTCAGAAAATCCAGTCCCAGCAGCCCGAGGCATATAGCGATCAACGCGAACGCCAGGGCGTACAGGAAAAAGAAACTCATCACCGATTCACTGACCGTCTCCGGGATCGGCTTGCGGTTATAATAGGGGATGAAAACCCCATGCGGCTGCAACAGGCGGTGCATCTGGTTTTTCGCCGTGGCGTAGAGAACCTGAAACCGGAAAATCTTAATCCCGCAGGTCGTCGATCCTGCACACCCGCCGACAAACATTAAAAAGAACATGGCGCTCACGGCGAAAGGCCCCCAGGCGCTGAAATCCTCCGTCGCGTAGCCGGTGCCGGTAATAACGGAAACAACATTAAAAGCCGTGGCGCGAAACGTTCCCAACACCGCGCCTTCCGCGCCGAAGACACGATAGGCCCACATGCACAAGACTGACGCCACGACGATCACCAGAAACCATCGAACCTGACTGTCGCGAATCAACCCCGCGGGCGCGCCGCGCAAGGCCTGCAAATACAAAACAAAAGGCATGCCGCCAATCACCATGAACACCGTCGCGGTCACATCGATAACAGCGCTGTCAAAATATCCCAGCGACGCGTCATGGGTGGAGAACCCGCCCGTCGCGATTGTCGTCATCGCATGGGTGATCGCATCAAACCCCGACATACCGCCAAACCAGTACAATATCGCGCAAAGAAATGTCAGCGCCAGATAGAGCACGCTGATATAGGTGACGATCTGGACCGTGCGCGGCATCACCTTGTCGGACGTATCGGACGATTCCATGCGGAATAGCTGCATCCCGCCAACCTGCAACAGCGGCAAAATGGCGATGGCCATGGCGATAATCCCGATGCCGCCGAGCCACTGCAACAGCGCGCGCCACAACAAAATACCCGGCGGGGTGAAATCGAGCCCGAGCATAACGGTGGAACCGGTGGTGGTCAGGCCGGACATCGCCTCGAAGAAGGCGTCGGTATAGCTAAGTTGCAAATCGGCGAAGGCCAACGGCAGAGCCGCGAAACAGGGTATCACCACCCACACAACGGTGGTCAGCACAAAGGCCTGGCGGATGGAGATATTACGCACGTTCCCGCGCGTCATCAGGACCAGCATCACGCCAATAAACATGGTGAGCGCCGCCGCCAGCGCAAAAACCTGCCAATCAGGATTGCCGACGGCTAGGTCGAAGATGGCGGGCAGGCACATCGCCGCCGCCAGGGTCGACATCAAGACACCGGTAATAAATAAAACAGGCCGAAAATCGATCAAAAGCGCAGCCGGCGTAGTTTCCCGCCACCGACGCTAACAATACGCCGGTTGGTCATGTGGGTTCCAATGTCCGTCTTAGAGCAAAGCAGCGGGAATGAGAAGGCTAAGATTAGTCCAACGTTTTTTCGAAAATCAGCCTTCCGGGCCGCTCGACGGATTCCCGATCACCGCCAGAAACTCCCGTCGCGTTTCGGGGTTCTCCCTGAAAGCGCCCAGCATCCGACTCGTCACCATGGAAACGCCCGGCGTGTGGACGCCGCGCGTGGTCATGCATTGGTGCTGCGCGACGACGACGACGGCAACGCCTTTTGGTTTCAGAACGGTTTCAATCGTATTGGCGATTTGCGCGGTCAGCTTTTCCTGAATTTGCAGGCGTTTGGCGTAGGCGTTGACCACGCGCGCCAGTTTGCTGATCCCGACCACGCGGCGGTTCGGCAAATACCCGATATGGACCCGCCCGATAATGGGCGCCAAATGATGTTCGCAATGGGACTCAAAACGAATATCGCGAAGGACGACCATTTCGTCATAGCCTTCGGTCTCATCGAAGGTGCGCTCCAGCTCCACCGTCGGATCAATCCCGTAACCGGCGAAAAACTCTTCATAGGATTTCGTAACGCGCTTGGGCGTGTCGAGTAAACCTTCGCGCGTTGGATCATCGCCGGACCACCGCAGCAACGTCCGCACGGCGGCTTCGGCTTCCGCGCGGGTTGGCCCGTCGCTGGTGCGCTGGTCATCGCTCGCGCCCGTCAATTCGGTCATTACGCTTTCTGGTGGAGTCAAAATAATATCCCTTGTTTACGCCGCTACTCGCGCCCGCAGTGTATTAGATTCAATCGGCAGATTTTATTGGTTGAACTGGCGTCAACGCGCTAGTTCATGCTGCGTGGTTGATGCGGGCTATCGAGTGAGAAGGCCGGAATTTCGATATCAAACGACGCACCATCCGCGTCTTCCATCCCGTAGCTTCCCGCCATAATGCCCGATGGCGTCGTAAGCGGCGCGCCACTGGAATATTCGAAGCTCTCGCCCGGCGTCAAAACAGGCTGCTCGCCGACGACCCCGGGACCCTGAACTTCCTCTGTCCGGCCTGCGGCGTCTGTAATCCGCCAGTGGCGGGTCCGCAACTGAACCGTCTCCGCACCCGTGTTCTCAATCCGAATGTGGTAGGCCCACACATAATGATCTTCGAGCGGTGAGGATTGATTCTCCAGAAAACTGGGCTCAACCGTTACTTTTATGTCGCGCGTTTTCGATTCGTACATTGGTATTCCACTATAATTTCATCGCCGCCGCGTACAGGGCGATCAGCAAACCAATATATTAGGTGTCGGGGCCATAAAGTCTAGGTTTCCCATCATCATCATGATTCATAACTCACCATGTCTCGTAGGGCTGGAAGGTCAGTTCCACCCGCCGGTTCTCCCGAAGCGCCGCACTATCGCGCATCAACGTTCGGGGACGGCTTTCACCGGCGGCGCTAACGGCGACGCGCGCTTCGGGAAATCCGGCGTCGATCAACGCCGCACGCACCGCATCCGCGCGACGCAACGATAATTGCAAATTATACGCCGCCGGGCCGGATTGGTCCGCGTGTCCCTGTATCGTCACGCGCGGCGCCGACAGATGCATCGCCTTGCGCGCCATCGCCATGATGGTTTTGTGCGCAGTGGCGTCCAGCGTAGCGCTATCATGAGCGAAGAACACCGCACGTGGCGGACCGGACGGGGCATCAGCGCGGGCCATTACGCGGTTGAACTTGTCCCGACATGCCGCGATATGGGTTGGTTGATCGCCTTCTTCCGCCTGTTCAACCCAGCAATCGAAACTGACCTGCGCAGTGGCGGCTAGAACAGGCGCATCGTCATCAGCGCCATTTGAAAGCCGCGACGCCAAGCGATTTCGGGCGTTCTGCAACCGGTGTTGTCGCCCGGCAGGCAACGACCAATCGCGCGGATCAACAGGCCCCGGCGTCGCGTTCTGCGCCGAGGTCTTCGCCACCGCCAACCCCTTTTCCGCAAAATAGGGGAAATCCTTCAAATCAAACATTTCAGTTTTTTCGGTGCGGGCGAAGGCGAGGTATTCCTGACTCAGCGCGTGGGCGAACGGGTTGGCGGGCGTCGGCGCATTCTCCAACGCCGTAATCGTCGGACTGGCGCACGCGGCCAGGCTAAGAATTACCGTAGAGACCGCCGTCGCATGCGTGATTGAAAACATAAATTCATCCTCCAGATTACCAGTTCTGGAGTTTTAGGCCCGGATTGCGCCATCTCTAGGGCTCAATGAGGCGTCAACGGGGCGTCTTCTGGGTTATTTCAGGTCGAACTCACGCCAGGTCGAACTCACGCCGGTCGCTTTTTGAGCAGAAATTTCTGTTCGCCCTCCAGCACCAATTCCCGGCGTTGGTTATGCACCGTGGAGGAAAGCGTCACCACGCCGGTCGTGTTTTGGGATTTCAGCGCGCTTACCGTCAGCATCGAATATAAGGTGTCGCCCGCATAGACTGGCTTCATGAATTGGGAGGATTGTTCGATAAACCCAACCAGTGAATCGCCCACATACTTTGGGAAATCACCCGCGCCCGGCGCGGTCTGAATCAACGCCTGGTAGCCATGGGCCAGCATATTTTCGTGGCCCCGCGCGCGGCAATATTCGATGTCGTAGTGGATGGGATGATTATCACCGGAGGCCAGTTGAAACGCCGCGAACAAGGCGTCGGTCATCGTGCGCGACGGGATTGGAAATTTTTGGCCTATCGTCAGATCTTCAAAATAATGCGTTTCACCCAGGGAGTGGTTTTCAGGAGAAAATTCCGTGTCGATCATTACGCCGAGATTCCTTCTTGCTGCGCTGTTTCGTTTACGGCGCTCTTGTTCCACGTCCATGACAAATCGGATTCCTTGATCACAGCGCCACGACGCGCCCGATCACTTTCGAGCATAACATCAT
>JBLHZD010000222.1:0-7189 GCA_047631095.1 Alphaproteobacteria bacterium
TCGCGAGCGGATCGGCAACCGAAATCCGACATTTGCGCCGGCGGGAACGTTTGAGACCAAAGACGGGCGCTATGTGCAAATTGCAGCGGGCGGCGACAAGGTCTTTCAACGCTTAACCAACGCCATAGGTATGCCGGAACTCGCCACTGATCCCCGATACGCCACCAGCCGCGAACGGATTCCCCGCGCCGATGAATTGGAGAAAATCGTCTCCGACTGGATTGCCGCACGAGACTTTCGCGACATCGAAGACCTTCTGGTGAGCAAAAACGTCCCGTTCGGCGGCATCTATACCCCCGCCGATATTGTCGACGACCCGCACTACCAGGCGCGCGACAGTTACATAACGGTGGAGGATCCAGAAGATGGGCCCATGGCCATGCCGGGGGTTATACCGAAGCTTATGGGGACGCCGGGCCGCGTCACGTCAACAGGGCCCCGCCTTGGCCAACACAACACCAAAATTTATCGCGACGTGCTGGAAATGGACGCCACGGAATTGGCGCGCCTGGCGAGTGAGGGCGTCATATAACCAAACGCCCCTAGATTGATTGGGCGACTTCCATAACGTCACGGGTGCGAAACACCCGGTCTTGCCAGACGCGATCAAATTCCTTCACCATCGCCTTCATCTCGTCAGATACGAGAATAGCGTTCGCGGCTTCCATATCCGGAAACTCGTAAAAGGCGATATGCGTGGCGGGATCGATCGTGCTCCAGCCCCGTTTCGCGCTCAACGCCTTGAAATCACGCAGCGCATCAGGCAAATGTTCGGACTCGTACCAGTGGTCGAATTTCTCGTGTTCTGAATCCGGCACTTCAGCGCGAACGATCAAGTATGCAGTCATGTTTTACTCCGGCGTCTGGAATGTTCCGGCGCATCATAAGCGCGAAAACAGTGTTACGACCAGACAATTGCAATGCAGCGTCGGTAGAAATACAGCGTCGATCAGAAGGATCGATAACAAAGGATGGCGATCAAAGTGACTGAGAAGTATCTCAATAAAATCCTGAACGCGCGCGTCTATGACGTTGCGAAAGAAACACCCCTGGAAGACGCGCACGCCTTGTCGGCGCGTATTGGAAATCGGGTCATTATCAAGCGTGAGGATTTGCAGCCGGTTTTCTCCTTCAAAATACGCGGCGCCTATAACAAATTAGTGGCGCTATCGGACGAAGAAAAAGCCAAGGGCGTTATTGCAGCCTCGGCGGGTAATCACGCGCAGGGCGTGGCGTTGGCGGCGAAAAAACTGGGCGTGAAGGCGACCATCGTCATGCCGGAAACGACGCCCGAAATTAAGGTCCAGTCTGTCGCCAAATGGGGCGCCGAAATCATCCTGCACGGCGACGATTTTCAGGAAGCTTATGAACGCGCGATGAATATCCAAGACAATCGAGATTTGACCTTCGTGCACCCTTATGACGATCCCGACGTGATCGCGGGGCAAGGTACGATTGGCATGGAAATACTCCGCCAACACATGTCCGATATTCACGCCATCTTCATTCCCGTCGGCGGCGGAGGGTTGTTGGCCGGAATCGCGGCTTATGTGAAAGCGGTCAGACCGGAAATCATGATCATTGGCGTCGAGCCGAACGATGCGGCCTCGCTTTCTCAATCCTTGAAGGAAAACCGTCGGGTCATCCTGGACCAGGTCGGCATATTCGCCGATGGCGTCGCGGTTCGCCAGGTCGGCGAAGAGACGTTTCGTATCGCGCAAAAAGTCGTTGATGACATGGTGTTGTGCAGCGTTGATGAAATTTGCGCCGCCATCAAGGACATCTATGACGATACACGCTCGATCACCGAACCAGCGGGTGCGTTGGCCTTGGCGGGCCTCAAAAAGTACGCCGCCGAGCACGGATTAGAGGACAAAACGCTGATCGCGATCAATAGCGGCGCGAATGTGAATTTCGACCGATTACGCCATATTTCCGAACGCTCGGAAATTGGTGAAAATCGCGAATCCCTGTTCGCCGTAACGATCCCGGAAAAGCCCGGCAGTTTTCGAAAATTCTGTAATGTATTGGGCAAACGCTCGGTGACTGAATTCAACTATCGCTACGCCGATGATCATAACGCGCAGATATTTCTGGGCCTACGCATCAGCGGCGGCGGCGCGGAGAGCAAGGCGATCATGAACGCCTTGAGCGACAACGGCTACGATGTACTCGACCTGACCGATAACGATATGGCCAAACTACACATCCGCTATATGGTTGGCGGCCGCTTGCCAGACCTGCAGGACGAAGTCGTTTACCGGTTCGAATTTCCGGAACGCCCGGGCGCGCTCCTCAATTTTTTAAATCAAATGGGCGAGCGCTGGAATATCAGTCTATTCCACTATCGCAATCACGGCGCTGCATTTGGCCGCGTCCTTTGCGGCATGCAGGTGCCAAAATCGGACACGGCGCAACTGACGCAATTTTTGGAGAAACTAGGCTACAATTACTGGCCGGAAACTGAGAACCCGGTCTATCGCGCTTTTCTCTGACGCCGCCTTTAACAGGCGTTGTCGGTGTCTGCTTCGAATATGGAGCGGCGCCGCCACCACAACAATTCGCCATTGATAAACGCTTGCGCCAGATCATTTTCCGGCGCTTCGAAAAACTGTTTGGCCGGAGCGCGTTCCTTGATCCGACCGCGGTGAAGAAAGATAATTTCATCCGCAAGCCGCCTGGTTTGATTCAAGTCATGACTTGTCATGATAATTTTGACCCCGTCTTTAGCGGCCTCTTCAATCAAGGTTTCAACCATGTACGCCGCAGCGGGATCCAGGCTGGCCGTTGGCTCATCAAGAAACATCACTCTTGGCTCGACAATGAGCGCCCGCGCAATCGCCAATCGTTGCTGCTCCCCGAAGGAGAGAACCCTCGCTTGTGTATCGGCATAGCGCCCAAGGCCCGTGCGGCTCAATATTTCAGCCACCCGGTCTCCCCATTCACGTTTTGGGAATCCCGCGATCTTCAAAGTCAAATCCAGGTTTGCGGTAACGGAGCGTCGAAACAACACCGGGCGTTGAAACACCATCGATTGCGATCTGGAAAGTTGGTCCAATTCTGGCATACCGGACCATTCGACTGTGCCAGTTTCAGCGCTCACGAGACCGTGGCAAACCTGTAGCAAGAGCGACTTACCGGCCCCATTCGGCCCGATTATCACCGTCTTCGGCGCCGTTTGATCAAAGGTGACGGAAATGTCCTTCAAAACTTTCATGCCACCGCGAAATAACCCGACATCCCGCAACGTCAAAGGCAGAAAACTTGCCATCGCACTCATGAGGCCGCCCTGACTTCGCCCACAGCGCGCAGCACAGTCACCAAAACATTCACCGAAAGCGATAGCAGAACGAGCACAACACCCAACGCCAGCGCAACAACAAGGTCGCCCTTGCTCGCTTCCAGCGCAATCGCCGTCGTCATGACTCGAGTCAGATGGTCGATGTTTCCCCCGACAATCATCACGGCGCCCACTTCCGCAATCGCGCGGCCAAAGCCCGCTAGATGCGCCGTCGCCAGCGTAAACCTGCCGTCCCAAAGTATCACCATCATCGCCTGCAAGGGACTGGCGCCAATAGAACGCAATGTGTCGTGATACTCAATACGCATTGATTCAAGGCTTTCGCGCGCGAGTGAAACAATAATCGGCGTCACCAGCACGACTTGCGCAATGATCATCGCCGTTGGCGTAAAGAGCAGATTGAAGACGCCAAAGGGCCCGGAACGCGACAGCAGTAAATAGACCACCAGACCCACGACGACGGGCGGCAGCCCCATAAGCGCGTTGAAGACGACGAGGATAATTTTGCGGCCCGGAAAGCGGGTCATGGTGAGGCAAGCCGCGACGGGAACGCCGATGATCGACGCAATGACAACCGCGCTCAAACTGACCTTCAGCGATAATACAATCACGTCAATCAGGCGAGGGTCCAACGTCCATAGCATCGCCATGGACTCCAGCAAGGCTTGCCCGATTACATCCATAACACAAAAGTTCTCGCCAAATTTAAGGGTCGCTCAGCCCAACAATACGTCGCCCTTTACTCTAACGCGAAGAAGCAGGAACCGCACTGCCTGGATAGGATCATACAGCATTTGAAAGGCGTGGTTTGAAGCGCAGTTTGACTTGAAGCGCGGCGTTACTCGGAGCCCGGCGCCCCTGTTTTCCAGATTATACTCAGGCAGACGCCTTTGGCCCGAGGCAAAATCAGCAGCGCCAGCAGCACGGCTAACGCCGGCCAGACTGTCATCGACACCCATTCCGGCCAGGTCGTATCGCGTTCAAAAGAGAACATCGTCGGCACGATAATATGACCAACGACGAGAATCGTCATCCAGGGCGCGGCGTCATCGGAGCGAATCTTGCCGTAAGACTCGCCGCAAGCGGCGCATTCACTGACCTGTTTTAGATACAACGCAAACAATTTACCCTGACCACAATTTGGGCACCGGCCCAACAAGCCGCGCCTTAAGATCGTCCCAAGCCCCAAGGTTTCATGCCGCGACTGCGCTTGCGTTCCCATCATTGTACGGTCCTTAAAATTAATGCGCTGTGCTTCACGTTAGGAAAGCGCTGCTTTGTTAATCCTTGCAAACAAATTCACCCGTCGTCTGGTCGACATCCAGGTCTTTGCAATTCGCCAGCGGGTTGACCGCCGCAGGCTGCGTTTCGGATGAAATGGTTTCGTTCGGATCCGACGCCGCGCTGGCGGGTGATTCCTGCGCGTATTTTGCACCCGGATTCAGCGTGTCGGCAGGCGGCGTTTCCTGTGGCGGGGTTTCACCATTATCCGGAGTCACATCCGGGATCGGCTGAGACGGCCCACCATTCATCGCCGCAAGCTCGGCTTCAAACGCTACGGGGTCGTCCACTTCTCGTTTGATCAACCGATAAGATATCGGGCCAAGGACGCTTTTAACCGAAACACTGATATCGCCATCCGCGCCTAATTCAAACGTCGCGGGGCCCAATAACGGCAAATCGTCCGCAGTATAATGCCCTGCGTCCGTTTTTTGAAAATTCTGCATTACGACCATATCGGGGTACACTTTCAAGATGAACATATGCAGCCATGAATCGACCGCAAACGCCCGTCCCCGCTCAATCCTGATCCTTTTATCCAATGTCGAAATCTTCCAGACGCCGTCGATCGCGGATGGCTCACCCTCTTCAACATCCACATTATTCGGCAAAAATGCGTCTATCTGTAACGCGCCGGTCGATGGCTTAATTAACTGCGCAGCTGCAGGCATCGCAAGAATGCTGGCGAAGAGTCCCCCCAGAATCGCAAAACAAATGCAGCGTCGCAAAATTAATGTCATCCCAATACCGTCAGATCGAATTTGTTCGAATTCCAAAATATATCGTTATTCATAACGATTTCACGGCAACCTAACGAGATTACGCCCGGAAGGGAATGGACGAAACCGAGAATAATTTTTGTCCCTGCGCCCAAAACCCGTTAAATAACTCAAATGTTGAAATGGGTTTAAACGAGAGACTTTAGAATAGTTTAGGACGGTTTTCGCCCTGGCTCAGAACATTGAAAAATTACCGCGAAGCGGCTTCAGGATAAGAAATTATTACATGATTGGTTTTCGGCGCTACGTCACATTTTTTTGCACATTTTTGCTCCTTTGCGCTGTTCTCTCAATTGCGCCCTTACACAACCCAGACGCTAAAAAGAAGTCGGAATCATGCAGCGCGGAAGGTCAGAAACCATGCCCACCGGCCTATAAGGGACCAATTTGCGATCCGGGCCTGGGCAAAATTCGCGGTGTTTGCCGGAAGTGCGGCGGCGAAAAACAACTCGCCTGTCCGCGACTGAAGCGCGGCAAGCAATGTCGCGGCGGAAAAATGAAGATCGATGGCCGGTGTTACGCCTCCTGCGGGGGCGCAAACCAAAAAGCCTGTCCAAAGGTGAAACGCGGTTATCCGTGTCGCGGTTCCTATGAGCCCAACGCGCAGAAATTTTGCAAACCATGCGGTGGCGAAGGGCAAACATTCTGCCGCGCGTTAAAAGCAGGCGCTTAATGTAAAAAAGGGCTGAAGAAAATAGAAAAGACCTGCCAGCGGTGCGGTGGTCGGAATGAAAAGGCGTGTCCGGCATTAAAGGCCGGGGCAAAGTGTCGCAAAGGTCTGGTGAAGCAGCGCGGGTTCTGCAAACCGTGCGGCGGATCGAACGAATTAGCGTGTCCTAAAATCAACAGCGGCTATCCCTGTCGCGGCAGTTTTGAGCCCAATACTCAAAATATTTGCAAACCGTGCGGCGGCGCCGGACAAAAAGCCTGTCGCGCGCTAAAAACAGGCGCACGCTGTAACAGCGGCCTAAAAAATATTAGCGGCCTTTGCCAATCATGCGGCGGTCCAAACGAACGAGCCTGCCCAAAACTCGCCAAGGGCTTTCCCTGCAGAGGCGACTACAGCCCAAATCGCGCCAATATTTGCAAACCCTGCGGCGGGGTCGGTCAACTGGCCTGTCGCGCCCTTAAAGCCGCGCCACAATGCGCCGTGGGTTCAACCGAGCGGAAAGGCGTATGCGCCAGTTGTGGCAGTGAAGGCGAACGCGCCTGCAAGATCACTGACAAAGGGGCGGCCTGCAAAAAGGGCCTGAAACGTGGGTTGAATGGCATTTGTAAAGCGAGCGTTGAAGAACTGACCCGCCGCGCGGCGATGGCGGAATTAAAGAAGATGAGCGCCGACGTGCTCCCTGCCCTAACCATGGCGATGAATGTCAACAAGGACAGTAAGCTTAAACAACGGGTTCGTAGCGAAGATTCTGACGCCGCCAATTCCATGCCCGACAATAATTTATGCCTTGGTAAGAACTATGACAGCTGGACGGTTGGCGTTGGCGGCGAGGCTGGCGTGGTCGTCAGCGTGGAGGGCGAGGTCGGCGCTGCGTTCCGATGCGCCGATCACGCGAAAGGACAAAAGGATTCCAAGTGATATTCCAGCGGCGCTTTGGGCGTCAGCGCCGGGGGCGGCGCCTCAGCAGGCGTCAGCATCGGAATGTGGAAAGACGCGTTTAATAACTTACGCGGTAAATCCCACGGCTTTGTCATCGGCGTTGTCGACGCCTTCCAGAATATCGGCGCCCTCGCCGGTAAAACGAAGATCACAAATCTGAAGAAAATTGAACCTGACCTTTCCATCCGCATATGGTTTGAGCGTCGTGAAGAGGATGGC